>JAQTQN010000012.1:0-19969 GCA_028712225.1 Methylobacter sp.
GTGCGATGTCAGCCAATTAACCCCCGGCGATATTATCGATATTTATCCGTATCAAGGCGTAATTAAGCAGCACAACAGCAATGAAATCATCTCTGACTTTGCATTAAAAACCGACATCATTCTCGATGAAGTCCGCGCAGGCGGCCGGATTCCATTAATTATCGGCCGAGGACTTACTGATCGTGCCCGCAAGGTATTAGGCTTGCCGGTATCGGCTGTATTCAAACGCCCAAGCGCAACTCAAGACAGCGGCAAAGGGTATACGCTGGCGCAGAAAATAGTCGGCAAGGCTTGCGGCGTTGCAGGCGTTCGCCCAAATACTTACTGCGAACCGCACATGACTACCGTAGGTTCTCAAGATACCACCGGCCCAATGACTCGCGATGAGTTAAAAGACCTTGCCTGTTTGGGATTTTCTGCCGATCTGGTCTTGCAATCGTTCTGCCATACTGCCGCCTACCCCAAACCGGTCGATGTCACCATGCAACATACCCTGCCCGATTTCATCATGAATCGCGGCGGTGTGTCCTTGCGTCCCGGCGACGGCATCATTCATTCCTGGCTAAACCGCACGCTGTTGCCTGACACCGTCGGTACCGGCGGCGATTCTCATACCCGCTTCCCGATTGGCATCTCCTTTCCGGCCGGTTCAGGTCTGGTAGCGTTTGCTGCAGCTACCGGCGTAATGCCGCTGGATATGCCGGAATCGATATTGGTGCGCTTTAAAGGCAATCTACAACCCGGCATTACCTTGCGGGATTTGGTCAACGCCATTCCTTATGCAGCGATTCAACGCGGCTTATTGACCGTTGAAAAGAAAGGCAAAAAAAATGTCTTTTCCGGACGCATCCTGGAAATTGAGGGTCTACCTGATTTGAAAGTGGAGCAAGCGTTCGAATTGTCCGATGCTTCGGCAGAACGCTCGGCGGGGGGGTGTACAGTCCGCCTAAACGAAGCACCGATTCGCGAATATCTGACATCAAACATCACCTTGTTAAACTGGATGATTGCCCAAGGTTATGGCGATGCTCGCACCATTGAACGCCGTATCAAGACCATGGAAGCATGGCTGGCTAATCCGGTACTGTTACAACCCGATGCTGATGCTGAATATTTTGAAATCATCGAAATCGACTTGAATGAGATCAAAGAACCCTTATTGGCCTGCCCCAATGATCCGGATGACATTAAGCCGTTATCGGCAGTTGCCGGCACTAAAATTGATGAAGTATTTTTGGGATCGTGTATGACCAATATTGGTCATTTCCGGGCCGCAGGCAAATTACTGGAACAGCAAAAAGGCGAATTACCTACCCGCCTCTGGGTCGCCCCCCCAACCAAAATGGACCAAAGCCAACTCATCGAAGAAGGCTATTACGGCACTTTTGGTAAAGCCGGTGCCAGAACGGAAATGCCGGGCTGCTCTTTGTGCATGGGCAATCAGGCGCGCGTGGCGGAAAACTCAACCGTGGTATCTACCTCGACACGTAACTTCCCTAATCGCTTGGGTAATGGCGCTAATGTCTATCTGTCGTCTGCGGAATTAGCAGCGGTATGTTCGATTTTGGGCAAAATCCCTAATTTTGAAGAATATATGGGCTACATGAATCAGATTACACAAAGCGCCGACGACACTTACCGTTACCTGAATTTTGACAAAATCGCCAGCTATCAAAATAAAGCAGGAGCAGAAACCTCTACCCACTAGAGACGACAATCAACAATAAAAAACAGCAGCATGTCTGGATTGTTGGAAAATAAATACCAGGAATTGGTAATGCAGGGTCGTATCGACTACGACCCTGCACAACGCGTTGCCCTGCAACAGCTTCAGAAATTACAAGATCAGCTGTTGACACGAACTGAGTTCAAAAAAAAATCAACACTACAAAAATGGCGGTTACCGCCAGTATGCCGTAGTCTGTACATTTTTGGTGAAGTTGGTCGCGGCAAATCCATGCTGATGGATTTATTCTATCAAAACTGCCCTATCAGTCAGAAAAGGCGCGTGCATTTTCATGCGTTTATGTTGGAAATTCATGATTTTGTCCATCACTGGCATCAGCAACATGACTCTGATGCCATATTGGCATTGGCTCAACATATCATCAAGACGCACCAGCTACTCTGCCTGGACGAATTTCATGTCACCGATATTGCCGATGCCATGCTTATCGTACGGCTGTTTGGCAAGCTAATTGACTTGGGATTAACTGTTGTAACCACGTCCAATTATCATCCAAACGAGTTATACCGTGGGGGACTACAAAGGGAGTTATTTTTACCTTTCATTAAGCTGCTACAAGAAAATACCGACACCATTTATCTGACTGGCAATAAAGATTATCGATGTAACCAAGAACCTGCGGTAAAGACTCGTTTCTTTTTTCCGTTAAATGAGCACGCATCTGAATTTGCTCAGCAACATTGTAAGCAACTGACCAATTGCGCTCCAATGCACACTGTTACATTACACGTATTAGGGCGGCAACTTATTTTATCGGCGGCTTTTGCCAAAATATCCCTGACATCATTCCATGAGCTATGTGTCCAGCCTTTAGGATCGAGTGATTATTTAACAATCGCCAGCCATTTTGAAACCATTATCCTGACCGGCATTCCCAGATTAAATTCAGAACTTCGTAACGAAACTAAACGTTTTATCACATTGATAGACGCACTTTATGAATATAAAGTAAGACTGATATGTACTGCTGCAGTGCCGCTGGACGAGCTTTGTGACACAGATGATGTTATTGATTTTGAGCGTACCCACTCAAGATTGTTAGAGATGCAATCAGCACGGTATATATAAAACTAGATCATCACGTCAAACTGAGGCCCCATTTATGAACAACAAACCCATATTACTAGCCGGCTCAATAGCCTTGATCACAACAATATCTTGCAATGCCAATGCTAAAGACTGGAAAGATATATTGAATGCCGTCAAAGAACAGGCAAACGAACAATCATTAAAGTCCGCAGTACAACTGCAAGCCAACCCCCAAGTCAAAAATGCCGCAGAGGAACTAAAACCAGGCAGTTTGACCGACCTATTAATGCAACGAGTTGGGGTAACCCAGACTCAAGCCGAAGGTGGCGCAGGCGCGCTCTTCCAAGTTGCCAAAGGCAAAATGCAAGCCGATTCATTTTCGCAATTAGAACAAAGTATTCCAGGAATACCATCAATGTTAGGAGCCGCTTCTACTGCGACTCAGACTTCTTCACTAGGAGGTTTAGCAGGTGGATTGTCTTCATTGACCGGCAACTCAGGAGGAACTACCGGCAATTTACTTGCTGTAGCCTCAGCTTTTCAACAGCAAGGAATGTCGCCAGCGATGATTCAGCAATTTGTTCCAATAATGATCGAGTATGTCAAAAGCAATAGTAATGATGCTTTGGCTAACACTCTAAGTTCAGCATTACTTGGGCAGTAGAAAAACGTTTATCTCAACTTTGCACCTACAAAAAAGCCATCATATTTTTAAAGATATGATGGCTTTTTTTATTTAATGTCAGCGAGCTAGCAATCGGCCTTATTAGGTAGTCCGATTGCCTGCACTTAGAATAACTTTAATTATTTTTCCTGGTGTCAGTGCTTTGCTGCCTCCTGCAGGAGGATTCCATTTTCGCAAATCGGTCACCGAAACATTAAATTTTCGGGAGATTTGCGCCAACGAATCACCTTGTCTGACTATATAGTTAATTGAACGCGCACTGTTAGAAGCACTTAAGGTTGGAGCAGGTGCTGCTGAAATTTGTTGCCCTGATGTTTTGATTGTCAACTTCTGCCCTGCAACCAGAGCTGTTTTCATCTTCAGTTTATTCCACTCGGCAACATCCTTTACTGGTATCGAATAACGCTGAGCAACATTAAATAGCGTATCGCCTTTTTTTACTGAATAAACTTGAGTAGCCGCGGACTTTTCAGTCGCTGTTTTGGGTAAAAAAGGTATATCAGTTGCTTTGTTAGACGCAATATTAGAAGTCGGAATTTGTAATACCATTCCCGCTCGAACTGAGCTTGTCGTCAAATGATTAGCTTTACGCAATGCCTCAAGCGTCGTGTGATTTTTGCTTGCAATAGCGGTCAAACCTTCGCCTGCTTTGACCTTATAAAGTGTGGTTAACGGTCTTTTGGACTCAGGCTCTTCACGTTTAGCTAATACATTGCTCCCACGCGGGTAATATTTTTGTTTTACGCGTTCATCGTAAGGTAGTTGAGCTAGATTTTGTTTAAATGCTTGAACTTTATCCACCGGAATCAATAACTGATGAGGGCCTTGAGGAGCCGTAGTTGCATGGTTAAAGCCAGGATTTAACTTTAAGAATTCATAAAGAGGAGTGTCAGCTAGTTCGGCTGCTTTAGGCAAATCCAACTGGGAATGAACGTCAACAACCTCAAAATATGGTTTATTCGGAATGTGCTGTAATCTAATGTTATATTCTTCTGCATTAGCAAAAATTCTCGCCACCGCCAATAAACGGGGGACATAATTCATGGTTTCCTCTGGCAGACTTAGCGACCAATAATCTGTAGGTAGATTAAGATCTTCATTACGCTCAATAGCTTTTCTGACATTACCTTTTCCGTAATTGTAAGATGCTAATGCGAGTAACCAGTCACCATCGAATGTTTCACTGAGCTGTTTAAGGTAATCGGTTGCTGCTTTGGTTGATGCATACACATCTCGGCGCCCGTCATACCAATAGTTTTGTTGCAACCCAAAATCATTACCGGTGGAAGGAATGAATTGCCATAGCCCGGAAGCATCACTCTTTGAATAAGCGTCAGGCAAAAAAGCACTTTCGACAATGGGTAATAATGCTATTTCTCCAGGAAGATCCTTTGTTTCGATTTCCTCAAGAATATGATGTAAGTATGGTTGAGCACGTTGCTGAATGACTGCTAGAGAGGCTGGGTGCTGCAAATACCAATCGATTTCACGATCAATGCGTTCATTATCTATCTCTGGTAAAGAGTATAAAGCCAACATACGCTCCCAAACTGTGTTTTTGTGAGACGATGCTGCTTTAGATTTATTTTTTTTAAAAAATGACAGCTTATTGCTAGGATGGCGAACATAACTATTATCTTGATGATTTGATTCTGGAGGCCTGTCATTGACGCTAAGAGGCGCTCTCGATGTATCGGAACAACCGACCAACATTAGAGAGATCAATAGTAATAAAAAATTAGCTGACCTGTTAAAATTAACGTGCATTATCTGAGCCTTAGCGTGTGGTTTTACCAAAACACTTTCATTATAGCGTGTTTGTTTCGAAAATCACTAAAGCCGCGCCCTTAATATATTTACTGACCAATGAAACGTAATTTTTTATTTTCCTGGTACCAAACACCACGAGGCAAACTGCTTAAAGAACTGGAAGTGGATTATTTGCAGCGCGCCATCACCGTCAGTTGTCAGCAATCGATATTACAAATTGGTGGACTTGGCTGGGAAAATGAGTTTATAGACAGTACGCTCTATAAAAAATTTGTCATTCTTGACTCCAAGCAACTGGGCTCTTGTCCTGCAACAAAAATTCAAGCCAAATCTTATTTACTGCCACTACAAAGCAACAGCTTTGACATGATTTTGCTCCCGCATTTGCTGGAATTTGATGAATACCGTTTTCAAACGATGCGAGAAATTGAGCGCGTGTTAAAACCGGAAGGTGTTGTCGTGATAATCAACTTTAACCCCTGGAGTCTGTGGGTCAGATATCAATTTTTATGGGATAAGAAAATGTCTGATTCCTGGCGGGGCCACTTTATATCTCAATCAAGAGTTTTAGACTGGTTAAAATTACTTAATTTTGAAGTCACTACCGCATCAGGCTTCTATCTAAATTCTGTGAAGTCGGCACAAGGCAAATCTATCAGAAAAAACTGTACTATTTCAGCCACCGCCTATGGAATAAGAGCAATCAAACGACGTTACAACCTAATTCCATTAACGCCGATTAAAGCTGGCAAGCCACGACTCGCAATGGCTAATTCAATTACATCGACCAAACAAATACATAAATGATTGAACAAGTAATAATTCATACTGATGGGGCATGTCGTGGCAACCCCGGCCCGGGCGGCTGGGGAGCATTACTCGTCTATAAGGGAATTACAAAAGAGCTTCACGGAGGCGCACCAGAGACCACCAATAATCGCATGGAGTTAATGGCCGCAATACAGGCACTTGAGACCCTTAACAAACCCTGCTCTGTGAACTTAAATACCGATTCAAAATATGTTTTACAAGGCATCACAGAGTGGATGCCTAATTGGAAAAAACGCGACTGGAAGACCGCTTCCCGTCATCCGGTTAAAAATGAAGACTTATGGCGCAGATTAGACGCTGCGATTCAGCGGCACGAAATCACCTGGCAATGGGTAAAGGGCCATAATGGCGACCCAGGTAATGAACGGGCAGACGCGCTCGCTAATACTGGGATAGATTCATTAAGCCTCCCCAACAAATGAAGCTATTTTTTTCCCATTAATGCTTTTAAATCGGCGAATGGATTATGCGTCGCTACCGGCGATGACGCTTTGCCGGCTGACTGGTTTCCAAATCGTGTTTCTTCATAACGCGCATGCTCATTATCGTGACAATAAATACACAATAACTCCCAGTTACTACCATCTGAAGGATTGTCGTCATGATTATGATTTTTATGATGAACTGTAAGTTCGGCCAAATTTTTGTGGTCGAATTCACGCGTACACCGCCCACAAACCCAAGGGTATAATTTAAGGGCTTGACCACGATAAGATTGTTCTCTTAATTCTTGGTTACGGCGCGCATCAGCAACAATCTGATTAAGCTTAGCCTTGTCAGGCTGTATTTTTTTTATAGTCATTTGTAAAATCCTGTCTAAAATTCAGCGTTAAAAATGCATCTAATATTTATAAATTATAAGGGAACTACGTGAATAATCGAAAATTTGCAGATCGACTCGTTGTTCTGGACACAGAAACCACAGGCCTGAATCCTCAGGAAGGCCACCGAATCATTGAGATTGGTTGTGTAGAACTGATTAATCGCCGACTGACGGGTAACCGCTTTCATGTATATATCAATCCTAACCGAATAATTGATGCAGGCGCCATAGAAGTTCACGGTATTACTAATGAATTTTTAGACGACAAACCACATTTCAACGACATTGCAGAAGATTTTATAGGCTTTATAACTGGCGCGGAGCTGGTTATCCATAATGCACCGTTCGACGTCGGTTTTATTAATCACGAATTCTCTCGCCTAGCCAATGTCCAAGAAGTCAGCAGCTACAGCAAAGTTTTTGATACGCTCACTTACGCCAGAAAAAAGCATCCT
The DNA here is from genome assembly GCA_028712225.1 of Methylobacter sp. Lineage (GTDB taxonomy): Bacteria > Pseudomonadota > Gammaproteobacteria > Methylococcales > Methylomonadaceae > JABFRC01. Next base: position 7,341 of record JAQTQN010000012.1, read on the forward strand.
GGACAGCGCAATAGCTTAGATGCTCTTTGCAAACGTTATGGCATTGATAATAGCCATAGAGATTTACATGGCGCGTTGCTGGATGCCGAAATACTTGCCGAGGTATTTTTGCTAATGACTGGCGGACAGGCTTCGTTACTTGAAGATAGCCCGCAAAAACCTGAAAACACCAAAACGGACGTCAAGAAGCAACAACTAATAGTGAGTAATCGCCCCACGTTAAAAGTCATCCACTGTAATGAAGATGAAAGGAATGCGCATCAACAACGTCTGGAGGCTATTGAAAAATCGAGCGGGGGATGTATTTGGAACAGATAAAAAATTCCCGGGGCATGCCCGGGAATCAATTTAGTTTTTAAAAAAACAAATACTATTCAGCTTTAGGCTTTGCCTTGATTGAAGTAGAACTCATTCTTTTTTTGCTTTTGTCTTTCTTTTTATCGCTGTCGTCAGATCGCTCGTCTTTGCCTTCCATTCTGGAAATATTTAGTTGCTGCCCCACAACCCGCACTTTTTTCAACTCCTGAAGTAATTCCTTCGGCATTCCGGCAGGTAACTCAATCGTGCTGAAATCATCTTGAATTCTAATTCGGGCAATATGGTCGCCATCTATTCCTGTTTCATTGGCAATAGCACCTACGATATTACCTGGCTTTACACCGTGGTTATGACCAACTTCAATACGATAAACTTCCATTTCAATATCGGCACCAAAAGAGCGTTTAGGTTTTCTATCTCTTTGCGGGCGATCTTCTCTTTGTGGACGATCAGATCTTTCCGAACGCTCTGATCTATCACGATCATCCTTTGGTCTTTTCGGCAGATTTTGCAACAGCAACGGCGTCTCGCCCTGCACCAATTTTGCTAACGCCGCCGCAATTTCTAATGAGGAAACATTGTGCTCTTGCTCGTACTGTTCAATCAACTGAGTGAAAAAGCCTAGTTCTTCAGCCGCTAACGTGTCGGTAATATTTTGCTTAAAACGCGATATACGTTTGTTATTGATGACCTCTGTTGAAGGCAAGCCCATTTCTTCGACTTTTTGCTTGGTTGCACGCTCAATGTTGCCTAATAACTTTCTTTCTCTAGGTGCAATAAACAAAATCGCATCGCCGGTACGGCCTGCACGACCCGTTCTACCAATACGATGCACGTAAGATTCGGTATCGTAAGGAATGTCGTAATTGACCACGTGGGTGATACGGTCGACGTCCAAACCGCGGGCGGCAACGTCAGTCGCAATTAAAATATCCAGCTTGCCATTTTTGAGATTGTTAATTGCCCGCTCACGCAATGCTTGTGACATATCTCCGTTAATAGCTGCAGCTGAGTAGCCGCGAGCTTCGAGCTTTTCCGCCAATTCAACGGTCGCAGTCTTGGTGCGAACGAAGATAATCATGCCGTCAAAAGTTTCCGCTTCTAATATGCGCGTTAATGCATCCAATTTATGAACGCCGCTGACCACCCAAAAACGCTGGCGAATGTTTTCTGCTGATGCAGTAGTCACTTTAATGGTGACATGTTCAGGCTCATTTAAATACTCATCGGCAATTTTACGAATCACCGACGGCATCGTTGCGGAAAACAAACAAATCTGTCTTTTTTCAGGGATTTGCTCAAGAATCCATTCCACATCATCGATAAATCCCATACGCAACATTTCATCGGCTTCATCAAGAACCAAAAAGCCAAGTCCGTTCAGATTTAACGTTCCTTTGCGCATGTGATCCATCACTCGCCCAGGCGTACCTACAACAACGTGCGCGCCACGCTTCAGTTGTCTCAACTGCGTGCTGTAATCCTGACCACCGTAAATCGGCAGGACATGAAAGCCCTTTAAGTGTGCAGCATAACGCTGAAAAGCTTCGGCCACCTGAATAGCGAGCTCGCGAGTAGGTGCAAGAACAAGAACTTGAGGATCTTTTTTATTGAGATCGATACGAGACAAAATAGGCAGCGCAAAGGCCGCCGTTTTACCGGTACCCGTTTGGGCTTGCCCAAGAACGTCTTTACCGGCCAAAATTAGAGGGATGGTTTGAGCCTGAATAGGCGAAGGTGTTTCATAACCGACATCGTTCAGCGCTTTTAGCACCGGTTCGATCAGAGCTAAATCACGGAAAGAGGGTAATGTAGAAACATCATTGGACATGGATTTACCTGTTTGGATATAGAGGCGCAGAAAGCGCTAAGGAATTGTTTTTCTACGCTATTATATCTGATTAGCTGGCTTTTTGCAGCATATTCAGGCTTGGTGTTGGATTTACTACGTATTGGAGAATCTGTTAATTCTCACAAAAACAGACTTCTTAGATAGTTAATCAAGCGTAATCTGCAAAAAACACCACAAAATTTCTTTACGGATGAGAAACCTCTAAAAATCAATCTGTCATGCGTCGAACGGAGAAATTGCTGATTAGAAATAGTTTCTCACTGAGATTTTGCTTAGCTATACAATCTTTAAAGCCGATAACAATAAAGCTTAGTTTTTCGCCTGTCTGAAAGCAGCATGACCGATTCAGGAGCCCAGCCCGGCACAGGAAATGATGACGACACAAACAAACTGCCGGAACGCATTTCGCGCCTGACTTTCTCGCCCAATTGATCCATAAACAAGGGTGATAGAAACGCAAATACCAAATTTTGATTCGATAAATCGCAAGCCCACAAACTCTTATTCTGAACAATTACCTTACTCAATAATCTGCAACGGCAACGTAATATTAACCACGGAAGTGGCGCTCGTTCTAGCGCCGTAATATTTAACAATAAAAAGCGTTTCGCTAGCGGCACAACAACAGAGCCAACGCCTGCACCAAGTTCGACAAAACTATCAGCATGTTCCTGTTTAACCAGAGAAATCATCGCCTCGGCTACTGCCGAAGAAGACAAAAACAACGGCACATCGCCTTTGACGGTACCCCAGAACACCAAAGCAAAAACCAGCAACGTCAAAAGATATACCCAGGATGGGAAATTAAGAACAGACAATCCTAACGCTGCCGGCAAAAACAACAGGTGAATGGGTATCCACCAGCGTGGTTGATAAAATAATCGAGAGGACACAGCCGCAATTATTCCTTGAAAAACGACAACAAACCACAATCCAAAAACTAACTGTGGAAAATTTCTGGCTAACAGAACAGCCATTATTAATCCTATGCACTGACAAACCAACGCTTTAAATAATGACATCAATACACGCAATTATCGCTTCAAAAAGGCTGGCTCGATCAGGCACTTCAATTTTTACGGCGAAGTTATCTTTGTATTTTTTTCGACGTTAGCAGGCATTTTCGGCAAAGTGGGCGTTTCTTGTTGCTCACCACCGCCCGCTTCCTCTAACACCTGTTTTTCGGCTTTTTTATTCATTACAATGATGGATATTCGCCGGTTCATAGGATCCGTTGGATTTTCTGCAACGAAGGGAATACTTGACGACAATCCAACCACCCGCAAAACCTTATCCTCATTGAATCCACCCTGAGTCAATTGTTTGCGGGCAACGTTTGCTCTATCACTGGACAGTTCCCAATTAGAGTATCCCAATTGATTAGCCGGATAAGGCAATGCATCGGTATGTCCGTTGATGGTAATTTTATTCGGCAGCTCGTTAATCACCGGCGCCAGCTCACGTAAAATCATTTGTGCGTAAGGCTCGATTCCCGAACTGGCCAGTTTAAACATAGGCCTATTTTTAGCATCAACTACTTGAATTTTTAGACCTTCGGGTGTCGATTCCAGCCTAATTTGTTCCTTGTATTCATTAAGATTTGGATTAGCTTGGACCATTTCCTGGATTTTTTCCTTCAATTTTTCCAGCTTCTCTTTCTCCATTTGCTCGGCCCGCCTCGCTAATTCCTCTTCGCTGACTTCCTCAGAAGTAATGGCTTGACCTTTATCTACCTGCCCTTGATCCTTGGTAGTTAAATCATCTCCTCCACCTTGAACAAGACTGGTCCGGTCACCAACTCCCTCACCGCCATTGAGCGAGACTTTATAAGGATCCTCGAAATATTCCGCGATGCCTTTTTTGGTAGCTTCGTCGGTCGAGCCTAACAACCACATTAACAAAAAGAAGGCCATCATCGCGGTAACAAAATCCGCGTAAGCAACCTTCCAGGCACCACCATGATGGCCGTGCCCACCTTTCTTTTTTATTTTTTTTATGATTATTGGTTGTTCAGACACAACATCACCCTTTAGCTGCTTTCATTTGCTCTTCCATTTCAATAAAGCCCGGACGCATTTCAGAAACAATAACATTGCGCATAAACTCTACCGTCATGGCTGGGGAGGTGCCTTTGGCGCAATTCAATAAGCCTTTTTGCGCACATTTATAGGCATTGCCCTCAGCATCCAGCCGATCTTGCATAACCGCTGCCACCGGACCGACAAACCCATAAGCCAACAAAATACCCAAAAAGGTTCCAACCAATGCTGCCGCAATCAACTTACCCAACTCGGCTGGCGGAATACCAACAGATTCCATGGTATGCACCACCCCCATAACTGCGGCGACGATACCAAATGCCGGCATACCATCACCCACATTCTGAACCGCCTTAATGGGTGCATGGCCTTCTTCATGATGCACTTCAATCGCCTGATCCATAAGATCCTCCAACTGGTTGACATCAACACCCGTGGTAATTAAACGCAGATTGTCACAAATAAAATCCATCAGATGATGATCCGCCAGAACTTTTTCGCCGAACACAGCGCTACTCTCGGGATTCTCAATCACAGCTTCCAAGGCCAGCAACCCTTCACGCCGTGCTTTTTGGCTTAAAGCATTAAAACTTAACAGTAATTGAACGTAAAAATCCTTATTAAATTTGTTCGCCTTCATAGTGGCGGTACCGCCTGCTAACGCCGCTTTGACGGTATGCATGGAGTTTCCCGCCAGAAACGCTCCAAATGCCGAACCACCAATAATAAGCACCTCAACAGGCTGCATTAATACGCCGAGATGTCCTCCAGCCAGTAAAAACCCACCCAAAACACACCCTAAAATAATCAGGTATCCGATAATTACAAACATAGCTCTCTCGTAAAGTTAAAATTGAAAATAAATAAACACCAAGATCTTTTCACAAATGCTTGAGAGCCAGGGCTTCAATAACTCATTAAGAGGCATCAAGCTTTGCGCCTTTCAGCACCATGCTAAGCATCAGAATGCTTAATCAAAATGTGAACCAAGTATAGTTTGTAAAAAAAGTTCTATAAGGGAAGGATTTCTAAAATTTACTAGAAGAAATCGGTCGAATTTCGAATTCGAATGCATTGGAGCAAAATTGAAGCTACAAACAATCCCCAATTTCCATAATTAATAAGCGGCAGTCAAAGAAAGTATTTGGAAATTTCGTACTGATAATAAAACGGAGACCATACTCCAAGAACATATAAATGGTAATGGTCCGAGCGGCGCCATTAAATAATCTTTTGCCTGTGTGCTTAGAACAACGCCATACCGAAGTCGTCCACCAAATAATCGGTAAAAACAGCATAATATGTATCGTCTTCCAACTGGCGATTGTGTAAGTTACATTCATTACCCGGTAATCAACATAAAACAAAGCAACGTTAGCAAACACAAAAAACGGCCAAAACGCATACATCAGTGAAGCTTCACCCATCCACATAGCCCGTAAGAAAAAATAAGTATTTTTAAACTTTGGTTGTATCCAGTTTTTTTCTACTGCGGGTGCGTTGTAGTAAACAAGCAAAAAAATTGACGACAAAAAAATACCTGCCTCAATCGGATTAAGTAGATGAGTGAAAGCAAAAATAATAGGCAGGGTATTTATAAACATGGGCATTAAAGGGATGTTTATGGAAAGTAATCAGTCTATAGCTGACTTGAACCTGGTCAAGGCAGCATCAAGACACTAACCAGCTAAGCGCCGTTGTAAAAACCATTCCATATAATCAATATCCCAAAACTCTTCCGGCAACATCAGCTAATTGTGACCATGTCCACCTAAGACACAGCCCTGTAAGAACAAGCCGATGGTTTGACGCACCCAAACATCGACTTCAGCTTCATCGGGTGTCGGCTCTAAACCGAGCTGTAGTCTTTGAATGCGTTCGCCACGCAATGCGCTAATGAATTGGTCAGCAAGAAAATCAGGATCGATAGCCGCAATACGCCCAGCTTGTTGCTGACGACTAAAAAATTGGCTGAGATGATCAAGCGTGCGTCTAGGCCCTTGTTCGTAAAATTGAGTAGCCAAATCAGGAAAACGCGGCGATTCGCCGATCAGTATCGCCCGCATTCTCAACACATCCGGACGAGTAATCCGATACAAAAATTGCCGCCCGAACACAACCAGCGCTTCCTCCAATGGAAAATCGTCAGACAGACTGCCGATAAATTGATCACTGCAACGCCTTATCAGCGCTCCAAACAAACCTGCCTTACCGCCAAACTCGTTATAAATTGTTCGAAGCGACACGTGCGCATCTCGGGCAATAGTTTCCATACTCAGGTCGCCGTAACCGTGTTCGAGAAAAAGCTGCAACGCAGCATCAAGTAATCGATCCCGACTTAGCTGCTCTTTACCTTTACTGGGCCGCCCGCATTTGATCATGTTCAAGTAATGCCCGGAAAATGAATTGATTATATGGAAATGATACCCTAAACTAAATGGTAATATTAATTACCATTTTATTCTTGAGGCGCTGACGAAATGGAACAAAAAACGTACATACCGGCCATTGTTAGGCAGACAGCTGCGCATCAAGAATGGCGTCTGGGAACGTGTATTCAAAAGCACATAACAACGCAAAGCATCCGCGTGGGCATACTAGCGGCAGCACTGCCATTTATACTGACAGCCTGCGGCGGCACGACCGATCCCACATCTGCTCAGGGACCCGCTCCTAATGTTAAAATTGCCCAACCCTTAAGTAGGGACACCACGGAATGGGACGAATACACAGGCAGAGTCGAAGCAATCAATGCGGTGGACATTCGCGCGAGGATTAGCGGTTACCTGGAGAAAGTCAACTTCACCGCCGGTGAAAAGGTAAAAAAAGGCGATCTATTGTTCCAGATTGATCCCAAACCATTTAAAGCGCAGCTTAACTTCGCGCTAGCCGAACTAGACCAAGCCAAAACCAAACGTGAACTGGCCAAAAACGATCTGGCCCGCGCCGAAAAATTATTCCGCGCCAAAGCCATTTCAGCGGAAGAATACGATGCTCGCAGCAAGGGTTTACAAGAAACTGCAGCGGCAGTCGATTCTGCAGATGCCAAAGCTTACTCGGCGCGACTCAATCTGGAGTTCACTGAAGTGCGCGCTCCGATAACAGGTCGAATTAGCCGAGAACTAATTACTGCCGGTAACTTGATAAGCGCTGACTCCACACTATTAACCAGCATCGTCTCCACTGACCCGGTCTATGTCTATGCGGACGCTGACGAGCAATCGATTCTGAAATATCGACGCCAAATTCAACAAAACGGACGCAGCGCTGCCGACCTAAAAGGTACGCCGGTAGAGCTGGCAGTGGCCGATGAAACTGATTTCCCGCATCAAGGTCATATTGATTATGTCTCTCCACGTGAAGATAGCTCCACCGGTACAGTGACATTACGCGGAGTGTTTGCCAATCCGGACGAACTGCTAAGCCCAGGCTTTTTTGCACGGATACGGGTGCGCGGCAGTGCGCCGTATGCCGCTATTTTGCTACCAGATCGCGCTATTGGCACCGATCAAACGCAACGCTTCGTATGGATCATGAATCAGGAAAACCAGGTTGAATATCGCAAGATCGTTCCGGGGGCTCATATCGGACAATTACGAGTAATCAGTCAAGGCTTACAGGCCGAAGACTGGGTAATTATTGAAGGCCTGCAAAAACTCAAACCCGGGATCAAAGTCAATCCTGAGCGAATATCGCTTACAGAGCAGCAGAGAGCGTTATAGACATGGATAAATTCACGCATTTTTTCATTGATCGCCCGATCTTTGCCTCTGTACTGTCGATCATCATATTACTACTCGGCGGTATCGCACTAACTCAATTGCCTATTGCGCAATACCCTGAAATTGCGCCGCCTACCGTTCAAGTTACCACTGTTTATCCCGGCGCCAGCGCCAAAGTGGTTGCTGAAACCGTAGCGACCCCCATCGAACAAGAAGTTAATGGCGTTGAAGATATGCTGTATATGTCCTCAAACTCCACCAACAGCGGTAGCATGTCGTTGACACTTACTTTTAAGCCCGGCACTAATCTCGACAAAGCCCAGGTATTGGTACAAAACCGAGTGGCGCTGGCCGAAGCCAAACTGCCCGAAGAAGTCAGGCGTCAAGGCATTAGCGTCAAAAAACGCAGTCCGGATTTGAGCCTGGTAGTCAATATCATCTCCCCGGATAATCGCTTTGATAGTGTGTATTTAAGCAATTACGCACTGTTACAACTTAAGGACACTTTGGCTCGATTACCGGGTGTCGGCGATATTCTGGTGTTTGGCGCCAGAGATTACAGTATGCGTCTATGGCTGAATCCGGAAAAAATTGCCTCTCGCAACCTGACTGCCGGCGAAGTCATTGGCGCAATCCGAGAACAAAACATCCAAGTTGCCGCAGGCGTAGTAGGCCAACAACCCTCCCAGAACAGCGCTGATTTCCAATACACAGTCAGCACCTTAGGGCGACTGACGCAGCCAGAGCAATTCGGTGAAATCGTCATTAAGGAAGGTAGCAACGGACAAATAACCCGCCTTAAAGATGTTGCCCGTATTGAGCTTGGCGCGAAAGATTACAACTCGGGGCTTTTTTTAGATGGTCAACAAACGGTAGGGCTTGCCATATTCCAGTTACCCGGCTCGAATGCATTGGAAACCAAAAAAGCCGTTGTCGAGGCGATGGAAAAGCTAAAACCGCGTTTTCCTGAAGGACTCGATTATTTGCTGGTTTACGACACGGTGGTTTTCATCCAACAATCGATCAATGCGGTGGTTATGACGCTGTTCGAAGCCATTTTGTTGGTCGTGCTGGTGATTGTGATTTTCCTGCAAAACTGGCGCGCCGCGGTTATTCCTTTGCTGGCAGTCCCGGTGTCACTGATCGGCACCTTCGCTGTCATGGCCGCTTTCGGTTTATCGCTAAATACCTTGTCGTTATTCGGTCTGGTATTAGCCATCGGGATTGTTGTCGATGATGCCATCGTTGTCGTGGAAAACGTCGAGCGCCATATTGGTTTAGGCTTATCAGCGCGTGACGCCACCCGTAAAGCAATGAGTGAAGTTGTCGGCCCCATCATCGCCACAGCATTGGTGTTAATGGCCGTATTTGTACCGACCATTTTTATTACCGGCGTATCCGGCGCTTTTTACAAACAATTTGCACTGACTATTACCGTATCCACGCTAATCTCAACCTTTAATTCATTAACCTTAAGCCCTGCACTGTGCGCGCTGCTGTTGGATGGTGCGCATCATGGCAAAAAAGACTGGTTTACTCGTGGCTTTGACCGCCTGTTGGGTTGGTTTTTCGTACGCTTTAACCGATTTTTCGAGCGTTTCAGTAACGGCTATGCACGCTTGGTCGGAAGATTAATCCGCGTGGTCGCAATAGTTTTAGTCGTTTATTTCGGACTCAATGGCCTGAACCTGTTGGCGTTTGAAAAAGTACCGACCGGCTTTATTCCGCAGCAAGATCAAGGCTACCTGATTCTGTATGCGCAACTGCCGGATGCTGCATCACTGACGCGTAGCCAGGAATTAGTCCAAGAAGCCACTCGAATCGTTCTCGATACTGACGGTGTTAAAAACGTCAACGCCTATGCGGGTTGGTCAGTATTAACCGGCGCCAACCAATCTAACGTGGCGACCATGTTTGCGCGTCTGGATGATTTTGCCGTCCGTAAAGGCCATCCGGAACTGTATGCCGATGAAATCATCAAAAAGCTGCAGCAACGCCTTGGCAGTATTCCGGATGCCCGCATCGGCGTATTCGCGCCGCCGCCGGTTCGCGGCATGAGCTCAGTAGGCGGTTTTAAATTACAAATTCAGGATCGCTCCAATGTCGGTATCGAAGAACTCCAGCGTGTAAACGCTGACCTTGTTGCCAAAGGTAATCAACAACCCGGATTAGTCGGTTTGTTTTCCACTTTTCGTGCCGATGTACCGCAGTTATTTGCCGATGTGGATCGCATTCGCGCCAAATCCATGAATGTGCCGCTAAAAGACGTGTTCGATACTTTACAGATCTACCTGGGGTCGCTGTATGTGAATGATTTTAATATCTTCGGCCGGACCTATTCTGTAGTCGCCCAGGCCGATTCACAATTTCGCATGCACCCTGAGGACATCGCCAAATTAAAAACCAAAAATACTCAGGGCAATATGGTGCCGCTGGGGTCGATTATTGATATTAAAGAAGTCACCGGCCCGGACAAAATCACCCGCTACAACATGTACCCGGCGGCAGAAATCAATGGCAGCACCCTGCCCGGCATCAGTTCCGGCCAAGCCATTAGCGCGATGAGCAACCTTATGAAATCTGAACTACCGCCAGGATTTGACTTTGAATGGACCGAACTGACACTGCAACAGGTCTTAGCCGGCAACGTTGCCTTCCTGGTTTTTCCGCTGAGCGTGATCTTTGTATTTTTGGCGCTTGCCGCCCAATACGAGAGTTGGTCATTACCGTTGGCGGTGATTTTAATTGTGCCCATGTGCATCTTGTCTTCAATGACTGGAGTCTGGCTTAGCAACATGGATAACAACATCTTCACGCAGATTGGCTTCATCGTGTTGGTAGGATTAGCCAGTAAAAACGCGATTCTCATCGTCGAATTTGCCAAGCGCCGCCAAGAAGCGGGGCTTGATCGATTCGAAGCCGCCGTGGATGCCGCCAAAACCCGCTTGAGACCCATTTTGATGACATCATTTGCCTTCATCATGGGGGTATTTCCATTAGTGATTGCTGACGGTGCAGGTGCAGAAACACGGCGTATTCTGGGTACTGCCGTATTTAGCGGCATGATTGGCGTGACCTTGTTTGGGCTATTGTTGACACCGGTATTTTATGTTGCCGTGCAAGGCCTGGTACAACGCCGACAAAAGCGCTCTTCATAAATATCAAATGCTTATTTCGTAGGAGCGGGGCCGTACCCGCGTATTTAAATAATCGCGGGCATGGCCCCCGCTCCTACATGATTGCAGAGCCTAACTTATCCGAATTTGGACTTAACAAATGTGTATTACTAAAACACCCCGCCGGATTTTGACAATCAGCCTATTGGCGCAATGTCTCAGCGCCTGTAGCGTTGGCCCGGACTTTAAAACGCCGGAAACGCCGACTCCCGAAGCATTTACTTCGGCCGCCCAGCCGAATTTTTCAGCAAAAAATATTGAAGTCACTTGGTGGAAATTATTCAATGACAGCCAATTAATCGGACTGGTTGATCAGGCCATCGCCCATAACTATGACTTAAAGACCGCTGAAGCCAACCTCCTTGAAGCGCGCGCGCTGTATCTTGATGCGGGCTTGAATCTGCTGCCGACCGTCACCTCGCATGCCAACTACACCGAACAAAAACGCAGCCTTGGCTCGCTGAATAATCGAAATTTCGTACCACGCGACCTGAAACTGTATAACACCGGTTTCGACGCCTTTTGGGAAATTGATTTGTTCGGCCGGGTACGTCGTAATGTCGAAGCCAGCAGCGATGAAGTCGATGCGCAAGAAGCCAGCTTACGCGACCTTACCGTCAGCTTAATCTCCGAAGTTGCCCGCAATTATTTTCTAGTCAGAGGATTGCAGAATCAGTTGGTCGTTGCACAACAGAACGTCGACAACCAAACGCAAACGCTCGACATCACCCAAGTTAAACTCGATAACGGCCGCGGCACCGAATTTGATACTTCCCGAGCATTAGCTCAACTTAATAGCACTCGCGCCATTATTCCCCCCATACAAAACGCCATTAGCCAAGCCATCCATAGAATCAGCGTACTCACCGGACAAATACCAGGGGCGTTAACAGAGCAACTGTCGCAATCAAAAGCACTGCCAAAAATGCCTGAGATTATTCCAGTCGGCAACCCTGCGGATTTGTTACGCCGACGCCCGGATATTCGTATAGCCGAAAAAACCTTAGCCGCATCTACCGCACGTATTGGCGTGGCAACTGCCGATCTGTTTCCAAGAGTGACGTTCGTCGGCACATTGTCACTTGAAGCCAGCACACTGTCAGGCCTCGTCGCCCCCGGTGGAGAAACTTTTTCAGTCGGTCCAAAAATCAGTTGGGCCGCACTGGATTTAGGCCGTGTTTATGCACGTATTAAAGCTGCCGATGCCCGTGCCGAAGCCAGTTTGGCGCAATATCAACAAACCGTATTAAATGCCTTGGAAGAAACCGAAAATGCGCTGGTTAACTACAACCAGGAACGTGCCCGTGCTGAATTGTTGCGCACAGCAGCAAAAGCCAGCGAAAAAGCCCACGCATTGGCGCATTTACGATTTTCTGAAGGTGTCTCTGATTTTCTTACCGTTCTGGATGCTGAGCTAAGATTGCGGCAAGATCAAAATCAACTTGCCGCCAGCGAAACAGCTTCGGCAACAGCATTAGTAGCACTTTATAAAGCGTTGGGTGGTGGTTGGGAGTCTAAATAA
>JAQTQN010000012.1:20069-31818 GCA_028712225.1 Methylobacter sp.
GATATAACCAAATCTGGATATTCCAACGGTTTAAAGCTTTCTTTAATATCGCCTTTGATGGCAATTAAATCGGCGGGGGCGTTTGCTTGTAATGTACCTAATAACGGTATATCGAGATACGCACCTGCTTTTGAGGTGGCACTACGCAACACGTCAAGCATTGGCATATTGGCTAAGTGCATCATCAGCATTAGCTCATTGGCATCAATGCCCCACGGAATATCAGGGTGAGCAATTTCCGCGCCGTATAAAAATTCAGCCCCTAAACCAGAGAGTATTTTGCTGTTGTGCGCTAAGCCTGTACATTTCGATAAAGTATCTAACGTGCTGATAACCTTTACTTTTTGTGCCACTGCTTTTTTTAACAGCGATTCAGGAATAGCATCACAGGGCATATGCGCCCATTCATCAACGCCTGCCTCGAGGGCGAGGCGCGCACCTTTTTCTTCGGCAAGGTGTGCGGTTACTTTACGATTAAGGCTATGGGCTTCACTGACAATGGCTTTAACGACATTTAAAGGTAACAGCGGCCATAAGGCTTTAGCAGCATGAGCGGGCTTGTGATGCGAATGTTTAGACTCTGCGCTAGCGTGTTCATGATGTCCGTGTCCTCCGCTCCACGGCGCACCTGATTCATTTCCCGGTTCTAAAGCAACTTTAATCACTACCGCGCCATCTTTAACCAACTGTCTTACCGTTGCTCGTGCTTCCTCTTCTGTATTGACCGCTACTGCAATATTAGCTGCACCCATATTAACAATTGGGTAACCGTCTGTTGCGGTAATAATTGGGCCTGAGGTTAATACGCGCAAACTGCCATCACCACCCATAGGTTGCTGAATAGGACCACCGACATCACGAAGCGTGGTTATGCCATGCCTTAACACGGTTTCTGCGGGAATATGCCTGTAATTTAAATGGGCGTGTAATTCAATAAACCCAGGTAATAACGTGGCATCACCTAAGTCAATTTCTTTAGCCGTAGTATTTTTAAAGGCTTCGCGTTTATCTATTTGAGTCACTTTGCCATCGACCACTAAAACGGAGGTATCCGATTTAAAGTCAGTACCGTCAAAAACACGCGCAGCGTGTATTAACAGTGTTTGTGGCGGTGTTTCCTCCGCTATTGCAGACGTAGCGACTAGGCTTAGGGCTAATAATAAGGGCTTAAGTTTATGTATTATCATGAGTTTTTGATTATGGTTTATGTCATTACTTTTGTAGGCTAAAAAATAGCTGGGGTCACATTTAAAACACAGTCCGTATGAAGCAACGTTTAAAGCTTGCAATTCGGCTTGTTGGTACGCAAAGGTTGCCGCTGGCAAAAAAAGTGAAGCATCGTGGTTTCATCCGGCAACGCCGCGGATGCTGTCAATTTCATAGCGCGCATCTTCCAGGCGATCAACTTTAACCAAGGCACTGTTTGCTCCATTTCGTTCAAAAACTTTTCCCGTCTGGTCTAGCGTTTTTTGTGGCTATAGTCGAGGTCGGCAAAACTGGTTTGAAAGGACATCGGGACAGTGAACTTGGTTGTTTCGGAGTCTCTATTATCCCATACTTGGCGTTTTGTTCAGCGCTTCCCTAAAGGCCAATGATTCGTAAGAGTGAGACACACTCCCCCATTTTTACCTACGATGGCGTTTTTTCTTTCTATCGTTCACGCCCATCGCCCGCTCCTACACACTGCAGGGAACCGCCAAAAAACCTGGAACTTAAGCAGTTCGACACGACTTTCCTGAGCATATTCAAAGAGCCAGGGCCTCAGTTATCGTTCAGACCGCCAGATTAATCAGCCATCACTCGTAAGCTTACTCTTACGCAACTATTCTTGATGTGTGACGCCCTGACCTCTATAGTCACTGAATAATTTAAAAATCCAATCATGAAGAAATTGCACCATATGCCCAGACCTATCCACCTGATGATGCTGTTAATTTGTCTGGTAAGCGCAGTAATCACGATACTACCCGCTCACGGTGCTGAGCCGGTCCGGATCGGAATACTTGCATTTCGGGCGAAACCGCAAACCATGGCGCAATGGCAACCGCTGGCAGTGGCTTTAAAACAGGCGATGCCGGAGCGCGATTTTATTATTAAGGCTTTTACCATCTCCGAACTGGAGTTGGCCATTGCTAACCGCCAGCTCGACTTTGTCTTGACCAATCCTGGACATTACATCTTACTGGCGCGGCGGCACAGTTTGTCTTCGCCACTTGCCACGTTGGCGGCCGATAATAATGAGCCACCCACTATAGTCTTCGGCGGCGTCATTTTTAATAAGGCTGGACAAGCCAATATCAATTCGCTGAAAGATATTAAAGATAAAACCGTTGCCGTCACCAACACCGAATCGATGGGGGGCTATATGGCACAAGCATACGAGCTCAGCCTCGCCGGAATTAACCTGTCACACGACATCCATTTGCTTAGCACCGACATGCCCCATGACAATGTCGTTGAAGCAGTCCTCGCAGGGCGGGCCGATATTGGGTTTGTGCGTAGTGGCGTACTAGAAAGCCTAGTGCGTGAAGGCAAACTGAAGCTGGCGCAGGTTAATATTATCAATCGACAGAATCCATCGAATTTTCCCATGCAAGTGTCCACCCGACTGTACCCGGAGTGGCCGTTTGCATCCCTACCCAATATTGATGAAAACCTTACTCGGCATGTCGCTGCCGCGCTATTTCTACTTGAAGAAAACAAAACGGCCGCTCACGCCATTGGAATACACGGTTTTGTGGTACCAGCCGACTACACACCGGTTGAAGATTTACTCCGGCACCTGAGATTGCCGCCCTTCGAAGCGGCACCGCAATTTACGCTTCAAGATGTATCTGCACGTTATCAGTGGCAAATCATTGGCAGTGTGTTGGTCATTAGCTTTATTTTATTACTGGTTTTTCGATTATGGGTTACCAATCGAAAACTGTGGACCGAAAGACAAAAGGTGCAACAACAAACCCATCAAATACAAGAAAGCGAACGTAAACTGTCGATGATTTTAGAAAGCGTCGAAGCGTGTATTTACCTGAAAGACCGGCAAGGGCGCTATCTCTATGCCAACCGTCAGGCGCATGATTTGTTCGCTGTATCGACGGACGAAATCGTCGGACAACGTGATGATCGATTTTTTGATGCCAAGACTGCCGCGCAATTGCTCGCCAATGATTGCTTGGTGCTGAACAATGGGCAAACCCTCAGAACAGAGGAAATCAGTAGAAATGCTCATAACAATCAAGTTTCAACTTATTTGTCAATTAAGCTGCCACTTCGCAATGAGTCTGGCGAAATCTATGGGCTGTGCGGCATTTCCACCGACATTACCGAAACTAAAAAAATCGAAAAATACGAACGATTCCGCAATCGCACATTAGAGCTGTTAACAAGCGGCGCCTTACTCTCCAACATTCTTGAAGCCATTGTGCTCGGTGTGGAACAACTGAATCCCGATATGCTGTGCAGCATTTTATTACTGGATAGCGACAACAAACATCTCGGTAATGGGACGTCCCCCAGCCTGCCTGAGTTTTATAACGCAGCCATTAACGGCGTTGAAATCGGCTTGGGTGTCGGCTCCTGCGGCACGGCTGCGTTTACCGGTCAGCGCGTTATAGTTGAAGACATCTCGTCTCACCCTTATTGGGCCCCCTACAAAGAACTCGCAAGCCGCGCAGGCTTAAGAGCCTGCTGGTCGCAACCGATTTTCTCGGCGACAGGTAATGTACTCGGTACGTTCGCCATTTATCATCGAAATATTCGCCCACCGTCAGAAGACGATATTTTTATCATTGAACAAACGGCTCGTTTAGCCAGCCTCGCTATTGACCGTAAGCACTCGGAAAATAAACTGCGCACAACTGACCTGGCCCTAAAATCAGTGTCCCAAGGCGTGCTCATCACCACACCCGACCAGAACATCCTCTGGGTCAATGATGCCTTTTTGTCGATCAGTGGCTACAGTAAAACAGAAATTCTGGGGAGAAATTGTCGTTTTATGCAGGGGCCGGAGACAGACCCACAAACCTTGAAGGAATTGTGCCTTGCCCTGCAGCAAGACCTCCCGTTTTCCGCAGAGATACTCAACTACCGCAAAGACGGCAGCACTTTTTGGAACGACTTATCTATCTCACCTGCACACGACGAGCAAGGGCAATTAACCCATTTTATAGGCGTCACCCGCGACATTACCGATCGTAAGCAAGCCGAAGAAAAACTCCACCTCGCCGCCAGCGTTTTCACCCATGCCCGAGAAGGCATTATGATCACCGCACCCGACGGCACCATCATAGATGTCAACAACGCCTTCAGTCGAATCACCGGTTACACACGCAAAGAAGTCATTGGCAGCTCTCCGCACCTGCTGAGCTCAGGCCACCATAGCGAAGATTTTTACGTTTCTATGTGGCATGACTTGATAGAAAAGAATCATTGGTACGGCGAAGTCTGGAACCGTCGCAAAAATGGCGAGGTCTATGCCTCCATGCAAACCATCAGCGCCGTTATCGACACTCACGGTCACGCTCGGCATTACGTGGCTTTATTTTCCGACATTACGACCCTCAAAGAACATGAAAAGGAGCTGGAACACATCGCTCACTACGATGCACTGACCAACTTGCCGAATCGTGTACTATTGGCGGACCGGTTGCATCAGAGCATGGCCCAGGCGCAGCGACATTCACAACCGCTGGCTGTGGCGTATCTTGACCTTGATGGTTTTAAGGCTATTAACGACAACTATGGGCATGAAGCCGGCGACCAGTTACTCATCGCCGCCACAGCCAACATGAAAAATGCCTTACGTGAAGGCGACACCCTGGCCCGTTTGGGCGGTGACGAATTCGTTGCCGTCTTACTAAACCTAGCGGACATCGAAGCCAGTGTGCCGGTATTGATCCGCCTGCTTGCCGCTGCCGCTGAACCTGTGCATATCGGCGACCTTATCCTACAAGTCTCAGCCAGTCTCGGTATTACCTTTTACCCGCAGAGCGAGGACATTGATGCCGATCAATTGTTACGCCAGGCAGATCAAGCCATGTACGTCGCTAAACAGGCAGGTAAAAATCGTTACCACGTTTTCGATGCAGAACAAGATAGTAGCATCCGAGGTCATCACGAAAGCTTGGGGCACATACGGGATGCCCTGGCTGCGCGCGAATTCGTGCTGCATTACCAGCCCAAAGTGAATATGCGCACCGGCACCGTGACCGGCGCAGAAGCACTGCTCCGCTGGCAGCATCCGGAAAGAGGCCTGTTACCGCCAATAGTCTTTCTGCCTGTCATCGAAGACCATCCGCTAGCCGTTGAACTTGGCGAATGGGTCATAGACTCGGCGCTGACGCAAATGGAAATCTGGCGCGCCGAAGGCTTAAGTATCCCGGTCAGCGTCAATATCAGCGCCCGCCAATTACAGCAATCAGACTTTGTTGAACGCTTGCGAGCCATTCTGGCGGCGCATCCTGAGATCATGCCCAGCAGTCTTGAACTGGAAGTGCTGGAAACCAGCGCCTTGGAAGATATGGGCAAAGTCTCCCGGATTATTCATGACTGCCGGAATATCGGTATTAAGTTTGCCTTGGACGACTTCGGCACCGGCTATTCGTCACTGACTTACCTGAAACACTTACCCGTAACACTGCTCAAAATCGACCAAAGCTTCGTGCGTGACATGCTCGACGACCCGGATGATATGGCTATTGTCGAAGGTGTGCTTGGCTTAGCAACGGTTTTCCGCCGCGACGTGATTGCCGAAGGCGTAGAAACCGTGGCACATGGTGAATTGTTATTGCAACTTGGCTGTGAAATGGCCCAAGGCTACGGCATTGCCAGACCCATGCCGGCTGACCAGTTACCTAATTGGGCTGCGACCTGGCGTCCTGATCCGGCCTGGATAAATCTGCCGTCAGTAAACCGCAACGATATACCGCTATTATTTGCCAGCGTCGAACACCGCGCCTGGATCGCCGCCATTGCAGCGTACGTAACAGGCGAACGAGAGCTGCCGCAATCGTTTAATCACCGCGAATGTCGCTTCTTGACTTGGCTGAAAGGCGATAACAATCTTCGACATACCGCACTGCCCGCTTTCCAGGCTATTGAGCTTCTGCACCGGCAGCTACACATTACCGCCGAAGAACTGATGGAGCTTCAAGCTCAGGGGCGCAACTCAGAAGCACTGGTAAGACTGGGAGAACTTCAAGCGTTAGGCAATGAATTGCTTGAACAGTTGAAAATCATGGCGCATACAATCAACAAGTAGCGTTGACGCTCAAAAATCGTTATGGGAACCTTTAAAAATTTCCGCCCCAAATTCCGCCAAGCTCACTCGGCACCTCCATGTGCCTCGCCCTTCGGGTGCGAGGCATGCAAATCAGCTATCCTGCCGATTTGTCCTGCGCTTCCCACTTTTGGCGAGGGTTTTCAGGGCACAAGAGCTGCGATGCTCGGGGCGGAATAACGGGAGAAAAACCGCTCTGCGTAACATCATTTATATAAAATATCCTAATCCGCCATCTGATAAAAACACGCAATGAAAAGCAATCATTCCAACGACCTCTCTCATCACATTCTGCCTAATTCTGCGACGATGGTGGGTGTGTGTATCATGGTAATCAGTATCGTCAAAAGTCAGCCTTCAGATTTGGTGAGTTACTTGATTGACAAAGCGCTGGCTATCGATAGTTTGTTGTTCACCATCAGCGCACTGCTGTCATTTTTATCGATAAGACTGGAATGCTCCACCGCCGGTTTTGAACGATGGGCGGAAGTGATTTTTATAGTGGGCTTGGTGTCGATGACACTGATTGCCATCGTTTTTTCTTTTGAAATCGTTTGATTTAACTTTCTATGTTCGCTATTTCAGGTAAATAAACGTATTTACTCAGCGCTGATCCTTTTGTTGCTGTGCCCCTTCCGGAACATTTGCAGCCAGCATTTTTTCAATTCTGTGCAGGCGTTGACGGAGTTCTCTAAGTGTAAGTTCTGCACGCACATTTACACTATGATCAATTTCAGCATCAAGACGATCTTTGGCGCTTTGCCGATTCTGCGACATCATAATAATCGGTGCCTGAATTGCGGCAAGCATGGATAAAATCAGATTAAGAAACACATAGGGGTAAGGATCGAAAGCCTCCTTGAGCGGGCCGAGTATTTCAGTATTGACCACAGCCCAGGAAACCAATCCTACAAAAAACATCAAGATAAATGTCCAGGAACCGCCAAAGGCCGCAATAGTATCTGAGGCTCGTTCACCATAAGTACTTTTCTTAATAAACTCCTTGTTGACATCGCGCGGCGCACTAATTCTGGAGAGCACATCTTCGATAACCTCGCGCTCATGGGAAGTCAGTTGCTCCCAGTCACCGTTAAACAGGCTTTTAGCTACAGCTGCATTGTCATTCGCTTGACTCATGGTTCGTTAACCTCGTAAATGGAATAAATAATTGTTTACTGGATGAATCGTTACTTGCTAAAAATCCCCTGCCAGCCTCCGGAAATCAACCGGGCGATAAGCATCAAAATATAAGGTACCGACATTCCTGCAGGTGCCGCCAGATAGCGCGGTTGCCAGTCGGGTTCGAATTTGGCTTTGTATTGATACAGGCCTTCAAAATTGTAAAACTGGTCACCCATTTTAAAAATGGTCGCACCTACTTTATGCCACAACGGTGCTAAAGGCCGCTGTTCTAAACCGGCCAGAGGTGCCATACCCAGCGAAAACCACTGGTAATGTTCGGCTTGGCCCCACAACATCAGCTCGGTAAACAGAAAATCCATGATGCCTTTGGGACTGTCTGGATCGTAACGCATCAGGTCGATCGATAATTCCTCCTTGGCGTCGGTTTTCCAAAGATTGGCAAAGGCTTGGATGTGTCCGTTTTCGTTTTTTATCACCGCGACATCGGTGCGGCGGATGTAGTCTTCTGCAAAGAATCCTAGCGAGAAGCCTTTTTCACGAGTGTTTTTGCTGGCTAGCCAGGCATCGGAAATTTGCCGCAAGGCCGGAAGGGCCACGTCAACATCGGGGCCGGACAAAATTTCAAACTGAAAATTTAGTTTACCGAACTTATTGCGAGCACTGCGCTGAGCATCATGTTTTTTGCCTTGCAAACTGAAGGCGGATAAATTCACGCGCGCTTCCTCGCCAAGCTTGAATAAAGACAAACCCAGATCAAGATACGACGGCAACAAATCTGCGCTGGCCTGATAAAACACCGCTTTGGCGCCATTGCGATCGGCCTGTTCCAGAAATTGATAGAGGAGTTCATCAAACGCGGCTTGCTCACCGATGGGGTCACCCATCGCAATCCAAAATTTAGAGGTGGCTCCGAACATGATGAAGGCATTGCGTTCGGCATTCCAAAACAGCGTCTTGTCACCGAGCAAGGCTAAAAAGCCATGCGTTTCAGGGATCTTAAGCACTATCTGCCGAGCTTCTGTCAATTCCACAGCCGTTGGTTTCAGCGGCATTTGTGATGGCGCGACAGCTAACAGGCGTGATAACCCGAACGCCACAGCCACTACGCTCACTAACAACATCGCCCGTAAAAATCGGGGCGCATTGTTGTCATAAGAAAACTGCCACCACAAGTCATGTGAGTATTCGACATCCCGATAGGCGAAAAACCCTAACCAGATGGAGCCCGCCAATAGTAAGGCAATGGCTAGCAACCAGGATTTAGAAAAAGACATCCGTATTAATGACGAATGCCTTTGGAAATAATTGCGGGTTGGCAGCATCAACAGCAGTATCACCGACAATATCAACGCCTCGTGCCAATCGAAGCCTTTAAGCAATGACGTGGCAATGCCCAAGCCCAGCAAAGCTAGGCTGCCGTACCAGGCGACATCAATCCTCAACCGAATGCCTCGGGCCAGAAACAGCAACAATAGGCCGGTCAGACTGCCGGTCAAATGCGAAAATTCAACCACCGGCAAAGGCACTAAATCGCTCCAATCCAACATGTCGGCATGGGAAGGAATAGCGCCTGAAACCAACAACACGCCGCCTGCCAGCAACAGCAACAGCGAATAAAACTGCGGCACGATAGCCGAAAGCACGCCACGCAACACTGCCGTGCTTTCGGCAATAAGTTCCCGGCGACTGATTATTTCGTAACTTAGTAGCCCGGCACCGGCCAATAGCAGCGGCACGAAATAATAAATAACCCGATACAACAGCAACGCGCCGATCAGCAATAAATGCTGATCAGTGGCGTCAATATCCGCCATCAACCATAAAAAAGCGCTTTCAAACACGCCGATACCGCCCGGCACTTGGCTGATTACGCCCATGACCTGCGCCACCACAAACACCACGACGAAAGCGCCAAAATCTATATCGACTTTACCGGCCAGAAATACCCACAGCACTAACGACGACAGCACAACGTCGACACTGGCCACCAGCGTTTGCCAGAATGCCATGCTGGGTGTTGGCAAATACAACTCAAAACCCTTTATTTGCAGCGGTTTGCGCCAACAAAAAACAGCAACCCAATAAACCAATAAAGCGGTGGCACACACCAAACTGACCCAATGGATGGTCGGTGGCTCCTGCGCTGTGCTTGCCAGATAAAGCGGCAATAACAAACTACCGACCAACCCTAAAGTCAGCGCGCCTAATAAATAAGTAACGGTTTGGAACAAAGAAATTTTTAAAATATCCCAGCCCGGCACACCCCATTTTGAGTAAAACCGATACCGAATCGAGCCGCCCGCCGCCCAGGCATGGCCGGTGTTGTTGCTGATTGCATAACTTAACAACGCTGCTGCAATCATCTTCGGCAACGGAATCCGGGTATGGCCGGTGAAGCGCAATGCCAGCCAGTCATAGCCAGCTAACACCAGATAGTTGATCACCATCAATACAAACGCCGCGCCTATCGCCCACATCGGCATACTTTGCAATGATGCCAGGATGTCGCTTAAGTCATGCACTTTGAGTTGGTTATGAACAATAACCAACGCACAAACCAGCAAAACGACCGGCAATAATTGAATGATTTTTTGGCCGATTCGGCTAAGCGTTTCGCGGGGCATGGATGGTGATATGCAGGTAACTAATTAATCCCATGCTGCTGATACACATCCAGAATCTGCCGGGTTAATTTCGGGTAATCTTGATCAAAATGATGTCCGCCCGGCAATTCCAGAATGTTGGCTTCGGTGTTCAGCAGGCTGGTACAGGCTGTCTCGGCAATTTCTTCTTTGCCGTAAACGCACAAAATCTTGTTTTTAGGTATTTGCGCCAGTTCCGGGGCCAACGGCAACTCGGCGCCGCTTTGTCCAAGCCAGCCGGAGACATGGATTTCAAAATCTGCATGATTGGCCAGTGCTATCAGTGCCAACAACGGCACGCTGTCTTTATCCTGTTGCGGCAAACGGTTGTATATGGCTGGCAAGATGTCGGCACCGAAGGAATAACCCGCCAGTACAAATGATTTAACACCCCAGTGTTTGCGGTAATAAGCCATCGTTGCGGCTAAGTCTGCCGCCGCTTGTTCCGGCGTTTTGTGTTCCCAGAAGTAACGCAACACATCGACGCCCACCACGGGATAATTCAACGCGGCCATTTCTCCGGCAATGGTTCTATCCAGATCACGCCAGCCGCCGTCACCGGAATAAAACAGCGTCACGGTATCGCTGTGTTTGGCTACCGGCACTTCCACCACCGGCATCGGTGCCGAAGAGTCTCCCGAGTGACCAACCGCAGCATTAAGTTCATCAAGCAATAACGCATCAAGCGGGGTATCGTAAGCGGCAATTCGGGTATCGACATCGCCTAAGTTTTTAATAAAAACGCCCGTTTCGGCTTTGGGCTGGTCGGTCCACACGGAACGCCATTTGCTTTTGAGACCGGCATCGGAAATCAGGTTAATTTTTTCGTTATCATTTTGAGTGGATAACGGCGGGCACAACGCTAAATCGGTAGGCAATTCAATCGAAAATCCGATGGAAAGATTAATGGCATTATTTTGGCCTTGCGCATTGATAAACGGAAGCAGCGCGCCTTCGGCAATACCGGTAACGATGAGACGGTTTACTACATTGGACGGCAGGTATTCTGCAAGCCAACCGGGAATCAAAACAGATATGGGCAGTTCTTTTGTCAGTGCTTTTATCGATTTGTCGACAAATTGGTAATCCAAACATTGCTTGGTTTCAAAATTGAAATTATTAAGTACTTGCCAGCTGTCGATAACCGCCACAGATAAGCCGCTTGCCGCCACACGCTTGGCAAGATCGCGTGCGGGGAATTTTTGCGTATCGACAAACACCACCGCCAAGCCTTGTGAACCCCAAAGCGGTTCAGCGAGGGTGATGCCTTCCAAGTTGTCGGTATCAATAATTTTTTGGAGGATCGGCGGGTTGATATCCGGCATCCACCAGAATCCAAGTGTTGCAGTCCCTACTAAGAGACAGAGAAGTAACAATGATTTTTTGATTTTCATAGGCCAATAATACAGTGAATGAGCCAAGGTAGACTGGATGTCGTTATAAGCTAAAGCCTTCCGGCGTGCCCTGAGCTGCGCCGAAGGGCTTAACTTATACCAATCCCAATAAGTTTTTAATTAAATCCTATTAATTCTTCAATGTCGTTAAGTTAAGCCGTTCGTGGTCGACTGCAAGGAGAGCCTGCCCCGCTTTATCGGGCATGCAGGAGGTAGGGCACCAAAAGTAGGCGCTCTAAGCGACGCAGGAGCAGTTGCCGAGAGCTTGTCGAACCATGAACGGATTAACCATT
>JAQTQN010000151.1:0-5528 GCA_028712225.1 Methylobacter sp.
CAAATCAAGGTGGTGCCGGATCGGTTTAATGAAGTTAACAATGCTTTTGCCGAACCGGATGCCGATTTTGATCCCTTGCTGGCAGAGCAAGCCGACTTGCAGGAAAAAATTGAAGCTGCCGGTGCCTGGGAATTGGAACGTAAGCTTGAAATCGCTGCCGATGCGCTCCGCTTGCCGGATTGGGATGCTGACGTCACCAAGTTGTCAGGCGGGGAAAAACGCCGCGTGGCCTTATGCCGGTTATTACTCTCCAACCCCGATATGCTGTTATTAGATGAGCCTACCAACCATTTGGATGCCGAATCGGTCGCCTGGCTGGAACGCTTTTTACATGATTACCCCGGCACAGTTGTCGCCGTGACGCATGACCGGTACTTTTTGGATAACGTGGCGGGCTGGATTTTGGAATTGGATAGAGGTTCCGGCATTCCGTGGGAAGGCAATTATTCCAGCTGGTTAGAACAAAAAGGCAATCGATTGTTGCAGGAAGAAAAGCAGGAATCTTCGCGCCAAAAAGCCATGAAAGCCGAGCTGGAGTGGGTGCGATCCAACCCCAAAGGCCGCCATGCCAAAAGCAAAGCCCGATTGGCTCGCTTTGAAGAACTATCTTCCGTTGATGTACAAAAACGCAACGAAACCCAGGAAATTTATATTCCACCCGGTCCCCGTTTGGGCGATATAGTCATTAACGCCGACAACATCAGTAAAGCCTTTGGCGACCGCTTGTTAATTAACGACTTGAGCTTCAAATTACCGCCCGGCGGTATCGTCGGCATTATCGGCCCGAACGGCGCCGGTAAAACTACATTGTTTAGAATGATGGCAGGGGTCGATCAACCCGATTCAGGCACCCTGACTCTAGGGCAAACCGTGCAACTGGCTTATGTTGATCAGTTGCGCGACGACATGGATCCCAATAAAACCGTGTTCGAAGAAGTGTCCGATGGTCTGGATATGATCACTGTCGGTAAATATGAAACTCCTTCGCGGGCGTATGTCGGCCGCTTTAACTTTAAAGGCGGCGATCAGCAAAAACGTATTGGTGAACTGTCAGGGGGTGAACGTAACCGGGTGCATTTGGCCAAGTTGCTGAAAACCGGCGGCAATGTCTTGCTGCTTGATGAACCGACCAACGATCTTGATGTTGAAACCCTGCGCGCCTTGGAAGATGCATTACTCGCATTCCCCGGCTGCGCCGTAGTCATCTCGCATGATCGCTGGTTTTTAGATCGTATCGCCACCCACATGTTGGCGTTTGAAGGCGACAGCCAAGTGGTCTGGTTTGAAGGCAACTACGAAGACTACGAAGCCGACCGCCATCGTCGATTGGGTAGCGATGCGGATAATCCGCATCGATTGAAATATAAGAAATTGACAGCTTAATAGTTAGCTCAACGAGAGACGAGCGAATTTTATGTGCATTGTTCCCACTCTCCAGCGTGGGGACAATGATTTAACGAATTGACAATATATCAAAATGTTGGCGATGTTCTTCGGCAAGTCGACCATATTCAATTGTTTTATCAGTGAGTTTCTGACGTTTGCAAACCATCCTCATCTTGTCGTAAATCTTCTGATAATTTAAGTGAACGTATTTTTCTTTCACTATTGATTTCGAGTGTTCAAATTCGGCATCAACCCTACTCTCAACCTCACTGAGTAGGCGCTCAAACTCTAGCATAGCCTCATCAAAACGTCCGGCTTGCTGAAGAAAAACCGGCAGACGTGTCCAGCGATCCATCACATATATTCCGCCATGTAGTCGCATCAATTCAGATGCTTCTAATAAACAAGTAACTGCTGCTTCCCAATTATTGTTTTTATACTGAGTCGCCTCACGGTGCAGTGCCGCGATACGTTCATCAATTGGGTTTTTGCTGATCACAATTGTAGACGTGGCAGTTGTTTGTCCGATTTTTTCACCAGGCCGAATGACTGTTTCTTGTACGGGGCCGAATAGTTGATAACTACGTCCTTTTTTCAGTCTGGTCAAATCACCTAATTCATGGGCAAAGTAGAGCACATAACGGATTTGTTCTTGAGTATAGGTTGGTAGTTGCGGATAGGTCGCCGTTTGCAGGATGCCGGGCTGAGCAGAAACCAGCGGGATAATCTCAGAAAGAATGGTTTTATAGAGGGGGTCTTGACGAGAAAAGGTGGTCATCAATGTTTTGAAACGATCTCGTATTTGTTGCGGTACCTCTTGCGATACAGTGGAATAGGCAAATTTCTGCAACCAAGTACGGGCAAAATCATAATCGCCAAGTGTTATGGCTCGCTCTACTTCCATAAAGGTTCCGGGCCAGTCTATTTCGGCCTCAAGATCATTTCCGGTGATTTGTTCGTGAATTACTGGGTTAGCGGCTAGAGATTCTCGAATTTTGGACCGAGATTTTGGCGTATTCGTTGGCTTGACGTCCCCAGGTTTTTGTTTTTCACGCCATTCTTGATTAGCCGCTTTAACGGCTACTTTAATGCCGAATATCAATAGAATAAGTAACAGAAAAAACATCCACACAGCATCTAACTCCTTTGTTATATATGCAATTCTAGTAGGCCATGTATTTAATTTTCATTGTTCCCACGCGGGAGGGAGCGATATCCAAGGTTAAAATAATCTCTCATGCTCTTTAACCGCCTGCAACCGCTCAGCTAACCAGACTTTGACAATAGATTGCCGAGTAACTCCCAGCTTTTTCGCCTCCTTATCCAGAGAGGCAATCATCCAGACCGGAAAATCGATATTCACACGTCGTTGTTCTTGCAAAGGCCTTCTAGCTTTGGACAAATCCAGTTGGGCGGAAACATCCTGATTATCATCAAACTTGTTATCAAAATCTTCAGCTTTCATAAAAGGCAACCTCTTCGGTTCGGGAGCGGCGTACAGAGATGATGCGGATAGCTTCATCCCGATAGGTAATAACGGCTGACCAGTGTTTGCCATTGATTTTGCCTATGACCAGGAAACGGGGCTCGTCCAGGGTTTTGGCAGGAATTTCCAGCAAATCTGGGTCTTTCCATAATAATTGGGCATCGATGAAATTAATGCCGTGTTTGGCAAGATTAGCTTCGCTTTTACTTTCATCGAATTCAAAAAATTTCATGGTATAAAAATTATACCGATCTACCGGAGAAGTAAAGCCGTTGTTAGAGGATTGCTGCTTCGCATTATTTCTGCGTACGAATCCTGATGCTATCAGATAGAATTACCAAAATCATTCAACACGCACAATTTCAAAAGGAACGCTATGCCAGTTCAAACCTTATCGGTCAAAGAATTACAAAACAAACTGCAAGAACCTAACGAGTTGTTTTTGCTGGATGTTAGAGAGCCCACCGAGTTCGCTTACGCAAGTATTGCCGGGAGTGTGTTGATTCCGTTAAATCAAGTCCCGCAACGAGTGTCTGAATTAGACCGGGATCGGGAGATTGTGGTGATTTGTCATCACGGCATGCGCAGTATGCAGGCGGCGAGTTATCTGGATCATTTAGGTTATGCCAAGGTGTTTAATCTGCAAGGTGGCATAGATGCTTGGTCGCTTGAGTGCGATAGTGCTGTGCGGCGTTATTAAAGAAATCAGTGCATTGATTACCTCGGTAGGAGCGGGCCATGCCCGCGATATGAGTGCGGCAATTAAGGCAATCGCAGGCAACCTGCTCCTCCAGGGTTTACAAAAACAGATCAAAAGGCTCAACCACCACTTTATCCCCAGCCTGAATGCCACTGCATGCTGCCGGTAGTACTATAAAGCAGTTGCTGCGGCTCATAGAGCTGAGGATATGTGAGCCTTGCCTGCCTGCTGATGTTACAACAATTTCACCATCATCTGTTTGGCTGAATATGCCGCGAAGAAATTCCTGGCGTCCGGGGGCTTTTTTTAGCGGGCAGGTAGCGGTGGCTTGCAGGCGAAGTTTTTTTAAGTCATCAGCACCGGATAGTTTTCTAAGTGCCGGTGTCACTAGTTGCTGAAAAGTGACGACAACGGCCACTGGGTTACCGGGCAGGCCAAAAAAATGGCAGTTGCCAATGGTGCCGTACGCCAGCGGTTTTCCAGGTTTGATGGCGAGTTTCCAGAAATTAACGCTGCCGCAACGGGCCAAAATATCTTTTACATAATCTGCATCCCCTACCGATGCGCCGCCGGTGCTGATAATCACATCATGGTTTTTCGCAGCTTGGGTGAATTGTGTTTCCAGTTGTTGTGGGTCGTCGGCGATGACGCCTAAGTCGGAGGCTCGATAAGCCGGGTCAGTTAATAAGCCGTTTAAGGTGTAGCGGTTACTGTCGTAAATTTTGCCGGATTCTAACGGTTGCCCCAATGCGGTTAATTCGTCACCGGTGGAAAAATAAGCAATGTTAACTGGTCGCAAGACAATCACTTCAGACACGCCGACCGCGGCTAGTAAACCGATGTCAAAAGTAGACAGTTTTTTACCGGCCTTGCACAGTAGTTCGCCTTGTTTAATGTCTTCACCGGCTTCGCGGATGTTTTGCAACGGCTTGGCATCGGCAGGAAATTGTATGTTCTCGCCGACGGCAGTAGCGTGTTCCTGCATGAGCACAGAATCTGCTTCTGGCGGCACAACTGCGCCGGTAAAAATGCGTATGCATTCACCGGATTGGAGTTGTCCGGTAAATGGCTTGCCCGCCCACGAGGTCCCGACCCGTGTCAGGGTAAAGGCTTGCTCTGGATTGTTATCGGCACTGGCATAAGCGTAACCATCCATCGCGGCATTGCGATCGAAAGGTAGATTAATTGGCGAATAAACATCAGCTGCCAATACCCGGCCCAAGGCATTTTGTAACGGAAGTATTTCTGTGTCAGTAATAGCGGAAATGTTGGTTTTGATGTTGTCCAGTGCTTCTTGGAGAGTAAGCAGGCGTTTGCTGTCTTGGCTGCAGGCGTCGATCATGGTTTTGTAATGAAGTATTGGTGAATAAAGTCGGCGATTTGGTCTGGGCGGTTGATGTCCAGAGTGACTAGATGCGCCGGAGTGGTCAGTTCAACATCTGAGGCGATGGCGATAATATGGGGGTCGTTAGGGTAGAGCAGGGGATTATCTAGCGTGGATCTATGCAATTCAATTTTCGGGAAGGATTCGTCTCGAAAACCCTCGACCAGAATCAGATCCAGCTCTTCCTGCTCGAGGCATTTAAGCTGCTCGGGCAAAGTTGGTTCAGTGTGAGTTGAAAATTCGGTGATGATTGCGCGTCGATATTTAGATACCAACAATACCGGCGATGCGCCCGCAACTCTTAAACGAAAGCTGTCCTTGCCGGGTTGATCGATTTCAAAATTGTGATGGCTGTGTTTGATCAAGCCAACACGTAGCCCCCTAAGGTTTAATGCCGGAATCAGTTGCGTCAGCAAGGTGGTTTTGCCGGTACCGCTAAAGGCTGCAAAGCCCAGCACGGGAACTTCGGTGCGGTGCATAGTGTCAAATAGTCCAGGTGTTGTCGTGAGAGCGCCTTATTCTAAGGTATTATTGCCGCTTGAACTATGAGGGCGGTGTCGGCCTGTTTACTA
>JAQTQN010000151.1:5628-7142 GCA_028712225.1 Methylobacter sp.
GTTGCTAATGTGCCGGACAAGCCTCAGGTATTGGCGAAAAAATCAAAAAACAAGCCTGCAACAACAGCGGTTTCGAATGGAAATAGCGCTTCCTCAAATGAAAAAAAGCTAACTATTTCAATTGATAAAGAAAAAGTGTTAAAGTTAAACTTTCAATGGCCGTTGAAAGGAAAAGTAGTAAAAAAGTTTTCCCAGTCACATGACAAAGGTATTGAAATAGCAGGTAAAGTGGGCCAGCCGGTGGCGGCTACTGAAGCCGGTAAAGTGGTATATAGTGGACAAGGTCTACTAGGTTACGGTAACTTGCTAATCATTAAGCACAATGACCTGTATTTAAGTGCTTACGCAAATAACAGTCGATTACTGGTCGCAGAGGGTAATTCGGTGACTAAAGGCCAAGTAATCGCAGAAGTGGGTCAAGTGGGCACCAAACGCCCAGCGCTGCATTTTGAAATAAGAAAAAATGGCAAGCCGATCGACCCAATGATATTTTTATCAAGCAAATAATGAGTCCACTCGGTTTGGGCCGCAACGCTAGAGGCTAAGATGAAGGAAGAATTAGTTGAACCCTTGAATGATGACTTATCCAGGTCGTTTGAAGATGAGTTTTCTTTCACCGATGAGATTGAGGACACCGATGCGGACGAGTTGCAAACGTCTGCTGATGTGGTTGAAGCATTAGATGTAGATTCCGTAATCGCCATCGAAAGCCGCCGAGATACCGAGATGGACGCCACGCGCGTGTATCTGAATGAGCTGGCTAAATCCAAGTTATTGACGGCCGATGAGGAAAAGTTCTACGGCAAAAAAGCCTTGCTGGGTGACGAAAGTGCCCGCAAAGTGATGATTGAAAGTAATTTGCGCTTGGTGGTAAAAATATCCCGGCGCTACTTGAATCGCGGTTTGCCTTTATTGGATCTTATTAATGAAGGCAATTTGGGCTTGATTCGAGCGGTTGAAAAATTTGATCCCGAACGCGGTTTCAGATTTTCAACCTATGCCACCTGGTGGATTAGGCAGACCATTGAGCGGGCGATCATGAATCAAACCCGCACGATTAGATTGCCTATTCATATCGTTAAAGAAATGAATACCTATCTCAAAGCCCAGCGGCATCTTACCCAGGCCCTTGATCACGAGCCCACCGCAGAGGAAATTGCCGTCTACCTTGATAAACCTGTCAGCAAGGTGGAAAAAATGCTGCGCTTAAATGAGCGGGTCACGTCCATAGACATTCCGGGCGGTAAAGATTTTGACAAGCCTTTGGTTGATTCAATCTCTGATGATCACAGTAAGTCGCATGACGAGAAGCTTCAGGAAGATGGGATTAAAGAAAACATTACCACCTGGGTGTTTCAATTACCTGAAAAACAACGAGAAGTGATTTGCCGTCGTTATGGCCTGTGCGGTTACGATGACGCCACTCTTGAACAAGTGGCGTTGGAATTAAATGTAACTAGAGAGCGTGTCAGGCAGATTCAAATGGACGGCTTAAAAAAATTGAAAGAAATACT
>JAQTQN010000152.1 GCA_028712225.1 Methylobacter sp.
AGCCCGCAGGGGCGATGCATGGATGCATCGCGTTGACAGAGGGTCAGGGATGGCCCTTCTGGCAACCCCCGTCAAAAACGAGGAGCGCAGGATGCAAGCGGCATCCGGGTCGCCTTTTCTTTGGGTACTTTCTTTTGGCGAAGCAAAAGAAAGTACCTCGGCTGTCGGTCCGAGAACCGATATTAAATCAACTATCGCGTTAGCGATTCCAAACCATTAACGCTCAACCTGCTTTTCAAAATCCCAATCAATCATTTCCCTAATCAGCTTCCCATCTCTCACTATTATAAGCGCCGTGCGGGTTTGACCGGCTATTCTCCTGGCCTGCAACGCTGCCCTTTCCAAGGCTGTTTGGACATCACGGATTTCTTGTTCAAAATCATCAGCTGTCGAGTTATTGCACACTTTATCTAATCCTTTGGATAGGTATCGGGATATTGCAGGAATTCTCCCAACTACAGATTTATCCAGTTTTCAGAATTAGGAACCAACATCCAAAGCATCACCTATAAATTTCAATACAGGCCTTGCCCTCTCCAACCAACGCCAACTCAATGTTTTGTTGATTAACAATTAATACGTTGATGGTTGCAGCTTTAGACTGGTTGCCAATTTTTAACCAGATTATTTTCGGTGGCTGTCCGTAAACGCTCGATATTTCATAAAAGTCGGCGTCTTTGGTGACAATCACAAAATCGTTATCTTTGGCATAGTGCCAAATTGTAAAGTCATTGGCGTTTTCCATGCCTAGCAAAGCAATCTGAGTGCTTTCTGGAAAAGCTTCCTGCAGGAAAGGAACTGTGCGACGAGACAGATTTTCGTCTAGCAATAGTTTCATTAAGCAATCACGGATAAGCTATGTTCTCGGTCAGCGGCAAATGCCAAGCAAGCCCGAATATCATCTGCCTCAAGTTCTGGATAATCATCCAGAATCTCCGCTTCGGTCATACCATCGGCTAGCCACGCGAGTATGTCATAAACAGTAATTCTCAAGCCGCGAATACATGGCTTGCCGCCTCGCTTGCCGGGTTCCAGTGTGATAATGTTGCGGTAGTTTATGGTCATGGTTATGTTCTCCGCAGAGCGATTTGACACAAAAAAATATGTGCCTTAGATATATTACCCTTTCAACTTCTCAATCAACATCTTATTCACTTCCCCCGGATTGGCCTTGCCTTGGGTTTCCTTCATGATTTGGCCGACCAAGGCCATTAGTGCTTTGTCTTTACCCGACAGGTATTGTTCGACGGGGCCAGGGTTGGCGGCAATCACTTTATCGACGATGGCTTCGATGGCGCCGGTGTCGGTGATCTGCTTTAAGCCTTCCTGCTCGATGATTTCATCGGCGGTGGCGGTGCCGTTCCAGAGTTTATCGAAGACTTGTTTGGCGGTTCTGCCGGAGATGGTGTTGTCGGCGATGCGTTTTAACAGGCCTGCCAAGCGTTCGGCACTGACGGGGCAAGCACTGATTTCCAATCCTGCTTTGTTTAGTGCGCCGAGTACGTCGCCGGTCATCCAGTTGGTGGCCAGTTTGGCGGCACCGCCGCAGTCTTTAACCAAGGCTTCGTAAAAATCGGCCAGTTCGCGTGACGAGGTCAGCGTTGAAGCGCTTTCGTCGTCTTGGTCGTATTGCTCGATAAAACGCTGTTTTTTGGCGTGCGGCAATTCCGGCAAGGTGGCTTTGACTGTTTCCTTGAATTCGTCGCTGATGACCACCGGCAATAAATCCGGGTCGGGGAAGTAGCGGTAGTCGTTGGCTTCTTCTTTGCTACGCATGGAGCGGGTTTCGTCTTTGTTGGCATCGTAAAGACGGGTTTCCTGGACGACTTTGTTACCGCTTTCAATCACTTCGATTTGCCGTTCAATTTCATGATTGATGGCTTTTTCGACAAATTTGAACGAGTTAATGTTTTTGATTTCCGCGCGGGTGCCGAATTCGGCTTGGCCTTTGGGGCGCACCGAGACGTTGGCATCGCAACGGAACGAGCCTTCCTGCATGTTCCCGTCGCAGATTTCCAGATAGCGCACCAGTTCATGCAGCTTGCGCATGTAAGCGACGGCTTCTTTAGCCGAACGCATGTCCGGCTCGGAGACGATTTCCAGTAGCGGCGTACCGGCGCGGTTGAGATCGATACCGGTCATGCCGTGGAAGCTTTCATGCAGCGATTTGCCGGCGTCTTCTTCCAAATGCGCGCGGGTAATGCCGATGCGTTTGGTTTCGCCGTCGACTTCAATATCCAGGTGGCCGTTGCCGACGATTGGCAAGTCCATTTGGCTGATTTGATAGCCTTTGGGTAAGTCCGGGTAAAAGTAATTTTTCCGGGCAAAGATTGAATGCGGTGCGATGTGTGCGTCGATGGCCAATCCGAAGGTGACGGCCATGCGCACGGCTTCTTGATTTAATACCGGCAGAACGCCGGGCAGGCCTAAATCAACCGCACAGGCTTGGGTATTGGGTTCCGCGCCATAAGCGGTGGAAGCGCCGGAGAATATTTTCGATTGGGTGGCAAGCTGGGTATGAATTTCCAGGCCGATTACGGTTTCCCATTGGGTGGTCATTTTGTGGTTCCTTGTTAGCTATTCGGCAAAAACGTCGGCTAAATCAATGTGAAGTTCGGGGAAAAGAAAGGGCGTTGCTAATTCGTCACCGGCAACCATGGCGAACAGCTGATATTTTTCGGTGGTTTGATCCAACACAAACTGGTAAACGGCTTGTTCGTAGGGGTACACCAGCCAGTATTCGGTAACGCCGTTTTCTTGGTAAAGGTCGTATTTCAGGCGCATTTCTTTCTTGCTGTTACCGGGCGAGAGGATTTCTATGATCCAGTCCGGCGCGCCATTACAGCCTTGTTCGGTAAGTTTGTCTTTGTCGCAAATTACACATAAATCGGGCTGAACAACACTGAAAACGTCTTGATCGGATAGTTTGGATTTTTGGCTGTTATAAAGCTTGATGTCAAAGGGTGCGTAAAAAAGTTTGCAGGGCCGTTTGTGGAAATATTGATATAACGAGCCGCCCAAATTGGTGATTGCGTTTTGGTGCTTCAAATTGGGCGCAGGCGACATCGCCATAATCTTGCCTTTGATCAGCTCGACGTTTTCTTCAAGCTGCCAAGTCAGATAATCGGCGTAGCTGTAAGTACCGTTCATATCTAGTTGCGATAGTTGGGTGATCATTGCCATGATTTTAAGGTTGGGACGAAGAAACGCCCATTTTTTCTTTTATAACTGCTATGCAGCGTCTTGCCCAAGGGGAAGCCTCTTCCACTTTGTGGGGTTCAATTTGTTCTAAAATTTTAAAAGAATGCTCGCCTTTGCCATATTTTGCTTTGGTTTTGCAGTCGGCCGTTGCTTTAGCCAACGCGGCATAAACTTGTTGTTTGCCAATCGCTTCTATCGAGTCAGCAGTAGCGGGTAACTGATTTTCCTTGAAGCCTTGACCAAAAAATGACTTTAAGGTGTCGCGATCAGCCAAAAACCAGCTTTCCATGCATTGGATCATCAGATGACATTGTTTATTGGTGGTATTTTCCGGCTTTGACCATTTATCGCCCTCGCGCTGGGCTAAATGTTCCCAAGGTTTCCAGATTTCGTAATCATCTTTAGTACCTTGCAACGACGGATCGACAGATTCTTCCGCATCCACAAGCAACATCGCTTCTTCACCGTTTTTTAATGCCGTGCAAAAGTCATTGTAGGCATCTTGTCGGCTCCCACAAGCTACAACGCGTGGCATTTTTCCTTTCAGCCCGGCTTTTTCGAAAAATGCAGAAAAGCCTTTGCGACAGGCCGTTCTTAAGGTATTAGAATCGCCGCCGCCTTCCACAAATACTTTTACCACCGAGTACCTCCAATCTGTCCTCGTGTCCATAGTTGACCCAAACGATATTTTTCCAGCCAAGGTTGAAGTTGCTGGCCGTCCAAACGTGTCAGAACCGAGCCGGTGTCGGTTTTTTCCGCGACCAAGACCGACTCGGGTTGGTCGGACAAGGCGTCTACCAATATCTCGGAATGCGTGGTTACGATCAATTGACAGCGTTCCGACGCCTCCTTAAGCAGATCGGCCAATGTGGGTAATACGTCGGGGTGTAAACCTAGCTCCGGTTCTTCAATACACACCAAGGGCGGAGGGTTGGGATGGCATAGTATCGCCAGTAAGCAGAGGTAACGTAGTGTGCCATCCGATAGCCGAGTGGCAGGCACCGTAAAACGGCCTTCATGAAAAAATACTTGAACGGTACCGCCCTCTATTTGAATATCGTAATCATCAATGCCTTCATAAAGTGCCTGTAATGCTGATAACAATCGTTGTTTGGCTTGTGGCTCTCGACGTAAACGATTCAACACCAATCCAAGGTTGCGAGCATCGGATTCCAGCCATTCATTGGGAAGATCGGCTTTTTGGGGCATACGCGGGGTTGTGTAGCGACCAAAACTCCATTCTCGATAAAGCCTAATTTCGCCTAATGAGCGTCCAAGCCGGGTTAATTCAGGATATTGAATGGGATCTTTACGTTGGGACAAAATTGATTGGTTTAGCTCAATTTCCTCATGCTGCAAACTTCGTTTTTTTCCGTTTACGTTCAATACGCCGTGACCATGGCGAAACTCATAATACAGATAGGGCTGATCTTTACGAGCCTTGGGCGTTTCGGTTTCAAGGCGCTCATCTGTGATCTCAAACCGTTGGGCGACTTCGGTAAAACCAAGCGTGTAGCGAAGATTCGGGCAATTTTCCAGGCTAAATACGGCTTCGATAGTTGCGGTCGGACCGCCTTTCCCCCCTTTCCATAGCCAATCGCGAATACCGCCACCATCGCGGATAGGGGTAAGCAAATCTTTGGGGGTGGCGCGTAATAGCTCTATTGCTTCGATGAGATTGGATTTTCCGGAGCCATTAGGTCCGATAATCACGTTTAGACTGTTCAACGGAATGCAGGGGGCACTGTCGCCGTAGCTCAGAAAATTATTCAGTTTTATAGATCGTATCAACATTAAAGAGGTTCTCAATATGTGCGATTTAGCTATCAATATCTATTAGTTATTCTAAACCCTTAGGCATCTGCAGATTCCAATCTGTGACTTGTTGATATTGGTGGGCAACGTTTAATAGTCTGGCTTCATCAAAGTAATTGCCGATGATTTGCAGGCCCACGGGTAAGCCATTGATAAAGCCCGCCGGAATCGACATGGCCGGTAAGCCCGCGAGGTTGATGGCAATGGTGTAAATATCGGACAAATACATTTCAATCGGGTTGGCCAGTTTTTCGCCGATGCCGAATGCAGGCGTTGGTGTGACCGGGCCCATGATGACGTCAACATCGGTTAACGCATTTTTGAAATCATCGCTGATCAGGCGGCGGATTTTTTGGGCTTTGATGTAATAAGCGTCGTAATAACCGGCAGACAGTGCGTAAGTACCCATCAAAATACGGCGTTTAACTTCTTTGCCGAATGCTTCACCGCGGGAGCGTGTGTAAAGATCGGCCAAGTCAGCAGGATTTTCACAACGATAACCAAAACGCACGCCATCAAAGCGCGATAGATTGGCCGAGCATTCTGCAGGGGCGATAACGTAATAAGCCGGGATTGCCATTTTTAACGTTGGCATGCTGATTTCTTTAACTTCGGCACCCAGTTGGCGATAGTGGTTAATCGCGGCTTCAAGCGTTGCTGCCATGTCGCTGTTTAAGTCGGCGGTAAAAAATTCTTTGGGCAGGCCGATTTTTAAGCCGGTCAATGGCTTGTTTAGATCCGCCAGATAATCCGGAACAGGTTGATCAACGCTGGTGGAATCTTTTTCGTCAAACCCGGCCATGGTTTGCAGCAGGATGGCGGCATCTTCAGCGCTGCGGGTCATCGGGCCGCCTTGGTCCAGACTGGAAGCGTAAGCAATCATGCCGTAGCGCGACACCCGGCCATAAGTTGGTTTCAAGCCGGTAACGCCGCACAGCGCTGCAGGTTGACGAATCGAACCGCCGGTATCGGTGCCGGTGGCGCAAACGGCTAAACGTGCAGCCACTGCTGTGGCCGAGCCGCCGGACGAGCCGCCGGGCACGGTGTTGGTGTTCCAGGGATTTTTGGTTGGGCCGTAATAACTGGTCTCATTCGATGAGCCCATCGCAAACTCATCCATGTTGACTTTGCCCAACATGACTGCACCGGCCTGATTGAGTTTATCGACCACGGTGGCGTTATAAGGTGCGATGAAGTTGTCGAGCATTTTCGAGCCGCAGGTTGTTTTAACGCCTAATGTGCAGAAAATATCTTTTTGTGCGATCGGGATGCCGGTAAGCAAGCCTGCATCGCCACTGGCTAATTTGGCGTCAGCGGCTTGGGCTTGTTGTAAGGCCAGCTCGTCGGTGACGGTAACATAGGCGTTGAGCTCGCTATGTTGGTGAATTCTTTGTAGGTAAGTTTGCGTCAGTTCAACGCTGGAAAATTCGCCGGCGCGCAGGCCTTTAGCCAGTTCGGCAATGGTAAGGTTGTACATGGGAGGGGTTTCCTTTACTCAATGACTTTGGGCACCAGATAAAGCCCATCTTCGACTTGTGGTGCAATGGCTTGAAAATGCTCGCGTTGATTATGTTCGGTAACGACGTCGGGCCGTAATCGTTGTATTTGGTCCAGCGGGTGGGCCATCGGGATGACGTTGTTGGTATCGAGCTCACTCATCTGAGTCATCAGATCCAGCATTCCGGATAAATCATTTGCGTAGGATTCGACATCTTGCTCGTCGATGCCTAGCCGCGCCAGATGCGCAATTTTCTTCACATCACTTGCTGTTAACGACACACACAGCTCCTTTGTTTATAGTTTAGACAGTCTCAGGGAGGCAATAATGATACTTTATATCTTGCTCAAATACCCGCTTGATTGATAGAGTACTGCAATTTCTATTCCCCACAGGATACAGGTAAAAATGTTCAAAAGAATTCGCGGTCTCTTCTCCAATGATCTTTCGATTGACTTAGGGACGGCCAATACATTGATTTACATTCCAGGCCAAGGCATTGTGCTTAATGAGCCTTCAGTGGTTGCGATTAAGGAAGATAAAATCCGTGGTGCTAAGACTATTGCCGCAGTCGGTCTTGAAGCTAAACAAATGCT
>JAQTQN010000153.1 GCA_028712225.1 Methylobacter sp.
GAAATTCGCCCAAGTTAAAATTGTCAGCCGTTTTTTGCTGGTCTGACCCGTCTGGGGACAACAGCTGTATGGCACAGCCAGAGGCCAGATAAGCCGTTTGCGGGCAACTCACCAGCCAATCGGACTCGGATAGCGCTTGCTCCACGTGTAAATATCGGGGCCGATTACGCATATCAATAAAGCCCAGTGTCATTTTTGGCTGAAGTTGCCGGTGTAATTGTTCGGGTATCAGCACTTTGAACAAAGCATCTGCATTGCCTGTCGCATCAACTTGACTGGTTAATATCAAATAGCCTGGGGCGATGATTTTGCCGGTACGGTCTTTTTGAACTTTGATCCGGTGAACTGTCGGCCCTGGGGTAATTGCGCCGGTCCGAATTTTATGTCCGGCTAAGTCCATCAATATTCGACATGGGCTAGCCAGTTCTGTTTCGGCGCGACGGATATTACTGATCATTTTCTGCCAGACAACCGGATCATCATGGGCGCAATTGATACGGGCGCAGGTCATGCCTTTTTCCAGTAAGGCGCTCACCAGTGCATAATCCCATGAGGCTTCAGTCCCCAAAGTGACCATGACATGGGCTTTACTATGATCATGGAAAGAGCCAAATAAGGCGATGGTGTGTTGTTCCAACAACTGCTGCCCGCGATTAAACCCGCTTTCGCAGGGGTTCCTGTCGCCGGGTTGATAGGACTTATTGGTGGCGCGATTTAATACCTCAATCAGTGCATCGAACGTTGATAACACGGAGGATTCTGAACGGCCTAACGAGGATAAGCCCGCCTGTGCTAAACGATCTTGTAAATGGCGCAGATCAAATTGCCGCATCGCCAGATAATGTGCGAGATTGCGTGCGCTTTTTGTAAACAAGCCCGCATGATAGCTGTTCTGGTATTTTTGC
Source organism: Methylobacter sp. (assembly GCA_028712225.1). Classification (GTDB taxonomy): domain Bacteria; phylum Pseudomonadota; class Gammaproteobacteria; order Methylococcales; family Methylomonadaceae; genus JABFRC01. Next base: position 906 of record JAQTQN010000153.1, read on the forward strand.
AAACGTTGCTTGGCATGATCTTCAATGGTCTCACGCAATTCGACCAGCTCAGCAAGCAACTGCTTCAAAATCGCTTCGTAGGGGTCTTGAATAGTCTTTTTGGTGGTAGGCATGAGTGCTTTAGTATTTGTTATCGCGTTATCAGTCGCTACTGAATTAACTGGATAGACAATTTACTCGATTTTTAAGACAGCGCCTATGTCCGACTGGCTTTATTATTGAACATCAATTAAGACGCTCAGTTCATCTTTTTGTAATTGCCCGGCAAACTTTATATAGACATGTTGCACCCAATGGAAAACTGCGACCTGACGGAGTTAAACTTTTATCTAATAGTTAGAAAAAGAGTGGCGACTTCCGTCAAAGGCAAAAACCGGCCCAAAAAATACTGTCGCCAGTTTTAATTCAGTGGCTGATGACTATTTGAAAGCGGCCAGCCAGCGCACGCTATAAAACACCGATTAACAGTCGGTTTATGGATGCCTAGAATCATTCTTTATTTTAAAGCCACTTACTGATTGATTTTCATGCAGAACTTAAAGCGCCCTTATCTAGGAGAGCTGGAAATGGCGGTTCTTGAATACCTGTGGGCACACGGCGAATTTGACGCTAAGGGTGTTTATAGCGCACTAGGAACAACGCGCCGTATCTCTCACAATACCATCCAATCAACCCTGGAACGTTTATTCAAGAAGAAGCTGTTAGCCCGCCAAAAAATCAGCCACGCTTATATTTATAAAACACTGGTTGATCGTGATGAATTGATGAGCCGCATGATTGACGATGTCGTTAAAACCATTTCAAAAAATAATACAGACGGCATGCTGGCTGCCTTCGTTGATATTGCTGCCCGTGTTGATGATGCTCATCTTGACAGGCTTGAGCAATTGATTAGCGAATATCGCGCAAATCGCGATATTGAATCTTCATGACCTTGCATTTAATCCAGTCGGGGCTATTGGCCATACTTTTTTTTGCAGGTTTAACCGCCTTATTGTCGACACTTTCATACCCCAAAGTCAGAGAAAATCTGACTCAATTACCCTGTCAAATCAGATCAAAAATACTGACTTTATGGCTGCTCAGTCCTGCCTTGTTGGGTCTTTTGTTAGCTTTTTCCGGGTTGTTGCCCGCCTGGATGGATAGCCATGAGTTAGCGACCGAACATTGCGCTAGCCATACTAATGGCATAGCGCAGTTATGTTGGTTTGATCCTCTTGTCCATCTATCTGATGCGGTATGGATAGGTGGCATCAGCTGCATCATTTGCTTTAACTCTACAATTTGTAACTAAGATGGCTGGATTTAAAAAGCATTTAACTAAAATACAGACTATTAGTCGGTTTTATTATTTGCGCTGTTTATTTCTTGCCGGGATAACCCCCATTTTATCCGCCACAAACCACTGCAGCTCTAAGCGACGCACTCACAATAGACGGGGTGCTAATCAACAAGAGTTCAACCTCGGATCACAGACTGTCCGAATCATCCGATGAATTTGCTAATGAACTATTCAATAAAACGTATCGTAATTTTTGCACTGGCACTGCTAATAGCGTGTTCGGATCAGACCACGGTGCCTGGTGATAAAAAACCTAAAGGGTTTGTGTTTACTGATTACAGCGATAAAACTGAATTGTTTGTAGAATTCTCAGCCTTGACGGTTGGGCAAAGTTCTTCGTTTGCCGCTCATTTTTCGACACTCAGCGACTTCCAACCCATCGCAGAAGGCTCTGTCACGGTTGTGTTAAGCGGTAACGATCAGCCGACAGAGCGATTCTCAATCGATTCACCGGCTGTGCCAGGTATCTTTGTTCCTAAAGCAGAACCTAAATATGCCGGTAAACGCCAGCTAGCCGTGGAATTGACATCGAAAATGTTAACTGTTCGTCACGAGTTAGGCGAAGTGCCTGTTTATCAAAATCTTGCTGCCGCCCTTGCTGCGTCAGGCGATGAAAAGGATCATGGAGGGGACATACCCTTTCTAAAAGAACAACAATGGAAAGTCGATTTTGCTAGCGAAGTTATTGGCCGACATGAATTACAACAGTCTGTGCGCGCGATAGCCAACATAAAAGCTGCGGCTGGAAATGAAGCTTATATCAGCGCACCCACCAGCGGGCATGTCCTGACGTCGGCCAGTGAGTTACCGAAAGTAGGTATGCATGTTACTCAAGGCCAGGTATTAGCCACGTTAGCCGCGCGTCTTAGTGGAACTAGCGATATGGCGCAATTGGAGCTTGATGTTCAAACAGCACGCGCGCATGACCAACTAGCCCGCAATGAACTAAATCGTTCTGAACAGCTTTTTAAAGCAAACGTGATTGCCAAGCGCAGACTCATCGAGGTGCAGAGTAAGGTGCAAGTAACCAGTGCAGAGCTTAATGCGGCTGAAAAACGCTTAACACAAACGCGTCAACAATCCGCCGGCAGTGCGTCAGGGATTAAACTTTACGCACCGATTAGCGGCACCCTAGTCCAAGTAGGAATTGCCTCAGGCAGCTATGTTGAAGAAGGTAAACCGCTTTTTTATATCATTGATTCAGAACTGTTATGGCTGGATGCGCGTATCGCTGAAGCCGATATTGCGCAACTGAAAACGCCGGAACGGGCCAGTTTTATCATCAGGGATGGAGTGTATGCCGCAAGCCAGTCGGGAACTGGCGCGGCGAAAGTTGACGGTTTTGACAATGAATTCCAAATTCAGCTGGGCAACAACGGCAAACTAATTTCTTACGGTCAAGTGATTGATCCCATCACACGCACCGTGTCGTTGGTTGTTGAGTTTCAAAATCCGCCGCAGAAATTACCGGTGGGTTTATTGATACAAGCAAAGATCTATACCGAGGAGAAAATACAGTCTATTGCGGTGCCGGAAACAGCGCTTATCGACGATAACGGCCAGGACTTGGTGTTTGTTCAATCAGGAGGCGAGTCATTTCAGCGTCGGATACTACGACTAGGTATTAGGGATCATGGTTACGTTCAAGTGATCAGCGGCTTGAATGAAGGCGAGCGCGTGGTGACGAAAGGCGCTTACCTGGTTCACCTGGCTTCGTCATCGCCCGCACAATTAGGCGCTCATGGCCATGCGCATTAGGAATTGCAGATCATGATTGCTCATATCATTGCCTGGTCGTTAAAAAATCGCCTGTTTGTACTGATAGGCTCAGCTTTATTGTTAGTCTGGGGTATTTACGAAACCCAGCGGATGTCGGTGGATGTCTTGCCGGATTTAACGGCGCCCACTGTGACTGTCATCAGCGAAGCACACGGCATGGCCCCCGGCGAAGTTGAGCGGCTGATCACTTTTCCAATTGAAACCGCATTAAATGGCGCCTCCGGGGTGCGTCGTGTGCGTTCCAATTCCGATGTCGGACTGGCAGTAATCATTGTTGAATTCGACTGGAACACCAATATTTATCAAGCGCGTCAGATTGTTGCTGAAAAATTGCAATTGGCTCGCAGCAGTCTTCCGCCTGATATTGCAACCCCGGTGCTGGCACCGATTGCTTCAGTGATGGGGGAAATATTATTTATCGCTTTACAGTCGGACCAACATGACAGTTTAACGTTGAAAACTACCGCTGACTGGGTAGTTAGACGACGGCTTCTTTCCATACCCGGCGTTGCGGAAGTCATCCCGATAGGCGGCGATACCAAACAGTACCAAGTCGAAGTTAAGCCGGAGCGCCTGGCCGCCTTCGGTCTTACTTTAGCCGAGGTGGTCAACGCGGTACGGGACAGCAACCGGAATGCCTCTGCCGGTTTTTACACGGTTTCAGGTCAAGAGTATCTAATTCAGGGGATCGGTAGAATTCAACATCTGGATGACATTAATGAAATTGTCGTGGCAGAACGAAGCGGTCAGCCAGTGCTCGTTCGGAATATTGCGGAAGTTAAGATAGGCGCAGCGCTTAAACGCGGCACCGGATCTCATAATGGCAAACCTGCAGTTATCTTGGGCGTGTTAAAACAACCCGAGGTAAATACCTTGGAACTAACCCAACGCCTGGATGATGTGCTAGCAAATATTCAAAGCTCGTTACCCAAAGGCATGGTTTTGGATGCTAATATCTTCAGGCAAGCGGATTTTATTGCTGTCTCTGTTGGCAATTTACTGGATTCGCTACGAGACGGCGCAATTCTGGTGATTCTCATCATTTATGCCTTCTTGATGAGTGGACGGGCAACACTCATCACCTTGCTGGCTATTCCGCTGTCCATGATCGCAGCCATTCTGGCGATGAAGGCCATGGGGGCAACCATAAATACGATGACCCTGGGCGGGGTTGGCTATCGCCTTGGGCGCGTTGGTGGATGATGCCATTATTGTCGTCGAAAATACGGTCCGGCGTATGCGGGAGAACCTGCACCTGCCGGAATCCAATCGTACCTCGGTGAATACTTTAGTGTTCAACGCCGGTCATGAAATTTTGGGTTCTATCGTTTTTGCAACCTTAATTATCATGCTGGTTTTTTTACCCCTGTTCTTTCTCAGTGGCGTAGAAGGGCGTTTATTACAACCGCTTGGGTTTGCCTATATCGTGGCAATTGCAACGTCGTTGGTGGTCGCGGTGACCGTGACGCCTGCACTTTGTAGTCTTCTGTTACCGGCATCCGCCGCTATTCGCGAGGATAAAGAAAGCCGTCTGGTGAGTTGGTTAAAACAACGGTATTTACCCTTACTAGAGCGCTCTTTACAACAATGGAAAGTGATTAGTGTGCTTGCAGTGACCGGCCTTGCCGTGGCCTTGATTGCCCTGGGATTTACCGGGCGTACTTTTTTACCGGAATTTAATGAAGGCAGCTTGACCATTAGTGCTATCACTTTACCAGGAACCTCTTTGCAGCAATCAGACGAACTGGCGCAGCGAGTCGAAGAAATTATTTTGCAACAGCCGGAAGTGGTCTCGACAGCCAGACGCACAGGACGAGCTGAATTAGACCCGCATGCGCAACAAGTGTTTGCCTCAGAAATCGATGTCAGTTTAAAGATGCAGGAACGTAGTAAAGAGGCGTTCTTGTCTGCGTTAAGAACGTCTTTAACTGCCGTGCCCGGCATGGCTATTGTTGTTGGACAACCTATTTCCCATCGTATTGATCACATGTTATCGGGGACACGAGCCAATATTGCCATCAAGATATTCGGTCAGGATTTAGTCGAATTACGGCGTTTGGCCAATCAAATTAAAACCCTCACCACCGAAGTGCGGGGCGCTGTCGACGTGTCTATTGATAATCCTGCCGATGTGCCATTTTTGGATATTAAATTCGATAGAAAAACCATTGCCCGTTATGGGTTAAGTATTGATACGGTATCGGAAGCGATCGAAACCGCGTTTACCGGTCGAGCGGTGTCGAGAATTATGGAAGACACCGGCAGTTTTGATCTGGTTGTCCGTTACGGTGTCGATGCCCTGGAAAATTTAGACACTATCCGTTCGACACTCATCATGACTTCTTCCGGTGCGCAACTGCCTTTACATGCCTTAGCAGATATTCGTAGGACACTAGGACAGAACACCATTAGTCGTGAAAATGCACAACGTAAAATTGTGGTGATGGCTAATGTTGCCGAACGCGATCTTGCCGGCGTGGTTAATGATATTCGTGCGGGGATCGGCCAAAATGTCAGCCTTCCTACCGGCTATCATGTTGAATATGGTGGACAATTTGAAAGCGCTGAACAAGCGTCAAGAACCTTATTCATTATTGGTTTTATCGTCATTATGGGTATCTTCTTACTACTGTTTGTCGCTTTTAATTCAGCAGGTGATGCGTTATTGGTGATGTTGAATTTACCTCTGGCACTGATTGGCGGCGTGATTGGTGTTTATGTTTCCGGTGGCATATTGTCTGTGGCCTCCATTATCGGTTTTATTACCCTGTTTGGAATCGCGATCCGTAACGGCGTCATGATGATCAGCCATATTCACCATCTGGTTCAAGAAGACGGTATCCATGATTTATACAGTGCGGTTAAACAAGGGGCTCTGGAACGGTTATCGCCTATCCTGATGACGGCATTAGCCACCGGGATCGCGCTGATTCCTTTAGCGTTAAGAGGCGGCGAACCCGGT
>JAQTQN010000154.1 GCA_028712225.1 Methylobacter sp.
TGCTCATGAGCAATAAAATCTACCGCCTCTCTTACTTGAGTGCCCATGGCTACTTGCACTAGAGTCATCACCATCGCAACTATCAATACCGTTTTAAAACTTTCAGGCAAAAATCTGACATCCAGTTTTGCGATGGACTCCCGCTGTGATCTTGCAATGGTATAAATCAGCAATGCGACTATGAATAGAGCCAACAGCATGTGTATGGTAATGATCACAGGCTTAAGGTTTGATGCAACCACCGTAGAACCCAGCCACCCTTGAAATCCAACCAAGAAAAACGCGCTTAAAGCTAAATAAAAGATTGTTTTGTCGGCTTTAAGATAAATGCGCGATGACCACGCGGTCAGAAAAATTAGAAAACCGATAGTAACGCCAACCAAGCGATTGGTGTACTCGGTCCAAGTTTTTACTGGATTAAACTGTGTATCCTGATAGCCACGTTGCGCATAAATTTCATGATAATTACTCGGCAGCTGTGACTCATTAGTCGGTGGCACCCATTGACCAAAACAGGTTGGCCAATCCGGACAGCCCATACCGGCACCGGAGGCCCTTACTATGCCGCCCGCAAGAATAACCAAGTAGACAGCAAAAATTGTAATAACACCAAGACGACGAAAATAAAGTGCAGCGTGCGGATCAATCATAATTTAGATGTGCTCAGTTTAGGAAAACATGCTTTTGGTAAGCTCAATTTCATCAGAAATGCCTTCTATTTCTAACACCTCAATATCTGCCGTCAAGCCTAGCTTGGCAAATGCGGGGACTGTCGAGCAATCAACTCGACAAGCAGGATGATCCGTGCCCGCAATGCTTTGTAAAAAAGCAACTTGCACCACATCAACATAATCAGCTACTGCGCCCGAATCACGCTGAAAATCAACATATTGCGATGGAACCAACTTTAAAGCCTCTGGGAAAGACCAGGTATCCATAATCAATTTGCCGATGGCAGGATGCGCTTTTTCCAAAAGCTTATCCATTCTGGATGGGCTGTCTCTAAACTCAGGGATATTTTCAACCAACGTCAAAATGGGCAGTTTACCAATTTGATAAATCAAACCAGCCAGCATCGCTTCATCGCGATTAAGATGCGGAGCCAAGGCTACCAGCGCACGACTAATCGAGGAGACATTAATACTCTGCTCCCAGGTTTTTCTAAAATGCATCTCCAGCAGTTTTGAAGTCGGACGAAACATTTGCTGCATCACCAAACTGGTAATCAATGCACCGACGATTTTATGCCCCAGCCTTGATACAGCCATTTGAATGTTTTTAATCTCCGTCACACCGCGATACAAAGGACTATTGGCAACATAAATAAGGCGTGTTGAAAGAGCCGCATCGGTAACGATAATATCCGCCAATTCTTTAGCAGACACATCCTCCGAAGCAACCGCTTCCCGAACTTTTAAAGCAATATCCGGTAAAACCGGTAAAACCAACCGGTTAGCATTAAGCTCCTGCTGAACATGATTGAGAAAATCCTGAACTGAATTAAATTGCATAACAGACCTTACAATCAAAAATTGTGGGCATTATAGGCCATTTTCTCATATTGATAGTTTTGCGGACTTTATTGATAGCGTTGGTATCATTTTGATTAACAACTATTGAATGACTCATCGTGAGTAAATTCACTAAATTAATTATTCCAAGGCCACAAGTAAATATTGGCCTGCATAAAGATAAAAGTGCTACTTCATTCCAACTGAATTGCCGCCACTTTTTGCTTATCGACTTTACGCAAAAAAGGTGCAATTACCAATGAGATGAAAAATATCAAGGCAATGCCTTGAAATAAATTGTTAAACGTCATTACTTCTGCTTCTCGCCAGGCCAAGCCGGTCAATTGTTTTAATGCGGCCAACTGAGGATCTGGCAACTGTGCTTGGCGCATAATGTCAGTAAGACCGTCAATAAATTCTTGAGCCTGATAGTTTGTCGCCGAAATAGATTCACGCAAACTGGCGTAATGCGCCTTACTGAGATAAACCAGTAAGGTATTGGCAACAGCCAAACCTATCGCACCACCCAAATTACGCATCAAGTTGTATAGACCGCTGGCATTTTTGATTTCCTCAGGCGGCAATAAGCCTAATGACAACGTATTAATAGGTACGAAGCACAACATTAGAGCCATGCCGCGAACGGCTTGGGGCCAAAAAAAATCCCAGTACCCGGACTCGCTGGTTAATTGCGCATTCATCCACGAACCCAACGCAAATAAACCAAAACCGATTGCCAGCATCAAACGCAAATCAATTTTTTTCTCTAATGGCCCGGCAACGAAGGCCGACAGCAATTGGAATAACCCTACCACCATCAAATAATGACCGATTTGCAAACTATTCAGGCCTTTGACACTCGCAAGGTAAATCGGCGTCAAATAAATAATAGTATAAAGTCCGACACCCAGCACAAAGCTGTAGCCGCAACCCACCGCAAAATTAATATTACGAAAAGCGTACAGATCGATAATTGGATGCGGATGTTTTAATTCCCAAATCACCATTGCGATGCCGCTTAACACCACCATGCAAGTTAAAGCCAAAATCAAATCACTTTCAAACCACTGATTACGCACACCTTCTTCGAGCACAAACTGCATACAACCCAGGCAAAGTGCTATCAAGGCAATACCGACAAAGTCGATTTTTTTCAGCAACGACCAATCCGGTTGATCAATATCAAAAAAACGCCATACCAATGTACACACCACTGCGCCGGGGATAACATTGATTAAAAATAAAAACTCCCAGCTGTAAGTTTCGGTTAAATAACCACCTAATACCGGCCCCACTGTCGGCGCCATCGTAACAATCAAGCCCATTACAATCGTCATTGTCGACTGCAGGCGTGCCGGAAATACCGTGTAAATAACCGCAAACGCCATGGGAATCATGGCGCCGCCAAGAAAGCCTTGCAGACAACGAAAAACAACCATAGATGGCAAGTTCCAGGCAAACGCACAGGCCAAGCTAGCTAAAGTAAAGCCTCCGGCTGACAACACATACAAATAGCGCGTAGAAAACACCCGCCCCAGCCAGCCGGATAAAGGAATGATGATAACTTCAGCAATCAAATAAGACGTCTGCACCCAGGCAATTTCATCTTGCGTAGCGGAAAGACCCGCTTGTATTTCCGACAGTGAACTGGCCACAATTTGAATATCCAATACCGCCATGAATACACCAATTGCCATGCTGAAAAATCCAATCCAGTGCGCCCTTGAGATTGGTATTTCTTCTGTATTTAGCGTGATGGCACTCATGCTAATGAACTTTCACTTTAGCTTCGACGGAGAGTCCTGACCTTAGCAAACTGACATCGGCACCGGCATCAAGCACGATTTTGACCGGCACCCGGCGCACAATCTTAGTGAAGTTACCGGTAGCATTTTCTGCAGGCAACAGGCTGAATTCGGCGCCACTGGCCGGCGCAAAACTATCTACTTTGCCAATCAATTCCAGATCTGGATAAGCATCCACTTTAATAGTCGCGGATTGTCCGATACGCATATATTCAAGCTGGGTTTCCTTAAAATTGGCTTCCACCCAAATTTTTTGGCTCTCCACCAGATGCGCCAGCGTCATTCCAGGTCGCACCAACTGCCCTGATTGCACACCCTTATTACCGATCACACCCGCCACCGGCGCTTTGATTTGGGTATGTTCCAACTCCAACCTTGCCAGTTGTAACTCTGCTTGGGCGATTTCTAACTTAGCGGCGCTTTCGCTAATCTCATTATCAAAAGCACTATATGCGCCCTGCTCTGCGCTTGCTGTAGCTTGCGAACTTGCCAGCTCAGCAGCAGACTGTTTCGACTCGGATTGAATTTTATCCAGCGTTTGCTTGGAGGCCGAACCTCGATTTATCAGCTCATCAAAGCGGCGTAAATCTTTTTGGATTTGCTCCCGCCTGGCCTGCACAGCGGCAATATTGGCAGTAGCTGCAGCGGCATGGTTATGTTGTGAAGTTTTTTGCGTGTGCAAGCGCTGAATATGCGCTTTTGCTTCATTAATCCGAGATTCGGCCTGAACAACCTTTGCTTGAAAATCGCGATCATCTATCGTTAACAATAACTCACCTTGTTGAACCGCTTGGTTATCATCCACTAAAAGTTGTGATACATAACCCTGCACTTTCGGGCTGATCAAAATAATATTGGCTTTTAAGTAAGCATTGTCAGTGCTTTCATAGTGTTGCCGATCAATCAACCAAACACTGACAGCCACAATAGCCGGAATTACAAATAAACTGCTGATGATAAAAGTTCGAAAGTGCGCCATAAAAGTCCCTTGATAAACTAAACCGTTCGGTTTAGTCTAACTTATCATTTTTCTTTAGCAAGCATTGTCTAAGTTATGCCTACAGAATTCACAGATCAAAGCGTCTGAACATTATCGACAGCGCTACCCGTATGTTCTTGCCCACGACTATCGCAACACCAGCATGGATAAAATTGCCCAAACAGCTCCGCTCCTAAGAAAAATTGCTGATCCAACCTTTGCCCCGACGCATTTTTCATGCTTGTTAAAAGGTGACTTACGTTTGCAATGTTGGTTTGCTAAAAAAACCTCCGCCTACTACTCAGGAAAAACAACGAGGGATAAATAATGCGAGCACTTTTTATATGCGCGGAATAATGTCGATCAGTCTTTAAGCAGACCGACGCCATTGCGGACATTGATTACGCCAAGAATTTTTATCACTGCTAAACTAACCCAAAAACCACAGATTTATTGTCATAGGCTCGTCAGCATGCATTTTAAATTACGTTATTTTCAGTTCTGTATTTTTTGGGGACTCATTATTTTTGGTCAACTATCGGTGTCTGCTGCCGATCAATCCTTGGGTATTGGCGCTTTAGGCCGTATTGAACCTCTAAGTCGTGTTATTCGTATTTCACATGACGCAGGTTCTGATGGTGCCAATCTTGAACAACTGTTTCCTCATGAAGGGGACCAGGTCAATAAAGGGGATGTATTGGCATTATCAGCTGATCACTCCAGACGTAAAGCCGCAGTTGAAGTTGCCCAGACTCAGATTAAAGTTCTTGAAGCAAAAGTGGCTGTCGAGCGAGTAGCACTTAATTACAACAACAAAGAATATCAGCGTTATCAAGCACTTGCCAAAACAGCCACGGCCAGCGCTGCTACCGCCGATCAAAAACAGTTGGCTTTTTTACAGTCACAAGCCACCATCGCCGCCTTGCAAGCTCAAATTGCCAATGCCAGAGCGGAACAAAAAGTAGCAGAAGAAAACCTGGCTAAAACCGTCATCAAAGCACCTATTTCCGGCACCATCATCAAAATACACACCCGCCCTGGCGAGCGTATCGGCAATAACGGTTTACTGGAAATAGCCGATCTAACCAAACTTGATGTCGTCGCTGAAATCTATGAATCGGACATGCCCAAAGTTAAAGTCGGGCAAAAAGCCGACATCAATGTGCCAGGTTTTACACAAACCTTCACTGCGCAAGTCAGGGAACTGGGTTTTCAAGTAAAGAAAAACGATTTGAATGATACCGACCCACTCGCCGATAAAGACAACCGCATCATTGAAGTGCGCCTCACTCTGGAAGACAAAGCCATCGCTGATCTGCAACATCAAATTTATCGTCAGGTGCATTTGCGGATAATGCCATGACACTACTGACTTCCTTTGCCTTTCCAGGCCGTCTGGCATGGCGGCAGTTGGTTTATGACCGCACCAAACTGATTGCCGCCACCTGCGGGGTATTGTTCGCAACCGTGCTGGTATTCATGCAGATGGGTTTTAAAGACGCGCTCTATGCCAGTGCCGCCTCTGCACCCATGAAAATGGCTGGCGACTTATTCCTCATGCATAAACAAACCGAGGCGATGTGGCGGCCGGTACGATTTAACCGCACAGAATTGATGCGCACCCTGGCTCATCCGCAAGTGGCCCAAGCATATCCGTTATATATGTCGTTGGCTCAATTCAAAAATCCGGCCACACAAACCAAGCGTACCTTAATGGTATACGGCTATGATCCTGATGCCGCCATTCTTGACGTACCCGAGATCAAAGCCAAGCAAGGAATATTGCGCCTAAAAGACACTGTACTCTTCGACGAAGCCTCCCGCCCTGAGTTTGGCCCGGTGCGCCAATTGCTGGCTGAAGGTAAAGACAGCACTGAAATCAACGACTACAAAATCAAAATAATAGACACATTCCGGTTAGGCGTATCGTTTGCTGCTGATGGCAACGTAGTCACCAGTGAACTGAATTTCCTGCGTATTTTCCCATTCAGAACGGCCGATGAAATTGATCTGGGCATTATCCGGCTTGTACCAGGAGCCGATGTAAAGACCGTACAAGCTGCATTGAAAGAGCGTCTCAATAAAAACACCAGCCTGTTCACTTATGATGAACTGGTACGTTTTGAACAACTCTACTGGGAAAATATGACGCCTATTGGTTTTATTTTTGGCTTTGGCACCATCATGGGCCTAGTGGTGGGCATGGTGATTGTTTACCAGATTCTGTTCACAGACATCACCAATCATCTTAATGAATTTGCCACGTTGAAAGCCATGGGCTATAAACACGCCTACTTTATTAAAGTTGTTTTTGCATCGGCATTTTATCTGGCCGTATTAGGCTTTGTGCCCGGTTATATTTTGTCCATCGGCCTGTATAAAGTGGCCGAATCAGCGATCTATATTCCTATGCCCATGACCGATACCAAAGTAATGACCGTTTTTCTGTTCATATTGTCGATGTGTGCAACAGCGGGCATGCTTGCCATGCGCAAACTAAAAGCAGCCAACCCGGCGGATATGTTCTGATGAGCGCAATGATTAACGTACAAAACCTGGACTTCCACTACGGCACCGGCGAGTTGCAACAAAAGGTCTTAAAACAAGTTAATTTACAAATCGGCGAAGGTGAAATCGTCATCATGACCGGGCCATCAGGATC
>JAQTQN010000155.1 GCA_028712225.1 Methylobacter sp.
ACGTCAGTCAATTTCAAAAAGTTTTGGGATTGAAAACCAGTGTCAAAGGTAACAATGTTCCAAATGCCACCGGTTTTTTGCACTCTAAAGTCGTAAGGGGTTAAAGCGCCACTGCCGCCGGCACTGGTTAGCAACCAAGCGCCGCTTAAACCAATCTGACCTGATGATGTATTGCTCGCATCCATAGTCGTCGCTTGCTCAGTTCTGCCATAAGGGCCTATCGCAGGATAACTGTTGGTTGTAGTGTTGGTGTTAACTGAAAAATCCATAGCTGTGCTACCCGTGGTAGCAAGTGTGGTACCGCCTGCTGTAGCTCCAGTGATACCGACTAAATTATCACTAGGCCCCCAATGTTTTGCCACGATCCAGCCATTCGGATAGCCAGCGGGTACATTCACTGACGATGCAGCAAAAGCGGTATTGTCAATGGTAATGGTGGCATTCCCGGTAACCAGGGCAGCATTAGCGGCTGGGGCCAACATGCCGGTTAATGCCATAACACCAGCTGTTGCCGCCAATTTAAAGCTATTGTTTTTCAATGAACTCATTGTTTTTCCTCAGTAGATTTTGGTTAAAGTGAAGCTCCAAGGCGCAAGTTCGCTCACCGCTTTAAATGTAAAAAGCGTTAAAAGATCGGTGATCGAACCAGTTACTTGCAGGCAACCCAGCTGTCTTGGCTTGGCAAGACCTGTGGCTTTCCGAATCCGTCTTGCGGCGGAGGTGGCGGGGGTGTCGAAATCCTGTCGACCTCACTCCTATCCCTGAGTGAAGCTATCTCCTTGGTAGTTCTAAAGCGTTAAAGTCTCTGTCGCCTAAGCTCAGTATTTCAGCGAAATGTTGATATATGCCTCCGGTCCAGCAGCGGGCGCGGTGCGTCCGGCGAAATAGTTGTAAGGTTGAAAATAGTCTTCTCCAGTTAAATTTTTAACCGTGGTCGCCAGCTTGAAGTGTTTGGTTTCATAGGCAATCGCGGCGTCAAAAGTGTGGTAACCGTCGGTTTTGAACAAATTGTTGTTAGACAAGAAAGCACCTGAGCGCAGATAAACCCCAAAACCGGCGCTGAAACCCTTAAGCGCTTCCTGCTGGAAGCGATAGTTAGCCCAAACCCGTCCTGAATTTTCCGGAACCAGGGCAACACTGTTATCAGCTGGAACGCCCGCCAGATTGTCGGTAAAGCGGGCTTGGGTATGGGCATAGTTGGCAAGCACGCCAACAGCATCGCCGGGTTGCCATATCACATCCGCCTCAAAACCGCGAGAACGCTGCTGCCCGGCGGCGATTGAGCCAAAACCGGTGGGCACGGCAACATGACTTCGGTCGATTTGATACGCGGCCAGTTGCCCGGAAAGTTGGTTTGAAAAATCGAATTTGATGCCGGTTTCGAGATGTTTCGATAATTCCGGCAAAGGCGTGTCGATAAAATTAACGAACGGTTGACCGCGCATACCTTCGCTGTAACTGGCAAACAGGGCAATATTGTCAGTAATATCAAACACGCCGCCAACACGCGGTAAGGGTTGAAGTTGTGCGGTTTTCGAATTGATACCGGTGGACGACTTATAATCGATTTCCACCTCACCAAGCCTGAGGCTAAGCAGCTGATGGAAACGCTTATAAAACGTACTTTGCAATTGTACGTAGCCGCCATAAGTGGTGTTTTTAACAAAGGTATTATTGGTCCCCGGTTTCGGTTTGCTGTAGCTCACCGGAAACTCAGGGGCAGTTAAATCAACCGTGGCGACGCCCAATCCGAATGCCCCGAAATCCCCGTAAATAAATCCGGCGTCATCCATTTCGCTGTAATCGGCGCCTAACAGAAAGGTGTTTTCGATGGGGCCGATATTGACTTTGGCTACGGCATTGCCGAGCACGCTAAGTTCATTCTGCTGTTGATACAATTCAGCATTCGACAACGCCCACGTTGCAGGAGTAACTATCGGTACATCGGCCACAAAACCATCAGCGCCAAACAGCGATTGCACTTTTTGGTCAAACTCGGATTCAGCGTAGCGAGCCTTAACATTTACCGACCATATATTGTTGATCTTATGGTCCAGAGATCCCCAAACGCCATCGGCATTGGAGTAGCTGTCGGCGATATTAGTTGGGCCGATAAAAGTCTCAGGGCGAATACGAAAAGCGCCGGCTATAGTTCCGGTTGCGGGTAAGCCCTGATAATCGGGCTGTTGCCAGCGTGAAACTTTGCCTTGCAACGTCAAGGTAGTCGTGTCGTTATTGGTGAGCGTTAATGCGGGATTGATATTAAAGCGCTCGGTTTCGATCGCATCGACATGACTTTGCGAATTGGTGTATTCGCCAGTAACGCGGAACAGCACCGTATCGCTAAGCGGTTGATTCCAGTCGAAATAAGGTTGGTAAAAATCATAACTGCCGATCTTGATGCCGGCTTCGCCAAACGCATTGAGCTTCGGCAATTTAGAAATCACATTGACCATACCGCCGACCGGCGAACCGGAGCCGCCACCGTAAAGTATCGCATTTGATCCTTTCAGTACCTCTATTTTGTCGATATTAACAAGGCTTTCCCGGTCGCCTGGATTGTAATATTGATTAAAGCCGTCGGTTGTTTGCTCAGCTCTAAAACCGCGAATCAAAGTGCCTTCGATAACCGGCGCATACAACACATTACGCGGTACAACACCGCTGACATTCGTGAGCATTTCACTAACAGTGATGTTTTGCTGATCGTTCATCAGCGTGCGTGGAATGACCTGAATGGACTGGGGAATTTCCTTGATCGGCGTGCCTGTTTTAGTCGCCGTAATTGCATTGACTACTTGATAAGATGTTGAGTCATCCCCTTCTTCACCCGTCACTGTCATGGTTTGTAAGGTGACCGGTGCGACGGCTGGAACAGGTTTAGCGTTATTTCCCGGCACGTTGTTTTTGTCATCCCGGTTCTTATCATTTTGGGCGAGTTTCAGCGTTGCAGCAGAGGCGCTGAGCCGTTCTAGCGTCACCGTATGTTCGTCAACAAATCGATAAGTTACGCCGCAGTCTTGCAGCAATTGTGTTAACGCCTGTGCAGCAGTCATATTGCCTACTAACGCCTTAGCATTGCAGCCGCGCACCATGTCAGCATTAAATATCAGTTCCAAACCAGCATCGGCAGCAAAACGCATCAGGGCATTGTTTAATGATTGCGCAGCAATGTTGAAGTGCTGAGTCGCGCCATTAGCTAAAGCGTTTTCATTCATTAATGCCCCGCCCAGAATTGTTGAAGTCAGTACCCATATTGCGAAATGCCCTGTGTGATTGGCCTTTAATTTCTTCAAAATATTTCCTAGTCTTTGAAAAAATCACTTCTTAATAGGTAAGCCGTTCGACATCGGAAATCGAACACCAAAAAGTGAAAATATTTTTTTTGATTGTCACTAAAAATCCAGCAATAAAACTTAGCCGTTTAATTTCAGTGCGTTATGTTTTGTATTTAGTCAGGGCAACTCATCATGTAACGCGGGAACTTCATAGATATTAGCTGGGACAGGCCATGCCTGCGCAAATTTACAGGAGGTTAATGCTGTTTTATCGCCGGTAAATTGCTTAGGCAAAAGCATTTTCGATGGCTTGGAAAGTCGTTGATGTCGCTAAAAGCAACTAGCATTGGCGCCCATCAACGATGCAGTAACACCCACCAGGGTCCCAAGCGGGTTTCTTGCAGGTTTAAAGCGTTAACAACCGAGCTAAGCACTTCATCAGGCTTATCGAGAGAAAAAACACCGGTGACACGAAGATTTTTGAGCTTTTCATCGGCTAGGAATACACGTCCGACTTGGTAACGACCGAGCTCGTCGAGCAGCTCACCTAACGGGCGATCGTTAATAAACAAGCGCTGTTGCTGCCAGGCGCTGGTTTGGTTTAGTTCAACCGTTTTGGGCTTGGTCAGCACGCTTCCCGAGCGGTAACTAAGTTGTTGTCCTTGCTGCACCTGAACACTACCGGGATTAACTGTCTCAGATTGCACACTCGCAGATACGGCATGTTCCTGGACGGTGACACTCACTTCGCCAGAGTGCTTATAAACTTCAAAGACAGTGCCTAATGCCTTGACGATAAGATTGTCTGACCGCACTTGAAACGGACGCTGCGTATCTTTGGCAACGGTAAAGCGCGCCTGCCCGTAATGCAGGGTAACCTGCCGCACCGTCGCGTTAAAATCGACTGACACAGCACTGTTGGTGTTAAGCAGTACCTGACTGCCGTCAGCTAATTGGACAGCGCGCAATTCACCGGTTTCGGTGTGATAGTCACTTAAATAATTATCCAGCCAGGGCGCCTGTTTAGGCATTACCAGCATGACCACAAAGAGCCATACCGCCGCTATTGCCAATGTCGTAGTCAGCCAGCGACGGTAACGTTTAGCGGCTGAACGCTGCGGAGGTAGCTTGACTATTGGCGCATTGTCTTGAACATCAATCCGGGCTGACATATCAGGCGCCGGACTTTTTGCCGCCAGCACCATCTCGCTAAACAAGCTTTCCGCCGCTGCAAATGCTTCCGAATGCGCATGATCCTGAGCCAGCCATTCTGCGAACGCCATCATCTCAGTCTCGCTAAAATCATCAGCGCGCAGCCGCACCAGCCAGTTGATGGCTTGCTGCTGCAACAACTGCGCAGATGCTTCTTGGGAAGAAAGTGCCATTAGCCGATTCCAGGGTAACTGAGTGTTCTTACACTATAAGCCGTGCGACAGGCCGAGATGACCACCGATAAATGACGACAATTCATAGTCTTAATTACCCACTCGCTGCGCGCAATGAGTTAATGCCCGCGTCAAATGCTTGCCGACCATGGATTTTGAAATACCCATGCGTTCGGCAATTTCTGAATAGGACAAGCCCTCAATGCCGTGTAACAAAAACGCAGTGCGACAATCGACCGGCAATTCAGCCAGCGCTGTCTGTAATGCGCCCAAACGTTGGCGTGCAATAACTGTTTGTTCAGGTCCGGCAGCTGCACTTGGGATAGTATCGATACAACTATCGAATTCAACATCCGCGGCATGATGACGATTTCTGACGGTGTTTTTACGGTGATAATCAATCGCCAATTGCACAGCGATATGGAAAGCCAGGGCACGCGCATTATCGGGAGGGTTTTCTTTGGCGGTCTGGTATAACTTCAGGTATGTTTCATGCGTTAAATCGGCGGCGGTTTCCGCACATTTCACCCGAGCCGTCAGAAAAATTCGTAAATCTTCGGCAAGTGTTTCCGTCCAAAACAAAGTGTTATCGGGGGAATCGTGGATTGGGGTGAGTGCTTGCATGGTAATTACAACTACTGACTTATCGAAGTAGGCAATAACCGGCTAAGCAAGATAATCCGTTGCAAATTCATGGCTTAAATAAAGTTCTAGTAAAAACAGGGCTTCTGAAGAAAATTGTACTCGAGTTTAACGCTATGCACTTATGATAATAATTCGCGGCACATAAAGTCATCTGTATCGCGCCAAGTTACTCATGTCACCTGCAAGGAAACTATCATGGCTACCATTTATTTTGCGACCAACCGTAATCCCAATAATGCACAGGCCCCAACCGATTTTGGCAGTGGTTTTTCCACTACTGACCTGGGCGATCTGCGTTTTGGTCAGGCCGAAGTCAACAAGGGCAAATTGGCTGCCAAGTCGATCAAGGTCTTGCCGGATAAGCCCAGCCAAGGTTCGGAAGCGCTATTTAACGACTTGCGTCAAGCCATGAAAACCCAGTCGCTGGATTCTTTGATTTTTATCCATGGTTTTAATGTGTCGTTTAAAGCCGCTGTCGAATCGGCTGCCAAAATCGGCGAGCGTTACGCCAAACTCTCCAATAACAACTACCAACCGAATATTTTTGTCTTTTCCTGGCCGTCGGATGGGCAAGTGACCAGCTATTTTAACGATCGCCACGATGCCGAAGCCTCCGGATATGCGTTCGCACGCGGCTTGATGAAACTGTCTACGTTCTTAAAATCTGCTGACAAAGAAGCAGCCTGCCAACAAAAGATCAACCTGATTGCGCACAGCATGGGCAACTATGTGTTGCGGCATGCCTTGCAGCAGGCTAAAAAAATTAGCAACGGCGCATCGTTATCACGCATCTTCGATAACATTATTTTGACCGCCGCCGATGAAGACAACGACGCTTTTGAGCATGATCATAAATTGGCACGGCTACCCGATCTGGCCCAGCGCATTACGGTTTACTTCAATAACGGTGATTTAGCGCTTAAAACCAGCGATTACACCAAAGGCAATCCGGATCGTTTGGGGCATGACGGCCCGAGCCAGCCGCATCAAATACCCGCGAAAGTGGTGATTGTCGATGCCAGCGACGTGGTGAAAGGGGTAAGCGAACATTCGTATCATGTAGAAAATGACAAAGTCGGTAACGACATCATCGCGGTATTACGCGGCGAAAGTTCGGAACAGATTCCTTCCCGGTTGTATGTGCCCCATGCTAATAAATTCAAATTGCTGTAATGGATAAATAAATTTAGAGACGCTTAGATAAAGGTTAATTTGTAACTATTCAGTCTTTAATCTGAGTGAGGCTATGCGTGTATTGGGTACCTCGAAAACCTGTCACATTCATGGTTCGACAAGCTCACCACGAACGTAACAGGTTGATTTATAAGGTGCCGTTCGCATTTATACCCTGTGGGTACTGAGCCTGTCGAAGTGCAGGGTTTTTCGAGGTGGCCTATTGTGTAGGGTGGATAAGCAACGCGCATCCACCGCATTTGCCGGATGCGCTAGCGCTTATCCAGCCTACGCATGACGGCTCGATCAAGATGCCGTTCGCATTTATACCCTGTGGGTACTGAGCCTGTCGAAGTGCAGGGTTTTTCGAGGTGGCCTAT
>JAQTQN010000156.1 GCA_028712225.1 Methylobacter sp.
CTGCGGAGAGAGAAGCGAAAAAGGCAGCTGAGGCGCAAAAATCTGCTGAAACACCAGCGCCTGCTGAGGCAACAGCCCCTTCTCAAACACCAACGCCTCCAGCCGAAGAGCCTAAGGGAAATTAATTGGTGGGGAGAAATTGATGGTGGGGGCAAGCCCCATCACGATTGGTTCTCTAAATTCAAATGTAGGGTGGGCACGCTTTTTGTGCCCACGCTGGAATTCAAAGTAAACGGTGGGCAGAAAAGCGTTCTCCACTCTTCAGGGCTCCATCCTGTATCCATCAAGTTTGATCCATTACGGTTAAGTGAGGGCTGCTCACAGAATAAAAACAAATTATTAGATCATGAAAACATGCCGATCTTAGATTCCATCTTAGCGCCTATTAACCATACCCAGGCGGCTGGAATGAACCACATAAGCAGCAATAGAAAGAGATGCTCGATTGTTCTGGCATGCCAGATGGAGCAAGCAAGAATAAATTCAAGCATAACAATGAAAAACGCATTTCCATGTTCGCGCAAATGTTTATATGACTCAATATATATCTCGCGTTTTTGTGACTTTAAGCTTCTTGCTGTGATTAGCTTTTTATAGAAGTCATATATAGCTTTCCCATCGTCTTTTTGCCCGAGATAAATAAGCGCAATTTGCAGCTCAATAATTATCAAAAAAACGCAATACGTCGCTATTTCACCGACGCTTAGGCTTGAAAGGAAAGTGCTGATACCTAATATCAAGGTAATTATTACTAAAGCGAGTCCTATTAGGATACTTTTGTTTTCCTTGATAAATATTTGTAATGAATTACCTGCACCTCTTGTTGCATGAAATACCAATATTGGTGCGCTTGCAAGATAGCAATATGCAAATCCCAGCCCTGCCCAAAGAGGAATGGTATGAGATTCTATTGAAGAGATTTTTACGTCACATGTAGAAAGTAATCCATGCATGATTCCTATGGAATGGTTGTTAAGGACTATAAGGAGAGTTGCACCCACTATTGACCCAAGTAGGTATCGGACAAGATAAAACTCCCACCATCTTCCATTATTTTTAGTTGATTCGTGCTTTTCACTATCACTCATTGTAACTTCCTTGGACTTAAGCCCGCGTAGGGCGGAATAGCGCTGCGTATTCCGCCGAATGTGCAATCTCACCATGCGGCGCAATACGCGATAAAGCCGCTATTGCTCCCTTTCGAGGTTCGAAAAAATTGGTTTGCCTTATCAAATGTAAGAATATATCTTACATTAATCTTGAAGAAACCAACTAGGAGAACAACATGGCGCAAACACGAACCCAAACTGTTAGTCTCGGTGAGCACTGGAATAACCTCATTGAATCTTTGCTCAAGACTGGGCGTTATGCAAGCGTGAGTGAAATTATGCGTGACTCCTTACGTTTGCTTGAAGAAAGAGAAGCGAATTCGACGCTGCAATCCTTACGCACCGCCCTGATCGAAGGTGAAGAGAGTGGCGATGCAGGTGAGCTAAATCTGGAATCTATCAGGCAAGAAGCCCGAAAAGAAGCCGGATTAATCTAAAAATGCGCAAAATCCATATTCAGGAACTTGCAAAACAGGATCTTAAAAATATCTGGCTTTATTCGTTTAAAAACTGGGGTGAAGAACAGGCAGACTGCTATTTTGATCAATTAAATGCAGCATTTGCTTTAATCGCTGAAAATCCGGAATTGGGTTTTGCCTGTGATTACATTCGTAAAGGCTACAGGCAACTCCACATCAATCGGCATTTAGTTTTTTATCGTGTGACAGCAACCAAAATTCACATTGTGCGAGTGCTGCATGACAGTATGAGTTACACATCGCATTTATAAAAAAATCTTAGCTGAATAGACTGTTGGCCTTAGCCTCTCGCAACCGGCCTATTTTTATTCCTGATCCATTCACTCCATGAGCCAGCATAAAGCTTCGACCCCGTAAGCCCCGCATATTCCATCGCCAATAAGTTATGACAGCCAGTGACGCCCGAGCCGCAATAATGCACGACTTGTTCGGGAGCGGTACTGCCAATCAATTGCTTAAATTGGCTGCGTAATGCGTCGGGAGTTAAAAATAAGCCCTGGCTATCGAGGTTGAGTTGAAACGGCCGGTTGAGTGCGCCGGGTATATGACCTGCCACCGGGTCGATGGGTTCTTGCTCACCGCGATAGCGTTCGGGGGTTCTGGCATCGATCAGGCAAATGGATTTTCTCGCCAAGCTGTTTTGCACTTTAACGGCATCAAGCCATAAGTCATTGTTTAAATAAGGCCTGAAAGTCGTAGCGTTGACTGCGGGCAAAGTCGTCGTTAATGCAAAGCCTTGTTTTTGCCAGTGCTTGATGCCACCATTCAAGACCGCGACATTGTCATGCCCCAGAACACGTAACAGCCACCATAGTCGATCGGCAAAGGCGCCACCTGCATCGTCATAGACAACCACTTGGCTGCGGTTGCTCACGCCCCAATTGCCCAGTTTTTGCGCTAACACGACAACGTTAGGCAAGGGATGGCGGCCGGTGTGGTCGGTAATTGCGGACGACAAATCTTTATCAAGATGGGCGTAACGCGCGCCGGGAATGTGGCCATGGCGATAAGCGCTGCCGCCCGCTTCGGGTTCTGCCAACGAAAATCGGCAGTCGAAAATAACCCAATCGGGATCGGTTAGGTGTTGGTTAAGCGTTTCGGCGGAGATGAGTGTTTTATAGGTCATGTTGGATTTACCTCTAGGATGATTTTGCCAAAGTGTTGACTGCTTTCCATCAATTTGTGCGCTTTTGCCGCATCGCTTAAGCTAAAAGTGCTGTGAATAATCGGTTTTATTTTGCCGGTTGCCAATAGCGGCCAGACATTGTTAAGCAATTGTTTGGCGATGTCGGCTTTGAAAGCGTTGTCTCGTGCCCGTAAGGTCGAGCCGGTAATAGTCAGGCGTTTGAGCATGATGGGCAGGAGATTGATGTCCGTTTTCGGGCCGTGCTGCACGGCAATCTGTACCAGTCTGGCGTCATCTGCCATGCATTTTATGTTGCGAGGCAGGTAGTCGCCGCCGACCATATCCAGAATAACATCGACGCCTTTATTTTGGGTAAGGTTGAGGATGACATCGACAAAGTCTTCGTCGTGATAGTTGATGGCCGCGTCGGCGCCCAGTTGCAAGCAGCGCCGGCATTTTTCCGCACTCCCTGCAGTCACAAACACCTTGGTGTTAAAGGCTTTGGCCAGTTGTATCGCTGTCGTGCCAATACCGCTGCTACCGCCGTGAACCAATAGCGTTTCACCGGGTTGTAAGCGGGCACGGTCAAACACGTTGCTCCAGACGGTGAAAAAGGTTTCCGGTAACGCGGCTGCTTGGATAAGTGACAAGCTTTTAGGAATGGGCAAACAGCAATTTGTCGAAGCTAAGCAGTATTCGGCATAACCGCCGCCGGTAACCAAGGCACAAACCTGATCACCGATATTTAAATGGTCGACTTGTTCGCCTAAAGCGACGATGGTGCCGGAGACTTCCAGGCCGAGAATATCTGAAGCGCCGGGTGGCGGTGGATACAGGCCTTTGCGCTGCATGACATCCGGGCGATTTACTCCGGCAGCGGCCACTTTAATCAGCACCTGATGTTGTTCGGGTGTCGGTGTTGTGCGTGTTGCTATCGTTAGCGCTTCCGTACCGCCTGGAGTTTTGATCTCAATGGCACGCATGGTGGTGGGGTAGGGCATAGCTATCAGCGATTAATACTTAAGTTGCGGTATTATAGGGTGAAGTAGATTTTTATAAATAATGTGTAAGCAGGATAGAGATAGATGATTCAAGCAGGTATTGTTGGTGGGACCGGTTACACCGGTGTGGAGTTATTACGGATTTTGGCCGGACATCCGCAAGTGGCAGTGTCTGTGGTGACTTCGCGGGCTGATGCTGGGCTTAGAGTAGATGCGTTGTATCCAAGTTTGCGCGGACATATTGACGCAGTCTTTAGCGCGCCCGAGCTTGAAACATTGGCTGAATGCGATGTGGTGTTTTTTGCCACGCCCAATGGTACGGCGATGTTAATGGCCGAGCAATTGCTGGCTCGTGGCGTGAAGGTGATCGATTTATCGGCAGATTTTCGTTTACAAAACGTCCAGGAATGGGAGCAGTGGTATGGAATGACGCATGCTTGTCCTGACTTGATTAGCGAGGCGGTCTATGGTCTGCCGGAAGTCAATCGTGAAGCTGTCAAAAATGCGCGCTTGCTGGCTTGTCCTGGCTGTTATCCGACAGCAGTACAGTTGGGTTTCCTGCCGCTCATTGAAAATGGCCTGGCCGATACCCAATATCTGATTGCTGATGTTAAATCGGGCGTCAGCGGTGCGGGGCGTAAAGCCGAGTTAGCGACATTGATGAGTGAAACCGGCGAGAGTTTTAAGGCTTATGCAGTCAGCGGTCATCGGCATTTGCCGGAAATTGCTCAGGGGCTCAGTTTGGTTGCTGGAAAGCAAGTAGGGCTGACATTTGTACCGCATTTAACGCCGATGATACGAGGTATTCATGCCACGCTTTACGCTCAGTCAGATGTTGGCTTGGGCGATTTACAGACATTGTATGAACAGCGCTATCAAGATGAGGTGTTTGTCGATGTGTTGCCGCAAAGCTCGCACCCCGATACCCGTAATGTCAGGGGCAGTAATAATTGCCAGATTTCATTACATCAGCCGCAAGGTGGCAAAACGATTGTGGTGTTGTCGGTTATCGATAATCTGGTGAAAGGTGCCGCAGGGCAGGCGGTACAAAACATGAACCTGATGTTTGGCCTACAAGAAGACCTAAGTTTAAGGATTGTCGCGCTCTATCCTTAAATCTTGACTGTAACACTGGGTATAGTCATAATTCTTTAACTATTAATTTTTTAGAGTGTGTTACTGCTATGGCAAATCCAATTATTTTTACTGATAGCGCCGCGTCAAAAGTGAGCGAGCTGATTGCCGAAGAAGGCAATGATAATTTGAAATTACGCGTGTATGTTTCCGGCGGCGGGTGTTCAGGATTTCAATACGGTTTCACTTTTGACGAAGAAGTCAATGAAGATGACACCAGTGTTGAAAATGGCGGTGTTACCGTTTTGATTGATGCAATGAGTATTCAGTATTTGAATGGTGCTGAAATCGACTACAAGGAAGATGTGTCTGGCGCGCAGTTTGTCATTCGCAATCCTAATGCAACGACTACTTGTGGTTGCGGGTCTTCATTTTCGGCTTAATGCAATTGATCGTCTAGTTCGTGCTTCCAGGGTAAATCCCACCTAAAATCACTGAGTTTTTCGCTCCCGTCACTTCTTTCAGGTTGCCAGGCAAATTGTTATAGGTCTGTCTGGCCAGCCACGCAAAAGCTACTGCTTCAACGTGATCCGGATGAATCCCATAATCTGCCGTAGATTCAACAGGACAATCTAGCTGTTGTTGGATTAGTTGCAGTAAATATTGGTTATGAATTCCGCCCCCGCAAATCAAAACGCGTTCAGTCCCAGGTGCATGTTGCTTGATTGCATCGCAAATAGTGCTTGCTGATAAAAAGCAAAGTGTCGCTTGAATATCTTCTGGATTGAATTTGTCGGCATCAACATACTGATAAAGCCAGGGTAGAGAGAAATATTCTTTACCGGTACTTTTGGGTGGTGCGGCGCTGAAGTAATTGTCCTGCTTTAATAGCTCAATCAGTTCATGATTAATAGAACCCGATTGAGCCCATTCGCCGTTTTTGTCATAGCCAAGCTGTTGGTGCTTGTTAATCCAGCAATCCATTAGTGTATTGCCTGGGCCGGTATCGAAGCCTGTGACTGACGTCGATTTTTTTTTAGGCAAAACAGTTATGTTTGCAATGCCGCCAATGTTAACAATGCAGCGATTTTCATCAGGATGTGCGAACACTGCTTGATGAAATGCAGGCACCAGCGGTGCGCCTTGGCCTTGTGCAGCAATGTCTCTACGTCTGAAATCGGCAATGGTCGTAATGCCGGTTTGTTCGGCAATAATATTAGGATCGCCGATTTGCAGTGAAAAAGGCCATTGATCATCAGGTGCGTGGTAAATGGTTTGGCCGTGACTGCCGATGGCTTTGATTGAAGATGCGGAGAGGGAGGCTTTTTTGAGCAATGCTTTTACTGATTGCGAAAATAATAGCCCAAGCTGGGCATCCAGTGCGCCGTAATCTTTTAATGAAATGTGAGTGTCCGGTTGACTGATAAGTTTGATTTGCTGCTGAATTTCAGCAGCAAATGGTAGATAGTCAAATGCAATTAGATGAGTTTTTTTGTCTGTAAAATCAACCAGTGCAGCATCAATGCCATCAACACTGGTTCCCGACATTAGGCCGATGTAAAAATCAGAGCCGGACATCTTCTGGAATTAACGAGACTGGTTTTTGGCAAGCATATTTTGGGCTTTGGCCTGATACAGTTGGTCGACCAGAGGACGAGTTTGTGCTTTGAAATTGTTTAGCAAATTTGCGTCTAATGGCAACGCTTGGGCTAGTTCAAGTTTTTCAGGATTGCGATGCTCTCCATCAATACGGAATTCATAATGTAAATGTGGGCCTGTTGCCAGTCCGGATTGACCAACATAGGCAATAATTTCACCTTGAGTTACGTGATCGCCGACTTGTAGCCCGTCTTTAAAGTCAGATAGATGTGCATAAACAGTTTCATAGTGTTCGCCGTGGGCGATGTTCATCACTTGCCCATAAGCGCCTTTGTTGCCCAGGAAAATTATCTCGCCGTCGCCTGTTGCTTTAACCGGAGTGCCGGTTCTTGCTGCGTAATCAACTCCTTTATGGGCGCGGATTCTGTTGAGAATGGGATGCTTGCGATGCGTACTAAAACCTGAGCTAA
>JAQTQN010000013.1 GCA_028712225.1 Methylobacter sp.
GCGCCCCAAAACTGCGCCATTGCCGCACTTTTCGCGTTGCCGCTGCTACCCGCCTGAGTGATTTCCAGCGCCTGCTCGACATTATTGAGAACAATTTGCCAAGCCCCGGCCAACTCGTTATAAATAGCTTCCTGAAAATCAGATAACGTATGTTCAAGCCGTTCGTAACTGACGCCGTCATAAGACAGCGACCTGGCTAAATACATGCCCATCGCCTTCATATCGCGACTGATTAGCTCCATTGACGCGATGCCGCCCTTCGTTACCCCCGCTATAAAGCTATTAACATCCGCGAACGGCGTACCCTCGCCCCATAAACCCAAACGATCTGCATAGCTCAAATTACTGACTTCAGTCGCACCGGTCGCAGACACATAGGTAATACGCGCATTGGGTAATTCGCGTTGCAGATTGATCCCGGCAATTGCTTGCTGCGAAGGCTTTCTGACGCCACGTTTACCCTTAACCGCAATCGCATTACCCATACTATGCGCTTCATCAAACGCGATAACACCGTCAAAATCTTCACCCAACCAGGTTATAATTTGTTGAGCGCGGGTTTTTCCGCCCGCTTGCCCAAGATCATTCGCCTGTTTTTTCTCGCCCCCGCGCAAGGTCGAATAGGTCGTAAACAGGATGCCATCTGCTTGCGTGATGTCGTTACCGGCTTTGGTTTTACCTTGAAAGAAAATTTTCCCGGGATCGCCGCCGATACCCGCAAAGTCCCTTTTAGCATCCTCAATCAACCCCTCGTTGAATGAAATCCATACCGCCTTGTTGCGGCCCTGCATCATGTTATCCAGAATAATGCCGGATATTTCCCGGCCTTTGCCTACGCCGGTCCCGTCGCCAATAAAAAAGCCTTTCCGCGAACCGTTAGGCAACAGCTCAGAATGGGCTTGTCCGGCATAAACCACAGCTTCAAGCTGCGCTATCGACAATAACCCGTCCTTAATCAGATTCGCCGGTAATACGGGTGCATACGAAGGCGCTGGTGGCTCGACAGCTGACATAGCCGCCGACTGTACCAGTTTACCTGGATGTTGCTGCGCACCTTGAATGGTAAGCCGTTGCGGTGTGTAATTAGCGAAGACAGAATCGGTAAACTCCTCCGGGATAGTGCTGTTTTTAACGTCTACAGTAATACGGGTGGGACTGTCGCTTTCAGGGACGCCACTATTTCCTCCAGTATCTCCGCTGCCGCTTCCTCCAACGTCTCCGATAGGATTAACTCGAATCCCATCCCCGGCTCCGATTCCGTCGTCAAGGACATCGCCAACTGGGGTCTCGCCGCCAGTTTGGCTATCAACAGTAATGGCTCCTGAATCGGCCCGGTTTCCAATAGATTGCGTTCCAGCGCCGTCCTTACCAATACCAACGCCGCCAATTCCGTTTCCGGGTTGAACGGAATCTGATTCTGATCGAGTATCTGCTTTGACTGCCGGTTTAGTGATGTTTGATTGAATTCGCTGACGATCATTTCTGATGCCCTCCAATAATGTCGGTAAATCGGCTACTGACTCGACTTTCCCGGTCAAAACCGGCTGAGTCGTAGCGCCTGTTTTATCGATAACTAAAATTTGATTATCGAAAGACGTGCCATATTTTGCATACTCCTTACCGGATATTCCGATATTGGCACGAACGTGGTATTTCTTTTCAATGTCTTTCCACCATTGATAAAAGGCAGGCCGATCTGCGGCCATGCCATTGCCGACAATGGCAACTAAACGGCCACCCGCCTCTAATCGTTTTAATGCCTGCTCAATATGCCTGGCGCCGTTTGTTGTGTCACGTTGCCCATGGACACGTCCGGCAGTCGATGAAAACGGCGGATTCATGACGATCACAGTGGGCGCTATGTCAGACGGCAATACGTTATCTAACTGTTCGGCATTCTCTTTGAAGAGCAGTGCCTTGGGAAACAATGCTGAAAGCAGCACCTGCCGCCGTGGCGCCAACTCATTTAAAATAACGACAGCACCGGCAATTTCCGGCCAGACCGCCAAATCGCCGGTACCGGCAGAAGGCTCAACCATCACATCATCACCTTTGACGTTCGCCACCCAATTGGCCACAAACGACAAAGCAGGCGGTGTGCTGAATTGTTGAAACTCATCCATTTCCTCATCGCGTTTGGTCTGCGTCGGCAGCTTCTGGATTCGGCTGGTTAATTCGATTGCCTTTGTTCTTGCCCATTCAGCACCTTGTTCAGTCCAACCGGAATCCTCAGTGCTAAGAAGATGGATATTAAAAGCGGCTTCCAAGGCGTCATAGGCATCCTTTGTCGAATACGTTCCTTGCGCCTGCGTGCCTCCGAAGGCCTGATTTGCGGCTTCTGTTAAAAACCGGGTGGTGATTTCACCCTCCGCATTGAGCCTTTGGGACAAACGTAAGGCTAAAACATGCCTGGACTCATCAAAAGATGGGGCTAATGTAGCTTCACTATTTAGGGTAACTGGAATAATTGGCTGCGCCCCGGCAACCAGCCAATCATCGAATAGGTCAAATTGATCCGGGTTGGATTGTTTAGCCATCTTTGCTTAACCAATGTTGTCCAAATCGATACTGCTCTCTAAGGCATCGGCTTCATTAAGCGCATCCTCTTGAAAAGCCCCAATACGTTCCGCTTCATCCGGATCGAACTCGACAATCGCACCGGGAATCATGGCATCGCTCAATTTTTCGGCCAATACATCAACAGCATCCCCTGCGCCGATCAGAGAGTCGGCATTAACATCAAAGGTATCCGAATCGGTCATATCGGAATGATCTGGCTTGTTGTCCTCATTGATTTCATTAGTCATTACTTCCACCTGGTTGTTTGTTAATGTTGTAATCTGGTTTACCCTTAAGGTCAGGGTATGTTTGTTTGCACTCTGGAAAACCGCTGCACCCCCACCAAAATATTCCTTTTTTCTTACCTGCGCGGCGAGATAGCCCCTTTCCACACGCCATGCACTTATGCAATTCAGACACAAGCGGCGCTTGTTTCGCCACTGGCTTACCGGCTTTATCTTCGCAAGCATATTTGCAGCCATCGGCAAAACCGGTACAGCCCCAAAAAAACGCGTTCTTTGCTTTTTTCTTGATCCGTCTAAGAGGCTTGCCGCAATTCGGGCAAGGGAGCGCATTAACTTTTATGCCGATTCCATTTTGCTTGACGGCAGCGACCTCTGAACTGATGTAGTCCATGAGTTCAGTAATAAAAGAAACCGCATCACGTTCTCCTGCCTGAATAGCCTTTTGCTGTTCATGCCATAAGGCCGTCATATCGGGATACTTGGCCTGATCCGGCAACGTGTCGTAGAACTCCCTCGCAGTTGGTGTACTGATAATGTTTTTGCCCTTCTCCGCCAGATAGCCGCGTTCAAACAGCGTTGCAATAATAGTGTCCCGTGTAGCCGGTGTGCCGATACCGCCGTGCTCGCCTTCTTTACCTTGGTCTTTTTCGACCAATAGCTTCCGTAGACGATCATCGCGTACATACTGGGCCACGCGGGTAAGGTCTGATAATAAGGTCGCCATCGTGTACAGTGGCCTTGGTTTCGTTTCCATTTGGTTAGCGGCTGCATCTGTACAGTCGCCGCCCTGCCCTGCTTTCAATACTCGAAGATCAAGAGCAAGATCGTTCTCATCGCCCTCTAAATCCTCATTGCCCACATCGTTTTTATAGAGCATCTTCCAACCGGCCAAGGTCGTCACATTCGCACGAACACCAAATCGATGTTTTGCGGCTTCGACTAATACATCGGTCTGATCGTATTGGTGCTTAGGCCAGAATTGCGCGACATACGCGCGGGCAATCAGCAGGTAGATTTTTTGCTCCCCGTCCGTCAACTGACTAAAATCGGCGGTGGCTGCCGTCGGAATAATACCGTGGTGAGCACTGACCTTGCTGGAATTGAATGCCCTGCTTTTGATGGCCGGATCAGCTCTTTGCGCGACCACAGTTAATGCTGGAGCAGTTTGGGCAATAGCCGTCAATACCTTCGGCGCATCGGCGTGTTGATCGTCACTGAGATATTCACAATCACTGCGATTGTAGGTAATGAGTTTGTGTTTTTCTCGCAGCGATTGCGTGATGTCTTTGGTCTGGTTCGGCATAAAACCGAACTTGCGCGACGCATCCGTTTGCAGCTTTAACAAGTTGTAGGGAAGTGGCGGGTGCTGTTCTTTCTTTTTAGTCGCCGCACTGATGATCGATGCCGCCGCACCTTTAACGGTATCTGCGATACCCTGAGCGTAAACCTGATCGGCAAGACGGCCTTTCTCGTCAACCGGATCGCCCTCGACAATTTGATAACGGGCAGGGAATGACAAACCGCCCAAGGCGAATTGCCCAGTGACGTTGTAGTAATAGCTTTTTGTATGGGCTTCAAATTCTCTATCTCTTCGGACAACCAGACCAAGGATAGGCGTTTGCACCCGGCCAACACTCAAAACGCCCTGATAACCGGCCTTACTTGCAGCCAGCGTATAGGCACGACTCATGTTATACCCGTAAAGCTGATCGCCAACACTACGGGCTTCCGCTGCGGCAGACAAGCCAGCAAACTCGCGATTGTCTCGCATAGCCGTGAGTGACCGTTTTACGACACTGATCGTGTTGTCGTTGATTAGCAAACGCATTACCGGCACATGACAGGCCGCATAAGTCAAGATTTCATCAACCAACAGTTGCCCTTCGTCGTCCGGGTCGCCTGCGTGTACAACGCTATTGGCTTGCTTCAATAGATGGGTAATGATTTTGAGCTGAACCTTTTTATCGCCTGATGGCTTCTTTTGCCAAGGGATGTGTGAGATAGGCAAATCGTCCATAGCCCACTTGCCATAGCGAGGATCGTAGTCTTCCGGGTCCAGCAATTGCAGCATGTGCCCGTAACACCACGTCACATAGTCATTGCCGCACTCATAGAAACCCTCTTTTCGCGAACCGCCGCCTAAACCATCGACTATGGCTTTAGCCAGGTCGGGCTTTTCTGCAATAAATAAGCGCATATCAAAATCTCCCTTTACCAAGTGAAAACAGGGCGAATAACGCCCTCTATTTGCGTACGCTTGATTAAGCCAAAATACCGGCTATCAAACGATTTCTCACTAACATCGGTCATCAGCAACAAATCAGCATCGCCCAGTTGATACTCGCCCCGAAGAACAGGCAAAGGCCGTTCCTGTGTATCAGCCTTTAATGGCCTACTGAACGGCAGCAACTCACCGTTTACGCGCACGCCATCATCTGAAATAGTGACCTTATCGTTTTTAGCCGCTAAAACTTTTTTCATCAGGTACGCATAATCGCCTGGGCAAAAACCTGCGCCAAAATACCCGCGTTGCTTCGCTTCGTCGAAGACGTTGCTGGGCGGCGGACACAGCAGCACATACGCGCCCTTTTCTATAGGCCGCTCAGTTAGCCAATAAAGGCCGACCGGAATGCTCCTTGACGTGTTGATCCTGGCACCGGCTGCGGAGCAGGCCATACCCAGGCCCAGAAAAACAGAACCCACAATAGCGGCTCCCGAAGTCAAATTTTTGAATAGACTCATAGCTTGATACCCTCTCCCGCTTTAATTTCTTGAACCCGGCGTATTTTGTCACTGTGCTTCGGTGCCGGAATGGACGCCCGCGCTTGAAATGTCTTGTCTTTGAAGTACAGGGGTTGCTTGCCATAAATGGCCGGATAGCCCGCGACATACAACACCATGTCGCCCGCTTCGGCGATATCGCCGTCCCCGGTTTTAACCGGGCCTGGCATCCGCAAGCATTCATCCGGCGTCAACAAAGGCCGCTGGACTTCCTGAATAGTGCGCGACACCTGACCTAGCAAGGCGCTGGTACGCCGCCCGCTGGTAGTGATTTGTTCTTTGGTCACCGTGGTCTGCCCGGTCAGCTTGGAAAGATGCTCGGCCGTCTCTATGCGGTTCGGCGGGTAGGCATTTTGAACGTGGCAGTTCGAGGTGATGCTCTCGTCGGCGCCATAGCCGGTTTCACGGCTCTTGAGCTGGTTAATGTCCTGGCAAATCAGGTAGCACTTGATTCCGTAACCGGCCACGAACGCCAGTGACTCCTGCATGATCTCCAGTTTCCCGAGGCTGGGAAACTCATCGAGCATCATTAACAGGCGATGCTTGTAACGGGCGACCGGACGGCCATTCTCGAAGTCCATTCTATCGGTCAGTAGCCGCACGACCATATTCACCATGACCCGCACCAAAGGCCGCAAGCGGGCTTTGTCGTTCGGCTGAGTGACGATATAGAGACTGACCGGGCTGTCCTGGTGCATCAAATCCTTGATGGCAAACTCGGACTTGCTGACGTTACGCGCGACGATGGGATCACGGTACAGGGCCAGATAAGATTTAGCCGTGGACAGCACCGATCCGGCTTCCTCATCGGGCCGATCCAGCATGTCGCGGGCGGCAGAACCAATAACGGGATGGTTGTGTCCGTCAACATGTCCGTAAGTTGCCATATCCATCCAAAGCTCGGCAATATCGTGGTTGGGGTCGGACAGCATGGCATCAACGCCCGGTAAACTGGCCGTGGTGCCATCAGCTTTCGCCTTGTACAGCGCGTGTAAGATCACGCCAACCAGCAGCGCCTGCCCGGTCTTCTGCCAATGGCTTTCCAAGCCCTTACCGTCCGGATCAACAATCAGGGTGGCCAGATTTTGCACATCACCTACTTCGTTTTCAGTGCATACCCTGATTTCATCCAAGGGATTCCAACAAACACTGCCGTTAGCAATGGCAGGCTCGAAGCGCAGCACCTTGTTTTTCGCGTACTGCTGCCGCCAGCCGGCAGTCAATGCCCATAGTTCACCCTTCAAGTCAGTGATGACGGCGCTCTGGCCCCATGACAGCAGCGTTGGCACCACCAGGCCGACGCCCTTGCCGGAACGGGTTGGCGCATAGCACAACACATGCTCCGGGCCGTTGTGCCGTAAATAGTGTTGTTTGCCGCTCTTGTCCAGCCATGCGCCGACATAGACGCCAGCACTGGCGACAGGCTTTTTGCCGCTGAGGGTTTGCCGGAAGGTACGCGCCTTGGGAAGCAAACCCGCTGCTTGAATATCCTTTACGTTGGCCCACCGCGCCGAACCATGCAGGTACTCATTCCCTTTGGAGGAATTGGCCAGAACCATTCTAGTGACAACTAAACCCATCAAACCGACACCGGCAACGAGGATACCCAAGCTTCCGGACCGCATGAAGGTGTCCGGGTATTGGCTATACCACTTACCGGCCCACTGTATAATTTTCCAAGGCGGGTAAATATGCTCGAAATGTCCGCCTAATACGGACTGGTAATTAAAGTCGCTGGCAAAGAACTGGGTGGCCGCTTGCAAGCCGCCACCCAAGGACAGCACTGCCAACACCGGGATTAACTTTCCCGGCCCCTTTTTCTTAGCCCGCACCTGCGGCCCTACCGCATTATTGAACCGGTCTTTCATCGGCTTCTCCCCTTGGTTTTAATGGCACCATTCGCCGTTACGGTGACTAACTCACCCACGGCAATGCGTTTGAGGCGTCGAGCGGTTGCGTTGTCAATCGGCAAAACCATGATTTCCTCGCTGCGTTTAAGAAGGGCTAGCAGCTGCCCATCCACCTGACGGATACCGGCAAAAGCGTCGACACCGTCTTTATCGAAATTATAGCGCTTATGTTTCTTTATATCTAATACTTTTAAGCGGGTTTTCTCGCGTTCAGCAATATACTTATCGGCAGCGTCGAGTCCTGCGGTTACTGTTCCTGGCCCAGAAATGTTCCGTCGCAATTTGTTATCTGGCTGGGATCCTTGCTGCTCCAGGTGATGTGGTACATGGCCCGGCAATAACACTTCACTTCCGCTGTCGATGCGAACCACAGGGACAGCGGACAAATTTCGCAGGCCGTTGCGAGCTTCGGGCGGCGGTACTGTTCCAACGCGGCCAATGTTGGGCTTACTGGGGAAGCCAAATCGGTTGCTGCCGTTATTGACGCGTTCTGCTGCTCGACTGGTGGCGGCTCCGGCTGATCCAGCACCGCTAATGCCGCTTCCAGTTCTTCGTCTTCGCTTATTTGTTGAGTCATGTTCGTTCTCCGGTTGGTTGTTGCTTAAAGCTTGACGACGACGCTCCAGGGCGGCATCGGCAAAGGTAATTTGAAGCTTGGCGGACGCCGCCGCGCGAACGATTCGTTCTTTGAAAGCGTCGGTGCCGTTAACAGTAATATGCTTGCCATACCGTGCCATCGCCATGCGTAAGGCGGCATTCAAGCCCTCCTGAGTGGCCTCCCTGGACACCTTTAGCTGGTCGCCATCATCCCTGATGGCGGATGCACCCACCCTATAGATTATCGTGCCTTTTTTCGTAACACTATCCGGATTGGCTTTAACAGCTGACTGCACTCGTTGATCGCTACCCGCACCCACAACATTACCTTTAAGTCCCTGCGCTGCTTCTCGCGCACGCAGCGCCGCCAGTGCCTCAGCGTCACCTGCACTGGCCTGTCTCCGCAACCAGTCAGCCCATTGCTGCGGTTGGTACTTCTTAAAGAGTGTTTCCTTGTCCTGACGGTACTGCTCATTTATATTTTTTAGCTTATTTCTCAACGTCGTGCTCGTCAGCGCATACAGCAACTTTTTTTCATCTCTTGAATGACCCATGAGTTGAGTCGCCGCACGTTTGAGCTTCGCCGAACGCTTAGCCTCTTCAATAAGCCTATTCCTATGATCGCGGATAATCTTCCATTCTCGGGTACGCTTTGCACCCATGCCTTGCTGTTCTGTTTTGTACCGGGTAAATAATAAGGCGGTATCGATACGCAAACGAACAGGACGGGCTTTATAGCTCCGTTTTGGTCTTTCGGCATCTGTGTAAGATGACAGGGCGAAAGTCCCGAACTTGGCCTCAAGCTTCCCTTTCGACAATTCCCGCGCAACAGAACTGGCCTTAACCATCAATCCATCTTGATTAGTTATCACCAGGCCATTGCCGCGCTCCTTTAACGCAAGCCCGTTCTCCTGCATGACTCGATGTATTTCAGCCCATGACGTAGCCGCTTGTATCTGCTCCAGACATTCCCGTTTTATCCAGCCCAACAAGCTCTCAACCCCGGCGTGATGCTCCATATCCATTGCGCGGTTCTCGCTGCCCACTTTGTTGGCCTTATGATTGACCTGAGTCAGCCCGTATTCCTGTTCAAGTTTTTCGCAGAGCTGACCCAACACTTTATGGCTGTAATAGGGATCGAGGATTGTGTAACGCGTCGGATGAATTTTGTTTATTGCAATATGAATATGGAGGTTGTCGGTATCGTGATGCACCACACTCACCCGCTGATGTTCACCATAACCCAGTCCGTCACACAGCTTTACTTCAATCTCCTTCAAAACCACAGCATCCGGCTGCTCATTGGCCGGAAAGCTGACCACCAAATGAAAAGTCTTGTCTGACTCCGCCCTAGCGTTCTTGCCCTGTGTATTGATGACTTCAAGGACAGCCGCATCCGGTCTGTCAGATTGACAGTTGGTAACGGACACAAAACCCACCCGTTCATTTTTCTCTTGCTCATCGGTCATGTACTTAACCAATTCGGCAAAGTCGCTTTTTTTAACCGACTTCATTGCCACATGCTTGGCAATCATGTAACCATAGCCCCAATTTTAGCCGCTAAAATCATCATTTCTCTGCCCGTGGCCTGACAATAGACCTCATGACGTCAACCATTTTGTCTTGGGTGTCTTCAATACGTGCCAGCGCCGCGCGAATGGTCGCTTCTCCGAACTGGGCAGTACGGGCGTCATTGGTCAGCCACAACTTGAGTAGACCACCCAGGCGGCCAAGGTCGCCGTTAATTTTCGCCAACCGCTCTACCTCGTTGTTATCAACGATGCCGCGAATTTCATAACCTATTCCCACATTACGCAAATAAGCGGCGATGGTTAAACCAGCCCGCTCGGCATTTTCCTTAATTAGTGATTCTTCCTCTGGAAGCACAGGTACGCGAAGATGTTTACCGTGTTTACGGGTGGTCTGTTTCTTATCCTTGCCTTTATCCATCAGTTAAACCTTATAGGAGCATGTGGCCTTTAAATAACGGCGGTAGCCGTTGCCTCGCAGAGCAAGATGTCCGTTGAGTGCAAAGCGCGAATAAGGAAAGTGAAGATAGATAACCTGTTTACAGGTTAGCTAACTTCACACATCTTGCCCGGACCTAACGGTCGATTACAAGACGAAATAATACCACGTATAAATTCATTATATCCATAAATAACACAAAAAATAATAAATATATTTACAATATATTGAAAATATCATTAATCGGCATATAATTCACTAAAAATGGATATAAAACGGCTTATCGTTGGTACTTTATTAAAAAACAATTGAGTAAAAATGAAATGAAGAAACGCTTTTCAGAACAGCTTGGCGAGTGGGTAAAGGAAAAAAAATCAAGACAAAGGGATAAGAATCTGGTCGCTTTCCTAGCCGTCAAAGCAGACGTACAGGATGCATTAAATGAAGGCTATGCAGTCAAAACAATATGGGAGTACATGGTCGAAAAAAAACGAATTGAGTGTGGATATGAGGCATTCCTAAACCACATAAACCGTTTAATTCGTCGAAAAGGGAAGGGGGAAATACCGGGCAACATAAAAAATGAACAGACCTCAGTGACAAACACAAAAGAAGACCCTAAACAAAAGAAAAAAGAAGAACCCATTACACCTGCAACAGCACAAAAATCAGCCCAAATACCAGGGTTTAAATTCAATCCAATACCCAACAAAGAGGAACTCTACTAATGTCAAAAATACACATCATTTTGCAAGGTAAAGGTGGCGTAGGTAAGTCGCTCATAGCAGCTGTACTTGCGCAGTACAAAGCAAGCAATGGCCAAAACCCACTGTGCATCGATACCGATCCGGTGAATGCAACTTTCAACGGCTTCAAGGCATTAAATGTCCAGCGCTTGCAAATTATGGAGGGTGATGAAATCAACTCCAGAAAGTTTGATGCCCTGGTTGAACTGATAGCATCATCGACAGACGATGTCATTATCGATAATGGGGCCAGCTCGTTTGTGCCGCTATCGCATTACCTTTTAAGCAATCAAGTACCGGCATTATTGAAGGACATGGGCCATGAATTTATAGTGCATACTGTTATTACAGGTAGCCAGGCAATGGACGATACCATTAACGGTTTTGCACATATTGTTAACAACTTTTCTGCGAATGAAATTGTGGTCTGGCTAAACCCTTATTGGGGAATCATTGAGCACGAAGGAAAGAACTTCGAACAGATGAAGGCTTACACGAACAACAAGAGCAGAGTATCGGCTATCGTCAATATCCCTGACTTGAAGGAAGAAACCTATGGACGGGACCTGTCTGACATGCTGCAAGAACGGCTAACCTTCGATGAAGCCATCGCAAATCCTGCGCTAACGATTATGACAAGGCAACGGCTAAAAATCGTTAAAACACAACTGTTCGACCAACTCAACAATGCCGCAGTGTTGTAAAAATGAGTAAGGAGGTAGAAGAACTGATAAAGGAAATCGCGGTTAAGCACGGCATAGCCGTGGGCCGCGATGATCCCATAATGATACTGCAAACGATTAACGCCAGATTAATGCAGGACAGCCAAAAGGCCCAACAAGAAATGTTGGATACATTCAAATCCGAACTTGAAGAAATGTCGCATAGATGGGGTATTGACGCCAAGGGAAAAGCTGAGCGTATCCTTAACGCCTCGTTAGCAGCGAGTAAAGACGCGATGGGGCAAGTCATATTGGAAGAGGTCAAGGCCATGGCCACTTCTGTACGTGGGGAAATTGACGCTGCTTTGTCTCATGTGAGCGCCCCGATCCGGGACGCTCGCCGTATTAGCATACTCAACGTTATCGCTTCATGTATCACCCTGCTCGCTGCGGCGGTCGTGCTATGGGTGATGCTCCATTGAATATTTATTTTTACTGGGACAACCCAAGGCGCAGACCTCCCCGGTTTAACTGTTCACGTTCTAGTGCCTGTCTTTTCTCCTGTTCTTGTTTACGTTGCAGCGCTTGGTGTAGGCGTTGGGCTTCCTGCATATCATCCCATTCGCTGGCAAGCTCAGGCTCTTGAGCACGTAGCTTCCTGACCGCCAATTCATCAATGCGTGGGCCATAAACACCCATCCCCTCTTTAATCTCCCGCACTGTTTCAAGCCTACCATGAAGCCGGTGTACCGTATTTTGCTGTTGCTGCACTTGTTGTTGCCATTTAGCCCGCGCTCCAGGTAAAGCAAACAGGCCAGGCTGTCTGGCCTGTGTTTGTTGTAATCTGGATACCTGTAGATCAATCAGGTTCTCCAGCTTATCCTCGATCCGTTCAGCCTGGTCGTGCTTCTCTTCAACCAAAGCCGCGAAACTAGCGCTATATTGCGACTCCAAGGGGGTAGCCTCAAGCAGAGCGGTTTGCTCTGCTTGCATTTCCTGCGCAAGTTCTAAAAGTGTATCGGTTTTCGTCTCCGTATCTCGCTCAGTCTGTTTAGTGCTTTCAGCTTTGCCTTTTTGTTGTCGTTCTGTTGTTTGGTCATTCATAATTACATCCCCCATAAGATTTTAGCCGCTAAAACTTACCGTGAAAGTCCATGTCCTCGCTTGATTGACGAAGGCGAAACTACAGCCCTGTCATTGTCGTACTTGATGCTGGAATTACTACCCAATCCCGGTGCTTTATCAAAATCAGTCCGGTCATGTTTAACAAAGCTTTTACCAACCTGCTGATAAACATTATTTTTGTCAGCGTACAAAACTACACCATCATAGGTTTTGGTTTTGTCTGCCTGGGTAGACAAGTGGATGTTATAGATACCTGGCTTGAGCAATCCAGCCTTTTCCACTTTGTCCGTGTTCCATTGCCCGCCTTGTTCGCTCTGAACCAGACGTTGGCCATTCATTACCAGCAGGCGCTGTTTAATATCACTCATACGTAAACTTACGCCTCCAGAACAGCGACAAGCTGAACATCGGCAAGGTTGGCTCCAAACTCATAACCATCATCATCATATTTTAACCACGCAAAGCCTTCGGTTTGTGGACGGCGGTTAAGGATCAGGCGAGCAGAACGACCGTCGTGCTTTACCTGAACGATAGCTTTTTTCAACTTGTCCGGGTCTGTCGGCCTTTCTTCCTTCTCCTTACTAACATTTCCGCCTTCGTTTTTTTCGACGCCTTCATGACCCCCATCGGAATCGATAACATCTTCATCGCTAACCTCATGCCTGCTCTTGTCGTCCAGGAACTCGCGCAGTAGTTTTACCGATCCTCGTGTAATTTCTTGACCGTCATCGTCCAGCCAATCGCTAACTTCTTGCGGTCTTTTCTTGTAGGCGGTTACCAATTCATTAACAACTGTCACATCCTTTACTTGGCCGGAGTTGAATGCCTCGGCAATTGGGTCTGGCAAATCAAGCAGTGTGATGTGTTGTGTCACAAAAGCCGGTGATTTGCTGATAGCCTTGGCAATTTCGATCTTCTTGACGCCCTTTGCCAACTCGCGGCCAATAAAGTCGGCAATCTCACGAGCGGTCAGCTCATTGCGTTGCAGGTTTTCAACAACCTGATCGGCCTCGTTGTAATCGTTATCAATGAATCCTGGGATAGTGCTCAGGCCGGCCCGTTTCGAACCGCGAAAACGGCGCGCGCCGTGATTAATAATGAAGCGCCCCAGTGCGTTGGGGTTATTGCGCACGGAAATCGGCGTCTTAACACCACGAAGTTTAATCGATGCTGACAACTCGTTCAGGCTGTCATCAGTAAAACCAGGGTTGTTCGCTGTTCTCGGTTGTTTGGGATCTTCATCAATTAGCTCAATGTCTAGTTGGCGTGGACCACCACTATTTACAGCGGTTGCAGGTGCATCAAGGAGGGCAGAAAGATCGCCCATGCTGTCCAGGCCCAGCCCGGATATTAACGGCTTTGTGGTCTTTTCAGTCTTGTTTTTGGTAGCTATAGTCATTGTATAATCTCCATTTTTTCATAAACGTAGGCGGCAAGCGCTCGAACTTCCAACGTGGCCTTGCGGGCGGCGGTCTTTTTAATCTTCCAGACCGGTACGCCGGATGCCAGTGCATCGGCAATGCTGCTTCTAAGCCCGATACTGCCAGGAATCATTAATTGTGGGTAGGCCGCTTTAAGTTCATCCTGGTGGCGCACATGGCGCGGATTCCGCGCGTCAACTTTACTCGCCACCATGCCGAGAAATTTGAGCTTAGTATTCAGTTTGCGAACATTCGCAATGGTGGTGAGCATCTTTTTAATACCCTGGATGCTATACGCCTCAAGTTCGATAGGTGACATAACGCAGTCAGCCGCATAAAGGGCCGCTGCCAGGGAAACCCCAAGGGCGGGCGCGGTGTCAATTAGAACGACATCGAAACCACTGTCGGCCAGTGCGGTGATGTTCTGTTTGAAAACCATCGCCGCATCGGTGAGACTGCGTTTCTCCATGTTTGCCAGCACAGCGTCCGACGCGATCAGGCGCATCAATGGCCCATCAGGCAGGTCAAGGAACCACTTGCGCAGGTCGTCGCCATTTTGATCGAACATCTGACTGGCTGAATAATCACTATTGAAATCGTGCAACGTGAAAGAAGCATTTCCCTGAGTATCCAGATCAATTACGGCAACCCGCAAGCCGCGCTCTAAAAAGTCAAAAGCGAGGTGAACAATGCTTGAAGTTTTGCCGACTCCGCCTTTTTGCTGTGCTACTACCAGTGTCTTCATTTCTTAGATTCCCGATTCTTTGCCGCGATTTGCGCCCACTTCTCCACGATGTACACCTGGTATTCTGGCAACACCGCAGAAACCAACCTGTACCCCTTGGGTAAGCTCTTGAGCTTGTGCGCCGCCCACACGCGATTGACCGCTTGTGATACTGCCCCCGTTGATAAACCTAATTTCCGCACAAACACGATTTGTCTTTTCCCTTCGACCAGTACGCCATGTGCTATCTCTAGTGTTTGATTCCCCACCTTTAAACCCTTGATACAATCCTGATACTGAGCTTCCGATAACTGCTTTTTCATCGACTTTGTCCATGCTTTGCTCCGCGTTAAGCTAAATAAAATAAACCAGTGTCAGCTGGTATAATTAGTATGGCTAAACAAAAATAAATAAGCAATGATTTTAGCGGCTAAAATACAAAACCTAAATAAAATCTTTTGGATCGTACACTGCAATAAAACAGAAAAGCGCTGCATAACTGAAAAAATGCAGGCTAAATGTTACACCCGCATGAACCCCTTCTGTATTCCAGTAGTACAACATCCGGAAAAACTGGAAAACACAATCCAATCCAATAATCAACTCTAACAAAGGGAGCAACAGAACAACCAGCACCCAAACAACTTTAATAAATATGGAGCCAACCATTGGTTTTTTTCTATGGCTTTTCGACTTTGGCGACGGTAATACAAAATCAGATTCAACGACAGGGTGTACTCTGGTTTGTTTTGGGAAATTAATTATCTTTGCCATTTCTTGACACCTTAACTATTTACTGGTCAAATAATTATTGCAAGTTCCGCGCTTGTGTCCTGGTATGTCAGTACCAGGATTGATTGCCCCGGATAACCCCGGGGCTTTCATCCTGATTGTCTTACCCTGCTTATTTTGGACATCCTCGGCCCATCTCTTAACGATGTATGCCTGATACTCTGGTAGCACTGCTACCACTCTCTCAAAGCTCGTTGGAAGATTCCTAACACGTTTCTTTGCCATAAAACCTCACACTACTAATAAATGTTGAAAAAGGCGGCTCCAGTCACCAACTTATAAAAGTTTAGATAAATAAAAACAGTCGTCAAGCATTTTAGCCGCTAAAACTTTCCCTGACGTGCAATCATTTCCATATTATTCCAAGCCCAGCTAAGTCACACAGTATCGACCAGGCAGCATAAGGGATTTGCGAATCTTCCCCGATCCAGCGCCTTACGGTTCGGTCGCCCTTAGCCCCTAGACCCAGCGCCTTAGCGGCCCTTCCCCCGGTTAGTCCGGCGAGGCGCAGCACTTCGCGAATTTCTTCTCCAGTCGGTTGTGTCCAATTCTCGGCAGGACGTAAGCATTCACGTCTGATATTTGGATGATTTATCATTTTTGTTCTCCTATTTATTCATAATGCGCAGGTTATCAAATCCGTAGATGGTTTGGACACACTTTGGATTATGCTCTATAACTCTACGCCCATTCCGGTTGATTCTATACGTGGGCGGCTTATCATCATGCGCCCATACCTGACGGGTATCCTGACTAACCTTTGTAATTATAATTTGCTTGCCGATTTCCTTAGCGAAAACGGGATGATGCACGTTCACAATTTTGCACCGCTGCCCCACACAAAACCCCTCGGACTTATTTATGACGTTCGATTTGACGGACATAGATGCCGTCTCAATTTTGGCTTGTGCTTCTGCCGCCCATTTTCTGACAATAAACGCTTTTTGAGGCGGTAACACCACATCCACCTGAACAAATCCAGGTGGAACTATCACCGTCGACTCCCTCCTGGCCTGTGGCACCAACCGTGTACACCAAGTAGGTAATGGCTTGGTCGCCAGCCGGTTGCGATCATCTTGGTTGATCTTGCCTCTCCGCTCCTTGAGGTAGCCAGCGAAAATAGCGGACGCAGCCTCGTCCACGGTACGGCCCGCAGCCAATACGTCTAAGTGTGAGCGGTAGCCTGTTTCTGATATAAAATGGCTATCCAGGTCAACTGCATGGAAATCGTAGTGTGTACCTCCAATCCCGTAACCATATCCAAAATCGACCAAGGCCCTGATGCCTTCCACCTCAATCAAAAATTGACCGTTTTGCCCCCACATAGGGATCTCGCCAAGCGCGGCCGCGCAATGCTTCTCGATGATTTTACCGGCTGCTAGATCGTCAGCCCGACACCCAAAAAAAGTGCCCCCGTTAAGCTTCCAGACAGCTGCCTCGTAACGATTCCCAGCGTCAGCGGCCCCTTGGCTGTCGAACGACAGAACAGCGGAATGCAGTGCTGTTACGGCTGTCATCGCTTCGGCCACCAAACCGTTTTTGTCGGTCGGCATCAAGGCCGCCAAAGCCGCTGTGATTTCCTCGCGTTCGGTCGGCTTTTCTTTGTGCTTCTCGGCCTTTTTTTGCTTCTTTTTGCCCGCCAGCGTCGGATGCTCGATCAAGTAAGCGTCGATGCAGCCGGGCTTTCGGTGATTATTGCAAAATTTTAAACCGTCGATGATGCAGCACTCCGGCAGCGGATACTGCATCCAGTATTCAGGATTTGGATAGGGATGTAGTAAATCCCCACATTGATGACATCGCTCGATATGCTTCTCGGTTACATTACCTATTATCAGCCGATTAGCAATGACGGCATTATTATGGCGATGTGTTCTTTGGTTTTGTGCGTCGATTTCGTTGCTCATGTGTTATCAGCCCCCGGCACAAGACCGGGGGCTGCCCTCATCAGTCAATAGCTCGGAAGATCAACCCAGCCTCGACATGCTCGGCGGCGAAGTCGCTCAGGAAAAAATAGCGGTCAATTAGAGTATCACCTGCCTCGGTGCCTTGTACCGCACCCGTGAGTTGAGACAGGGCGAAGAAGGTGGCAACGATTCCGGCGGCATCGGCCGACATTTCACCATCAAAGCCATTGCCTTCGACTGATATACGCATGGACTTGTCGCTGTCCGGTGCAAGGTAAAATCCACCATTGGACAGCCTGTAAAAGTGCCAGTACC
Organism: Methylobacter sp.; assembly: GCA_028712225.1. Taxonomy (GTDB): domain Bacteria; phylum Pseudomonadota; class Gammaproteobacteria; order Methylococcales; family Methylomonadaceae; genus JABFRC01. Next base: position 17,753 of record JAQTQN010000013.1, read on the forward strand.
CGCCGTTGTAGTCCTCTGACAAACGATCAAGCCAGTTGAATACAAGGGTCTCGCCACGCATCATTAGCTGCTGGCCAAAAAAAGTGGGTAGGAACGAAAGGCGATCGCCTTCGGCAACCAGGTTTGCAACAACAGCTGTCGGTTCTTGGGTTTTGGATTGTGCCATCAGATTTCTCCGGTTTGTGACCTGGGCGGAATGCCCGGCCTTCGAGTGTTATATTAGGGCATTATGCCCTAATTGTCAAGTAAATATTTTGCTTTTTCCTATTTGAGGCGTTTGGGGGAAAGTCACACCAAGATAGACTGTCGTGTACATGGCTCGTGTTTTTTTGCTTGGCGTTAAAACTGATTTTGTCTTGCTGTCCGTTGTGGATTTGCTGTTAACTGTAGCGGCCTGCAAAAATCCGAATTTTCGGCCCGAATTAAATGAGAATGAGCCTACATTAATTGCAAACAGCCTGCAAACATCGCTCAGGACCCACATTAATTACAAACAAGTGCAGGAGTAATTTTTAGATGTTCAGAAGTTTTATATACTCATTGATAAGCATAAATTCTGAACTTTGATTCACGCAACCAGTTTTTTGTGCCGATAAATTAAGCTTTTTAGTCCAATAGCCAAAGGAATATAACAGTTTGATAAAATGTACGTTTTATCAAACCATCTTGAACTAAGGTAAAAGTGTTGAGTAACTGAAAAAATGGCAGGGTTGAAGATTAATTTTCCGGTTTCTGTATATGAAAGCGGACACTGGAAATTAACTAAATTGAGATTTCTGGTCGTCAGCAGCCGACCCATAACCGCCGGTCGGCTATGATTTTACTCTTCCCTAAACCGGTCGGTCGTGACGCGCAGCGGACGACCCTGAGTATGTTCAAATCATTTGCGTGAGCGACTGGTTATTGTCAGGCAACGGACGGTCTTATGATAAAAAACCGATAATTATCCAACACTAAAAAATACACAGCTATGTGCGGCGAAAATTTACTAACTATCTAAAACAAAATATTTACACTACATCGAAACTAGACAGTGACAAAAGTGTCAACTAAACTGTAAAATGATTTTGTTGATCAAATCAGATCGTTCTTAATTTTTGCCATTTAGGTAGTGTTTTATGAAAAAAAAGCGACTGGAAAAAGCACCGCTTGTCTATGTTCAGGCGCAATTCCATTTTACCGACTTGCCATCTTCTAATTTAGGTACCGAACAGGAGCTAGAAAGCCTTCATAACGCTATGATGGATATAGGCCTAGCGGATCGCATAGATTCCAAGGTTGTTGAAATGGGCTTCCATCTGAATCAAGATGCTTCCAAAGACGGCTATTTTGAAGTGATGAAGCAAGAAAAAAACAATATGGCTCGATTAATTTTTAGAGGATTTGGAAATCGTCGATCAGTTGAGGTTATGCGTAATCGTTTAATATTAAAAGCAACTGACTACACTTGCTATGAAGACTTTAAAGAATTTGGAAATAAGATTTTAAAAATTGCCGAAGCTAATCTAGCAGCTCTCGGAAAGGTGTTAACAAAGCAAATCTCACTTAGATACGTCGATGTGATTTTACCAAGCCAACAGCGTGAATTGAGCGATTACATTCAACCAGCTCTGTTACCGTTTCATCCAGACTTTGCAAATCAGACGGTTGGAATGTCTCAGTCTATTTCCGTGACCGGAGAAAATCAGGTTATGGTATTAGTTATGGAGGAAGCTCAGCCAACCCCGTCGGGTTTTCCTGGTCGTTGGCTACCGGCTGATCTAATGGAACCGGAACCCCGTGCAAGTTTAATGCTTATCCCTATGCTTCAAAGCTATCATCCGGGAAAAAATTATGGGATTTTGAGCATTGACCATCAAATTGATTTCCCTAGTACACCAAAATGGAATCAAAATGATATGTTGCAACAGCTCGACGGCTTGTATGGATTGTCCAGCTCAACTTTCTGGCAAGCCATAACAAACTCTGCTAAACATGAATGGGAGATTGTAGATGAATCATAATATCCGAGTATCCACCAGCAATAACCACGTAGGTGTTGGCGCCTTAGCAATGGCTTTGGTTATTAATCCAGTCGCTGCAACAACAGCCGACAATGCTTCAATTCGTATTGTGCCGCTTGTAGTTAGATTTCAAAATTCCACTAATTGTGTTTCAGAAGTTACTGGCGAAATAACTAACTGCTTACCAATATCAAAGATAGCGACCCCTTCTGTAACTGTGCAAGATATTATTATGGAGTCTCAGAGTATCTTAGGTATTGGCAAGCTACATTTGGCTGCTATTTTTAAAATGAGCCGTCAAAATTTGGATAATCTTATAAAAAACACCGAGCAGAAACCTACTCCGGAAACTGAAACAAGAGCCTTGCAGGTGAAAAAAGCATTAGAGGTTATTTCCGAGCTTTGTCCATATAAACTTGGAGCCAGTACAATGACATGCAAAATTAATGGAAGGAGATTGTTGGATGAGTTGAGTGAAAATGAAATTAATTTAGACGAAGTTCGGCTTTTTGCTCAAGAAATTGCCAAACGTATACAAACAAACTATCAGTCAAATCTTTCCGAAAGGGTGACAAAGAACCAAGAGTTTATGGATATTTTTAACGCCATTTAAAAGGGCTTATGGACACTTGCATTGGTAGCCAACTTTATGAAAAAGGATGGAAACAAGGCGCTTATATTAAATGCACAGATTTATCTGATGCTTTACGAGAAGCCTGTTGGGCAGGAAGCCCTAGTCTAGCAAATGATATTGTTAAGGAGTTAAGCGAAACCAGAAATATGCTGATTTTGCTTACTCAAGCATGTGACATTGCTGCTTCTTGTAATAACGAACCAACTCTTGAATTCGTTATTGCAAGACGGCCAAAGAAAAAGCGACCACCATATTCACTTAATCTGGATGCTCGTAGCAGTCGATACCTTGAACTGGAGATTAACGACAGTTGGTACAAGGCCGAAGCCTCTAAAATAGTCCATATCCCCAAGCATAGCCTTTTCAAAGAAAGTGATAATCTACAGCCGGCATACTTAACTGATCAAGATGTTGAAATCTTGGCAAGATGGCGAGCGAATCGATATATGCGAGTTGCTTTGCCTGACACTTTTAATAATAAAATTAAGCCCTTAATCGATCAAGGAATGTTTGATGATGGTTTAGAGCATGCTGGTGGACTGTATCTAAATCTTGAGCCTTTTTCAGAATCGGAACACTACATTGTCCGTTTGTTTGCATTGCATAGACAAGGATCATCAGAGGAAACTTTTTCTGTGCTATTCGATAAAATGGAATCAATTTTAAGTGCCTTTAACGAAATAGACGGGTTAACTTGTCCTTTTATAGAGGGGGAAAACACTTCATTTTTTGAAGCAATTACGCCCGCAATGAGACGGCATGAGTTAACTATTGATTTACGTGATCATTTTGTCAGGTGGAATTTTGATTACATTTCGCTGAAGGATGGCGATTCAAATAGAATTGATGAAAACTAAATTATGGCGCGGTATATCAGCAATTAGGGTGTGTACCTGATGTTGAACGGCAATTTTCTGGTTCTCGTCTGCCATTGAGCTGGAATGTTTGATCGACTGTTAGTGGCACACAGACGAACTCCATGATGCTAATTTGTTTGCCATAAAGCGGTCAGTCGTGAATGACTCTTCCTGGCCGATGGGAGGCGATCAGAAAACAAACATATGCCCGTTTTGAGAGGCTGCTTTCAGAAATACCCAGGTTCCCTACAAAGCGGACCATCGGAATTATTGAAAAATTGCTGTTGGAATTTCTCCTGACGACCCTGAACGGACGGTGAGGATAGGAGAGAGCCAACGATCAAGCACTCCGGCGGCAATTAAGTTTTTGCTGTAACTCATGGCTATTATCAAAAACAGACTTGACCTCTGCTTGAGTAAAACCCAACACCTGAAGCAATTGAAGCTGGAAAATTGCTTCCATCTTGAGGCAAAGAAAATATAAATCTCTACCACTTGTCGCCGCTTTTGACTCTAAAGATTTGTCGTAATGAGTTAGATAGTTTCTCGTGTCTACGATACTCCCAATTAGTTCGTCTCGTTGGTTGCTATTTCCAAGGAATTTTTTAAATGGCTCAATGATGCTCTTTATTCTCCGACAAAGGCCAACTTGATTTCCGTACTTCAGCCTTTCAGATAGCCACTTTTGGTTTTCCTCTGGACATTGCTTGATTAAGTTTTCAGAAAGTTCATTAAAAAAAGCTTCATTCATCAATTTTTCATTCGAGGTTCTACGATGAAAAGTTTCAAGCCCCTGAGCAAGTGCTAAGAACTTGCTTTCTAAGTATTCGTGTGCTCCTGTCTTTGCGGAAAAATACAGATTCAATGCTGGATCAATTTCATTATAAGCATCAAACCAGTTATTAACTATGCGCTCCGCATCCTCTCGAATTTGTTCGAATTTAAATAGCATTCCATTCCTGTCAATCTTTGGCTCAATTTTCGTATAAGGCAGACTTGCATAGTAAAGTGATATAGAAACGGGCACGGTTTTACCATTATTAACATCTTGGCGAATAGCATTTGAAGTTGCTGACACCTGTTCGATACATACGGTTTTATCGATAGCAAAGCCGAGGAGTCTAGTAATATTATAAGCTGCTGAGATAAAATCACTTGGTGGGCGTTCCTGTTCGGATACAAGCTTAAAATATGTCTTCTGCGTGATTTTTGCTTCTGTTGTAATAGGAGATCCCGGGAGAGCCTCTTTGAAGGTGATCAATAGTTTCATCCCATTATTGAGATTTAATGATATATCTTCCAGTGGCGAGTACGTTATTGACGCCGTTCGCTTTTCATATTGACGCTCAACATTAATCCCACTTAATCCAATCCACTCATCAATGCCTTCTACCGAAAATTGGAACGTATTAAATAAGACTATTGCTTTATCATCATAAGCATTGCCAATGAGAGCCTTCTTAACATGGACAGGGGACTTGGAAATGGCGCCTAAAAAAACAGTTGTGTTTTTATAGAAGCAATCATCCAGTGTAACCAAGCCGTGCTTCTCAATATGCCCAATAATTCTTTCCAATTCAGGCTTGCCATTTCCAACTCTATTTAACCCTTCAATGCTTTCATCGAACAGACCAATCACTTCAAGCTCAATGTTTCCTCCGTCCGTGATAACAAGCGTGCCAGGTATCTTTCGCTCTGGATCTGAGGGAAGCCAAAAATAGCCAGATTTTTTGAATTCTTCTTTAATGCGCAAATTGACCTCTGTGAAATCGAACAAATCGTGTATATGGTTTCCGTATATCTTCTCTGATTGCCACAATCTAAGCAATAAACTCAGGATTTTTAACTGAATGCTAACTATCTATCTTCACGTATCGACAAACATATATTTTTTTTCATTGTGCAACTGACCGCTTTTGGCCGCTATGTTAAGCTTTACATAGCGGCCACTATGCATAGTACTCAACTATGTGGCCCAGTGGGAGCAAAGCTACAATTTGACGACATATAAGCAAAAGCTACTTTAGATGCCTACGCTCCGCATCTCCCAAAACTCATAGGAACAATCAAAGTTTTGAGAAGATATTTCAGGAGACTGTTTTGAGAGATGAAAATGCGATATTTTGGGCGGCAACTTGATATCTTGTTCGGTGTCCTAAAAATGTAGGTTTTTGAGAGAGTATGTGTGCAAGCCTTTCCACACAAGGCTTGCAGCTCAAATGTCGTCAAATTGTAGCTTCGCTCACACTGGGCCAGTTAGCAGCTAGCATTTTGCTTGGCCTTACTTAGTAAGTTGCCTAGAGTCATTCAATCAGGGATGATATACAGAAACAATTTAATCACTTGTTAGGCCGCATAGCCAACAAATACGACCGCGAGTAATCTGAGGGTTGAGGAACCGACTGAAATGAATGGCAAGACATCTTCAATCGCGGCGCGGATTCGCCGGTTCGGCCAGCGACTGGGCAAAGTTTTGTCATGCCTTGTCGATGGCTTTTGGTGGCCACCGGCGGCGCTACTGATGGTCGCCATCTACTGGTTTTCGGTCGCGAGCGGTATACCTACACCTGCCGAACAGACCGTGGAAAAGTACGGGGTATACGGTGACAGCTTTGGGCGACTCACGTCACTCTTCACAGCGCTCGGTTTTGGCGGCCTAATTATCACGCTGTTGCTGCAGCAGCGGCAAATTCGTACGCAGGAAGAGGCGGCCAAGCATAACCGGCAGAAGGAGGAGAAGGGCCGCTATGAAGAGATCTTGTTCAGGCTGTTGGATATTTACCGCCAGACCCTCGCGGGGGTTCGTGTGGGGGAGGCAACAGGTCGCGATGTTCTGCGAAAGGCCTTGGACAGGGTAGACGCTGGTGTCGTGGAGGAGGGTGTGAACGGTATGCCGCGAGACGTGCAGGGCAGGTGGGATAGCGGCTCTCTCACAGAGAACGATCTGCAGCGCATTGACTACCTGCACTTCCGGAACTTCAAAATTGTGGGGACGGAAATACATCCCCAAGGCCGTTTAGTAGACACTTTCGAGGTTTTGCTTGAGCACATGGTCCGTGGAGCGCCTGATCATTTGCTGATTAATGCCTACAAGGAATTGGTATTCGCTCAAATCACCTTCTTCGAATGCCGCTACTTCTTCTTGGTGGCTCTCTCCCATCCCAGCAGAGCCCGTCTTCGGGATCTCTTGGCCAGAACGGGCTTCTTTGATCGAATTTCCCGCTCTCAGATTCATCAGATTCACCGTAACATGTATAAGGAGTACTGGGGTCAAGCGATAGAGCAGCGCGAATCCCCGGCAAGCATTCCGATGCCGCCCGGACGCATAAAGCGTGCTCTGCGTGCACACAAAGCTGCAGGTGGAGTGCCGAAGACTACTTACACGCCCCTAGGTGTCCGTCAATCGCAAAAGGCGGTGGAGAAGGATGCCACGGATGGTCTCCAGTGAACTCGTTGCTGCCTAACAGGTCGATCGACGCGGACTTCCTGTCGTTGGGCTTCGCCCGCCTACGGTCCGCCGGTCATCTCCGACACTGAACGACAGCTTTCTGTTTTGCTTCCGCCATTACGCTGAAATCCTTCAATGTCTCCGATTGGCCGACGGTTGCCAGTCATAAAATCTCAATTAGTTCATTTCAAGTGGCCGCTTTCATTGAAAGAGCTTGTATTTTCTTATTTGCACACAATGTGGGTCCTGAGCGATGTTTGCAGGCTGTTTGTAAATAATGTGGGCTCATTTTCATTTAATTCGGGCCGAAAATGCGGATATTTGCAGGTCTTAGGGTTTATGTTTGTAGGCTGTAACAGATACTGATACTTTCTTTTGGTTAAAGAAACGGTTAAAAGAATGGTTAGAGCCGGACAAAATAACCTAAAAAAACAGTAAAAACAAACATATGCAATACAGGCTCATAGGTCATACGACACGCTTTCATAGGTCAAACGACACGCTTTCATAGGTCATACGACACGCTTTATAATAGGAATTTTCGAAGTTTACTTAATTTCATAGGTCAAACGACACGCTTTAGGGTTATTTTAAGTCTTTTTAAGAGTGTTTAAGGTAAATCTGTGGATAAGATGGTTCCCCTAGCGGCAGTTATCTAACCTTAATGATAATTTACGCTCAAAAACGTGTCGTTTGACCTATGATTAACAAAACGAGATAGGTCATACGACACGCTTCATAGGTCATACGACACGGTAAAGCCGAAATCTGTGGATAACGATTAGGTTTTAAGAAAAAACGTGTCGTTTGACCTATGCATTCTTAGTGTCCACAGATGCAACAAATCTTATCGTCTTTAGCAAGAAATGCATTATCGGCAATTCCTGCTGTTTGCACCTCGGAGCAAGCCTTTCTAACCGTTTGACGCCAACTGAAGGTTTTTGCGTCGATCGATCCGCACATTTGTCGGAACTTCTCCAGTGATAACGGAAAGGGGTGTTTGTGACTCTCGATGTAATCAGCCAGGCGGCGAGCCACTGGCGATAAATCGCGGTAAACCTCCCAATTGTGACTGGTGAAGGTGTTACCAGCGAACAACAGGATCAAATTCGGGTTAATCCAGACACGGTATTGAGTGGGCCTGCCATCAGCATCGTTGAGTACTTCATATTTTTGTATCAGCGAGATTGCCCCGCTTTTCCCGTATGCTTTGTTATTCAGTGCTAACACTTCATTAGCCTTGAGCCGTGAAATACACTCTCGCACCCGGTTGTAGTTACGTCCACTTTTTGACCAATTCACATCCCGAACCAAATCCTTAACAGAAAAATCAAACGGTTCCCCTAAAGACACCGCTTTTCCATAATTAAGTATTTGCAGCCAAACAATTTCATCATCTTCCGCACGTAACTCAATGCCTGTGTAAAGAATAGAAACGTGTTCATTGTAATGAAATAATTTTTCGTGAACCAATGATTTGCGCGGCGCTTTCTTGTTTCTGGCTGTAAAAAGGGAACTACGCGCGTAGTCATTAGGTATGTGGCGTAAATCGTTACGCTCGGCGATGCTATCAAACAAGTCAAGCTGACATGGTGAGTTAGGTTTTATGCCCTTACTGTTCAAATAGGCGTTACGATGCAGCTTATCGACTTGGCCGGTGCCCTCATCGTTAGTAAGGTTGGCTGGTATCTTTGCGGCAATCGTTTTGGCATGTTTCATTATGTTCCCTTTTGTGGACAGAATTTAACCTGATATAGTGGGAATCTAATATATTATCAAAGGTGGTCTGTCAAGTCTTATTAATGTTTTGCTTTTGGTTATTTTAGATTGCAGATGCCTTTTGTTATATTCGATCTTAGCTATATCAGGTAAGATTCTTCTTGGCGTTAATACGCTTTATATACATAAAATATATTAGCTAAACAAATAATCAAAATCAAGCATTTTAGCCGCTAAAACAAAATAAGGATAACTTACTACGTGTATAACCAAATATTATTTACAAACATACTGCGCCTGCTCGACGAACGAAACATCACAAAACATGAGCTAGCCTTACGTGCTGACATCTCGGACTCGTTTCTGAGCGATCTAACTAACGGTAGGGCCAACCCGTCACTTAGAATCTTAGAAGCTATAGCAGAAGCTTTGGAAACTCCATTACCACTTCTCTTAGAATTAACCGATTTGGACAAGGATGCATTAGATGAGCTGGCAGGTGGGAAAGCCCCGCGAAGCCTGCCACATGGCTTCTTACGTATCTCAGCAGTTCTGACTGAGTATCAAGCGTTCAGGGTACGGCAATGGGATCAGATTAATAAAGATAGTATAAGAAAACAGATGGATACAGCAAATACCAGTAAACCTAAAAAAAGCAAACAATCATCAAAATAAAATATCTCTGTATAACTCAACAAAAAGCCGATCAAAGCGACTAAAAAAATGGAACAGAATCAAGAAAGAATTAATAACCAGAAAGAGTTCAGGGCAATACTTGTGAAATACGGCATTACCCAAGCGAAAGCCGCAGAACTGATAACAAAGGAAACCTACCGAGCCGTAAATGCAAGAACGGTGCGTGCGTGGTTAGCAAACGAAGAAGCAATATCAGCGTTGCCTTGTCCATTATGGGCGGTAGTGTCATTAAAGAAAGCAACAAGCTGTCTGCCAATAATTCAAAAAGAAGACCCTAAAAATTGCGCTTGACAATAGGTAGTTTCTGCCTATATTATCAAGCTTAATTCTATTTATCCTAAGTAGTATTAACCTCCCCAAAAGCCTAAAAATTTTAGCGGCTAAAAACAGCCGTCAGTGACAAACCGAATCGTCACCTTGATCAATTTAAATATATTTAAAAAAATACTAAAAAATTTAATATATTGTATGGATAATTAAACTCTTGGGGATATAATATTATTGTTTTCGTTTTATCCTTCAAATAAAAGTAAATAAGGCCACCCGAGAAATACCTGATGAAAGAATCAGACGATAGTTTTACTAGCGTGAAAGAGCGGGCTAAGAAAAAGCTTGAACGCGATATGGGGCCTTTGCTCATGGCGGCGCTGAATAATCCCAAGACGGTCGAAATCATGCTTAATGCTGACGGCAAACTGTGGCAAGAATGTCTGGGCGAGGGCATGAAGTGCATCGGCACTTTACGTACAGCGCAAGCTGAGGCAATCATAAAAACCGTTGCTGGCTATCACGGTAAAGAAGTTACCAGAGTAAAGCCTATCATCGAGGGTGAGTTGCCACTTGATGGTTCGCGCTTCGCTGGCCAACTTCCCCCCATCGTTCCGGCACCAATTTTTGCCATCCGCAAGCGGGCCATCGCCATTTTTACGCTTGAGCAATATGTTGATGCCGGAATCATGACGCCAACGCACTATGAAGCACTAAAATCGTTTGTCGCTAATCACCGAAACATCCTTGTTATTGGCGGCACTGGCTCTGGCAAGACCACGCTGGTAAATGCCATTATCAATGAAATGGTGGTGTGTGATCCCACCGAGCGGGTGTTTATCATCGAGGACACGGGTGAAATTCAGTGCGCCGCTGAAAACTTCGTCCAGTACCACACCTCTTTTGATGTGCCTATGACGGCATTACTCAAAACAACTTTACGCATGAGGCCAGACCGTATATTGGTTGGCGAAGTGCGCGGAGCGGAAGCGTTAGATTTGCTTGATGCCTGGAATACAGGACATGAAGGAGGGGCTGCCACCCTCCATGCAAATAATGCTGCCGCTGGCTTGACTCGTTTGAAGTCACTCATTACCCGTAATGAGTCGGCTCCATTAGATATTGAACCGCTGATAGGCGAGGTAGTTCATGTTGTTGTTCATATCGCCAAAACTCAGGATGGTCGTCGCATACAGGAAATCCTTGAGATTTCCGGGTATGAGAACGGCCGCTACATCACCAAAACCCTCTAGGAGAAGTTCCAATGCAAGTAAATCTGTCCCGTAAACCCCTCACCCTTAACCACCCAACCATGTTTTATATCGGCCTGGCGTTGCTGTGGGCGTTCATCCTCTTGGCTCCTCAACACGCCTTCGCATCCACAGGCACGGGCGGTTCGCTGCCTTATGAATCGTGGTTAACCAGCCTACAGAATTCCGTCACCGGCCCGGTGGCGTTCGCGTTGTCTATCATCGGCATCGTGATCGCTGGCGGCGTATTGATATTCGGTGGCGACCTCAATGGTTTCTTCCGAACATTGATCTTCCTCGTTCTGGTCATGGCACTGCTTGTCGGCGCACAGAATATGATGAGTTCCTTCTTCGGCAAGGGCGCTGAAATAGCCTCTTTGGGTGAAGCCGTGATTTATCAAGCCAAGGTCGCCACCGCGATAGTTACTGGACGGATTGCATAATCATGGCTATTCGATCAATACCAATTCGTCGGGCCGGCAATAGAGACAACCTGTTCATGGGCGGGGATCGTGAACTGGTAATGTTCGCTGGCCTGGTGGCATTTGCGTTGATATTCAGTGCTCAGGAATTGAGGGCGACGGTATTTGGAATTTCCTTGTGGCTTGCCGCACTTTTCGCGTGCCGACTCATGGCAAAGTCCGATCCAAAAATGCGCTTTGTGTACCTGAGACATCGCAAGTACAAGGGCAATAAGGGCAATAAACTAAAGGGGTACTACCCGCCGCGTAGTACCCCTTTCCGACTCAATCCTAATAGCCAAGGGAAGCAATACCAATGACGATTCAAGTGATCACAACTATTATTGCGGTTCTCGGTACTTTGATGGTTCTCATTCTGTATGGTGGCATCCGTAATGTGAATGCCGATTTGAAGCTGAAAAAGTACCGCTCCAAAGACGCCGGTTTGGCCGACCTCCTCAACTACGCCGCGATGGTCGATGACGGCGTGATCGTGGGGAAGAACGGCACGTTTATGGCATCCTGGCTCTATCAAGGCGATGACAATGCAAGCAGCACCGACGAACAGCGGGAAATGGTGTCGTTCCGCATCAACCAAGCATTATCCGGCCTTGGCAATGGATGGATGGTGCATGTTGACGCTGTACGCCGACCGGCTCCGAACTATACGGAAGCCGGTCTCTCCCATTTTCCCGATCCTGTGTCAGCCGCTATTGATGAAGAACGGCGGCGGCTTTTCGAGGGTTTGGGTACCATGTATGAAGGCTATTTCGTGCTGTCAATCACCTACTTTCCGCCTTTGCTGTCCCAAAGCAAGTTCGTAGAGCTGATGTTCGATGACGAAGCCAAAGCTCCCGACCACAAGGCCCGCACGCGAGGCTTGATCAACTACTTCAAGCGCGAATGCGCCAATATCGAATCCCGGCTTTCGTCCGCTGTGAAACTCTCACGCCTGCGTGGTCAAAAGGTCACTAATGAAGACGGGTCGATTGTCACCCATGATCACTTCCTGCGCTGGCTGCAAT
>JAQTQN010000157.1 GCA_028712225.1 Methylobacter sp.
CAAAAACTATGACGACATTGTTGATGTCTGCTGCCAAGCTTCGAACCGCTTCGCCAATCAACCTGATTCCATCCGAACTCTTTGCTCGCGACAGTGGGCGATATTAGCTTAGAAACTTATTGGGATTGGTATAATTTGGTGACAACTTTGAAAAAGAACGTGAAAGCCCAGGTCATTGATGCCTTTGATAAATGTTTGTTGCGTAAGCGCAGTATTATTGAAACCATCAATGACCAGCCAAAAAACATTTTTAACCTCGAACATTCTCGTCATCGCTCTTTACTTAATTACTTTTCCGATGTCGTAGCGTGTCTGGTCGCTTATTCGTAGCAAGAGAAAAAACCAGCTCTTAATTTACGTGACGATGAGTTGCTGGCCCTGTGTCAGTATTCTTAAACCGAACTGAGGTTATTCTACTAATGCGGCGCTTTACTGCGTGACATCATCCATTTAGCCGATGGCTTGATTGACGTATACGATACTCGCTCTTGGGATGTTTTAGTTATGCTAGTCATTACCCCTTTAATTGAGCATAAGTATCTACACAAGATTTCTCAGAAAATAGCATGAAGACCTATGACTTTAAAAAACACTGACAGGGCTAGACCCACGGATCGTCAATCCCCATCACCCTCGGGGGCTTGATCGCATCAATTCAAGCGAACACTTGAATGCAGGCATGACCGCTGCTCAGTGCCGATGATAATGCCGACCGTTATGGGAACCGACCGCACCGGTTAACACTCATCTTGACGAAGTCAGCGGCTGCATCGCGTATCAAGACAGGTGACCGTCGCATCCTTCTGACGCGGGCGAGGGTGATAGCATAGTGGCTGCTATTGACCAACGTCGGTGACGTAGAGGTCAAAAGCATCACGTAATGGTACAACTGGCGCCAGCCAAGCGAGTCAAATCGGCAGACCATCTTGAGTCCTGACAACAAGAGTCCGCCCAGATCATTGCCAAACGACTCTTAGTCGCGAGCATGGCTTGTATCGCGGTCTGGGCAATCGCCGCCGACAACAGCAAAGAAGCCTCTGAATTGCGAACATTTTTAAGCAAACTTAGCGGGCGGTGACGAGATTTATGGATGTTTCTCTCCATGCTCAGGTCATGGAGAGAAACACACAAGAGGCGTTTATCTGTTTAAAAACACTGTCCAGCAATTCCCTGGAAAAGTTGTGTAGATACTTAGTCGTCCCTGAAAAAGTGCCTCTAAAGTAGCCTATCCGATGACAAGCTATGGCCTGTTCAGGCGAAAAGCACCTTTGGGTTACGCTGGGGCTTGATGAATAGCGGTAGTTTGGCCTTTTTGCGTAGATTGTGGAGAGCTTGAGTCTTGCCCCCCAACATCAGCGCAAAAAAGAGCCTCATCCAGAGGCTGAAGTTCCAAGCCATCGCCGCCATCAATACATTGATGCAGTCACCTGCTACGCCCTTCAAGAAGTTTCTCACTAACCGGAAATCTGATTTTAGATGCCCAATGATGGGCTCAATAGCGGCCCGGCACTGGCAGCGTTTGCGCTTTTTGTCCTGTTGGTAGCGATTGTCGCGTTTAAGAGGTGACGCAGGCAGGACGATGTGCGTCTCACCCACAGTTTTGGGGCCGCGATAGCCGCGATCGCAGACACCGGCCTTGACCATCGTGCCGCGATTGGCTTGGCAATGAGCCAGTACCTCCGGCAGGGTCTTGCTGTCATGTAGGTTGTGGGGATGGCTAACCACGCCAACGATGACATTGGACTTGGCGGTGGCGGCAATGGAGACTTTGTTGCCGTATTCGTAGGGCTTATGGTCCTTGCCCTTGCCGATGCAATACACCTCGGGTTCGTGCAGGGAATAGATTTTATCGTGGTCTTTGGGTTGCTGAGTGAGCACGCGTTCGCAGAACAGAAAGTCTTTCTGGTAGCGCTCGAATAGGCCGTAGCACGGCAAGGTTCGGCGCAATTCCCGGATCAGGGTATGGGCAATAGTGCGCAAGCGTTTCAAGGCTTTCTTGGCCTTGGCGCGGCGGCTGACATGGCGAAAATGGCGCAGTTTGAGGCGCAGGTCTTTGATTTCTTTGCCGTAGGTGCGCCGCTGTTGAATGCCGTAAGTCTTGGCCAGTTTGTTTAGACGATTGATGATTTTGATCGCCAGTTTGCCGTCGGTGGGATAGGTGATGCTCTTTTCCTGCACCGTGGTGTCGATGTTAACGGTCTCCTCCAGCGCGGCGTTGCCGTGCAGTTTAACGCTGAGTTGAAACAGCTGGTCGACGCCCTCGGTACCAATGCGTTTTCTAAAATGCACTAATTCGGTACTGTCGCAAGGCTGTTTGCAGCTGAACTGGCTGAAGCCGCAAAAGGCTTGGTAGTAAGGATTGCGTTTGAATTGCAGCACCACGGCTTCGTCACTTAAGTTTTCCAATTGCTTGAGGATTAACAGCCCCACCATCAGCCGAATCGGTTTGGCCGGTCTACCGATGCCTTGGCTGTAATGTTGGGTAAAGGCTTGCTCCAGTTGCTGCCAAGGAAGCACACTGGCAAGCCGAAGTAGTGGATCGCTTGGATCCAGTTGCTCAAGCAAATCGGTGCCGAATAAATTGGTCTGATGACCAGTACTAGAAGCCATTAACATTTTTCACCCTGTCGACCGGAAAACGTGAGTATATTTTAACATTACCGGTCGAATGCAGCTGGCTAATTTAGCTTTTTATCTATATAAATCAATTGTATAGGGTTTTTTCAGGGCTGACTACTATGCCATAACGGTAACCACTGCGAATATCACAGATCATCAAGGGGCGCTTGCCAGAGCGCCACCATTACTGGTCGATGGCGGTTATACCGGACAACCCTTGCTGATGATGTTAAATCGTTACTGGGGCAGGGGCAACCGCGCAAGTCGCCAAACGTAACGAACTACATACATTTAAAGCCCGGCCGAAAGATCGTTTACGCGGATAGAACATGCCGAAGGCTTTGGAAAAATACTGAGCGTTTGCTCAACATCAGCCTGCAATTCGTCAACTTAGCATTTTTAGCGCTACCGCTACGGAAATGTTGAACAGGTTCTTTGTTTTACATTGATTCAATTTGGCACGGGCAGGGACAAAGTTAAAGTGGCGCAGAAGTTTGATTAACTAATTTTTTGGACGCAAAAAAGAAAGGCCGTACAACTCAATGCACGGCCTGTCCTTTAAAGTTTACCGGTTTGACAGGTGTTTTAATGTCGACTTTCAGCAGGCGCGCCATCTGATGCGACGTCAAGATCACCCCAGCCCAAGCGGCGATGAAATAACTCCAGCAACAAGCCCCAACTTTGTAACGCTAATGCCGGGTCATATCGTGGGCCTTCATCACGCATAAAAGCATGTTGGCCGTTAAACTCATGCCATGTAAATCGCGTACCCACTTCTTCAAGACGTGCTTTTAATAAGTTGCGACCTTCCAATGGAACGTGCGGATCTTGGCGCCCCCAGATATGCAATAATTCACCTTTGATTTCACCGGCGCGATCCAAAGAATTGTCATTAGTGCCCAGGCCTAAGCCTTTTTTGTGAATATCTGTGGCATAAAAACAGGTTGTCGCTAATACGTCCGGATTCATCGCAGCACGGAATGCAAGATGTCCGCCGATACAAATACCCATTACGCCAAGGCGGCCAGTGCAATCTTCGCGCGATTTCAGATAATCAAGCGCTGCACGTGCGTCGCTGTCATAGGAAGAAAGTTCCTTGGTGATCTTGTGCGCATTGCCGCGAGTAGTACCGTCTTCATCATAAGCAAGCACAGTACCGGCAGGCTCAAGCTCGTGATAAATTTCCGGGCAGGCAACAATAAAACCATGCCCGGCAAGCATAGCTGCAGTGCGTCGAATAGGCGCTGTTACTTGAAATATTTCTGAATACATCAGCACGGCAGGGTATTTTCCTGGCGCCGCCGGGCGAAAAATATGCAAGCGCATATCGCCAGTAGGCGTGTTGATGTCAGCAATTTCGTTGTCTTTGATAAGCATATTTTTGTCCTTTAACGTGGCTCAATATAATTTTGACCTGCCTTTATATTATAGATTGGTCAATCCGGCATATTATCACGATGCTGATTAGTGCTGTCCAGCGCATACCCTTGTTGACCGTAATAGTTAGAAGATAGATCCGGTGTGGTGACAGCCTGGAAATATTCCCGCAAAATATAAATATCCATCGGGTTTTCCGGCTGAATACGGGCAACCGGTAAATCCGCGCCTTGTTGCCAGTGTTTAATAACCTCTTGTTTATTGCCGCCGGCAATCAAAAAAATGACTTCATGGCTGGTACTTAATGCCGCCGCACTGAGAGTAATACGCTCCAGTGGCGGTTTGGGCGAGCTATAGACGGCATGCACCAGTTCATCCTTATTGTGCTGGTGATCAGGAAACAGACTGGCGGTGTGACCGTCTTCGCCCATACCCAGCAGCACCAAGTCAAACGGTAGCGCTGCGGATACCAGCGGCTGGTAGAAAGCCGCTGCGAGCTCAGTACCGATTTCGGTAGGCATGGTGTGAATTTGCTCGGCAGGAATGGACACTTTGCTAAGCAATGCTTGGTTAGCCATGACGCTGTTTCTGTCGGGATGATCGGCAGGCAGGCAACGCTCATCACCATAATAAATCAGCCACTTTGCCCAATCGGCATCGGCTTGTGCCAGCATCTGATAGACTTTTTCCGGGGTTTTGCCACCGGCTAATACCAGTTTGAACATGCCGTGATCGTCAATAGCCCGTTCAGCGACCTTAAGAATTTGCTGACAGGCAGCGACAGCAATTTGATCGGCATTATCAAAAACATGCCAGCGGCTGTTTTCTTGCATTTATTTACACTCTGGATTTAAAGAACTGCGCCAAAATTGCGCTTCTTTTTCAAATAGCCGGTTGTCTTGAGGCCCCCAGGATCCTGCCGGATAGATGGGAATAAAATCCCGCTCCAAAGCCCAGGTTCGTAGAATGGGGTCGACAATCCGCCATGCATATTCTACTTCATCAAAGCGCAGAAATTGCGAGCTGTCGCCCTTGAGCACATCCAGTAATAAGTCTTCGTAAGCATCAATGGCTTTTTCATTCTGATTACGGAAACTGGCATCCAGGCTGCGGGTGCGAGTGGCCATTTCCAGGCCGGGTTCTTTGACGGTCATTTCGATGCGAATGCACTCTTCCGGCTGAATGCCCAGCAGCACCCAGTTTTGGTTCATGCAATGAATTTCGGTATCGCGAAAAAATTGCAGCGGCGGATGGCGAAAACAAATGGAAATGGTCGATTGCGCTTTGGCCATACGTTTGCCGGTACGCAAATACATCGGCACGCCGCGCCAGCGCCAGTTATCGATGTAGAGCTTCATCGCCGCATAAGTTTCGGTAACGCTATCGGCGGGGACTTTTTCTTCCTGCAAATAGCCTTTTACTTTTTCACCATTGACTACACCAGGACCGTACTGCCCGCGAAATGCAAAGGCATGGACCGCATCTTTCGGAATAGGTCGAATTGATTTTAATACTTTGACCTTTTCGTCCCGTAACGAATGCGCCTCCATCGACACCGGCGGCTCCATGGTAACCAGGGTTAGCAGCTGCAATAAATGACTTTGCAGCATGTCGCGCAACGCACCGGAGGTATCGTAATAATCGCCCCGGCTGCCGATGCCGAAGTCTTCGGAGTGGGTAATCTGGATATGGTCGATGTAATTGCGATTCCATAACGGCTCCAACATCACGTTGGCAAAGCGAAACACCAACACATTTTGCACCATACCTTTACCCAGATAATGGTCGATACGGTAAATCTGTTCTTCGGTTAAATAATGGCTGATGCGCTTTTGCAAGGCTTGGGCGCTGTCCAAATCATAACCAAACGGCTTTTCAATAATCACCCGGCGCCAGCCGGTTTCTTCATTGAATAAATTATTGTTGCTTAGCAATTCCATCACCGGCCCGAAATCGGACGGACTAATCGACAAATAAAAGGCGATATTTTTAGGAAATTTCTTTTCAGCCAGGGTAAGCGCCAAACCGCTATAACATTCCGGGTCTTGCAAATCGCCTCGATGATATTGCAAGCGCTGGCTAAAGCGCTGGAACACGGCTTCATCAAAATCAGTTTTGATTTTGCTGGCGATCATCTCCCTCACTTCCGTTAGCCATTGCTGCTGATCCCAAGGCCTGCGACCGATAGCCAAAATCTGCGTACCTTCCGGCAAGCGTCCGGCCACATCTAAATGATAGAGCGCAGGCATCAGCTTAATTCGGGATAAATTTCCGGTGGCGCCAAAAATTACGTAGGTACAGGGTTCTGCATTCATTCGGAAATCTCCCGGCTGAGTCGTATTGATATGTGGGAGCGACGCCTACGTCGCGATGTAGGCGTCGCTCCCACGAAAAAGTGACTTGAAACTTAAACGGTATAAGTAGTCGACGCGGTTTTACCGCCATGACCGGTCCAGTCGGTATGAAAGAATTGGCCTCGGGGTTTATCGACGCGTTCATAAGTATGGGCGCCAAAATAATCCCGCTGCGCTTGCAGTAAATTCGCCGGTAAACGCTCACTGCGATAACCGTCGAAATAAGCCAGTGCAGAGGAGAACGCAGGCGCCGGAATACCAGACTCGACGCTAAGAACAACCGCTTTGCGCCAACCGGAATCGGCTTTCTGCATTGCGTCCGTAAAGAAATCGGCCAACAGCAGATTTTCTAATTCAGGATTGGCATCATAGGCTTGCTTGATGTCATTCAAGAACTGGCTGCGAATAATACAACCGCCGCGCCACATCAACGCACATTCCCCATAATTAAGCGACATGCC
>JAQTQN010000158.1 GCA_028712225.1 Methylobacter sp.
CGACGCGGACGATAATCAGGTTTTAACTCTATTTGCCAGGTAGCGGATGCATCTTCGACCTGACCTAGCTCGATACTTTTCCGGGTACTTTCTTCAGCGGCATTCATACGCGGATGCCAGAGTTTCAGGGTATAAGAACCCGCAGGCAAATTAGCTAATTGAGCCTTACCCTCACTATCGGTCGTAATGAAATACGGTGCATCCGTAATGTAGATATAAGCCACCATCCAATCATGAATATTGCAGCCTAACTTAACCACCCCGGGTTTATCAAAAACCACTGGTTTTGCTGGAGTGCCTGTATAGAGCGGCAACTCAAACTGCTTTGCCGGTGAGAATGAATAAACATGATGACGAATGTTATCCTTATTAGGAAAACTAATCGACGTGCCAACCGGAACCGCAGTCACATGACCGATAAACTCCTTGTCAACTTGATCGATCACCATTGATTTTGGTGTTTTTTTAGCAACCGGCATTTTAATGGGGGTTGCCATCACCACCGCGTCACTAACAGGATTATTCTCAAGATCAATCACCGTAGCTTGCAAATTAGCTGCGTTTACTTGCAATACGGTAAATACCAACGGCATCAAAGCTAATAAACGTTTTTTCATGGGTATTAATAATTGTAAAGTAAGTTTAAATGCGCCAAGTGGCTGTTATACGCAATACCCTGACCTGCGGAACTGTCGATCCATTCATAACTTACATTCACTGAGCTGTGCCTGTTTAAAGCCCAGCTGAGCCCCGCACTATAGAGATTGGTTGCCGCCTCAATTCTGTAGGCGTAGCGTTTATTTCCAAATGCACTGTCCACAGCAATCGACTCCGAAGCCGCAAACACCTCCAAGTTTCTGAGTGTGGTCGCCGTTATACCCCCTTCCCGCCGAGTATAACTGGCATGTGCCGTCAACCGATCAGTCACGCTAAACAAACCGGTTAACGATACCGAATGTGCATCAGTATTAAAGGCATCACCTGGAATTGCAGATGCTCCCTCTTGAGGATGCAATACTGCCGTCGTCAAGCCCGGAATATTAAAGACTTGATCTGATCGACGCGCCTCATAACGATAACCCACTTGCACCTCCCAACGCTCACTCAAACGCTTGCCGACAGTCATAGCCGCGTTATAGCGCCAACCGGAACGTGGAGCATGTTCAAAATCATAATGCGCAGCGGATCCAGATACACTCAGCCAAGGCGCCAACTCACCTAAACCAAACTTCTGGCGCAAGGTCGCCGTGCCACCATAAGAAACATTATTTAAGTCATTAAAACGTAGGTAGTGGCTACCGCCCACATCGGCTGATACAGACAGTCCGGTGTAGTCGGCCAACTGAAAATACTGCCCTGCCGACAGGTTAGCCCGAAAAAAGCTATCGCTTTTAATATCTCTGTCTAGCTGTGCGTTAGGTAAATTATTGTTAAATTCATAGCCGGCACCGGCTTGTCCAAACCATTGCGCCTGGACAGGCATCAATGGAAAAAAAACAGTCAGACTTAACACACCTATATACCGCTTCATTACAAAGACCCCGTTAATAAACCATCTTCGCCAGCGTCACCCGCTGATTCATCCAGCATAGCCGACGACTGCCTGGAATTCGCGGATAGCCATACAGTCAGGGCATCCGCGCTTAGTGGTTCACTGATCCAATCTCCCTGCACCTGATCGCACCCTAACGCTTTTAAGCCATTAAATACTGCATCACAGTTCACCGCATCACCAGAGACCTTGAAACCTAAGCGTTGCCCTAAGGCCACCATAAAACCGATAAGCGCGTTGTCATTTGGATCGTTTAACAGGTTATTGATAAATACTCGGTCAATTTTTAGTTCACTCAACGGTAAATGCTTAAGTTGTTCCAACGAGAAATAACCACGACCAAAATGATGCATCACGAGACCAACACCTAACTCATACAGGCTGTTTAAGGCCGTTAACGCTTCCTGGGGAGATTTACTTAAGGCATTTTCATCTATTGCCAATTTAATCAAAGAGGCCGAGACGCCCTGTTGCCTAAGTGTTTCTGTCAGTAGTATCGGTAACGTTGGATCAAGCAAATCTTGCGCACTAATAGTCAGGCATACCTTTAAAGTTAAGCCTTGCTTGAGCCACAGCGAACATTGCCGAATTGCCGTCTGAATCAGCCAGCGAGTTATTAATGGCATTAAACCGGCACTCTCGGCAAACGGCATAAACTCAGATGCCTCTATCAGGCCACGACTGGGATGCTGCCAGCGAATCGAGGTGTCAACCGCAAGTGTCTTTAACGTCGCCACACTGACTTGCGGCTGGTAATAAAGCACCAATTGATTGTCCGACACCGCTACAGGCAACGCATGCAAAAGCATCAATTGCAGCTCTTGATAATCATCCTTATTAGGCTCATAAATGACCGGGCTTTTTTTGGCACGTTTAGCTTGATACATGGCGGCGTCGGCATGACGCAACAGCGTTTCCGCATCTTGCCCATGCTGCGGATAAATCGCGATACCGATACTGCAACTCACATCCAGCTCGTGCCCATCAATCTCCATGATTTGCATGATTTGTTTCTGGATCCCCTGCGCAACCGTTTTGACATGTACCTGATCACCGGTGGCTAACAACATGGCAAATTCATCGCCACCTAAGCGGGCAACCGTATCCGAATCACGTAAAGCGTTTTTTAAACGTTTACCGACAATTCTAATAACTTCATCCCCGGCATGATGGCCGAGCGTATCGTTAATAAATTTAAAGCGGTTAAGGTCGCTCATCATCACTGAAAACGGCGCATGCGTCCGTTTTGCCAACTCAACCATTTGCTGCAAACGATCATTAAACAGCGCCCGATTCGGCAGACCAGTCAGCACATCCTCATGCGCTAAACGCAAAATTTCGATATAGGCCAAACGCAGGGTTTCCACTTCTTGAGTTGACGCGATACTGGTTGCATATTGACTTTTTTGTGCCTCATGCAGCTCTGAACTTTGCGAAAAATCACCTTTATGGATTTTATCTACCACATCAGCTAGAAGTTTCAGTGGGTCGGTTAATTTTTTGGCAAGCAAGAAACCGCCGAGGACTGATAACAGCAAACTAGCCAGACCAAGCTCAAACAAAGTCAGGCGCAATTGCTGAAAGGGCTGCACCGCTTCTTTGAATGATCGTTGTAAAACCGTATACACCAGTGGCTCTTCCTGCTGTAAAACAGAAAACAGCGTTGCATAATCACCAAGGACGATTGGCTCAGCCAGGGCTATTTTAGTTGGATTTAGTTGCTGCGCCTGACTCAGTAAGGCCGAGTGTAATGTTGGGGCTTGCGTGGAAGCCAAGATAGCCCATTGATTGTCAATACGCTGATGGATAAAGGAAACCTGTAAATTCGTCAGATCACGAAGCTGTCGAGCTAAACGATCATCAACGACAAAACCCATCGCCACCCAAGCAATTGGATCGGGGGCCAAGACCGGCACCACCACGACCTGGTAAGCATGGTCGTCTAACATAATAAATGCCGATGCCTCCCCGTTTTGCTCAGCAACCCGAATTAAATGTGCTAAGGGTGTTTTTTTTAAGGGCGCACCGGGGTGTAAAGTATCAGCGACAATCTCATTATCGAGAGAAGCCAGCATCATCATATCGGCTCTGATCCGCCGCCCATGGTTGGTAAGCACCGATTCAACGGTGGACGAATCGTGCGTAGCTACCGCTTTACGAAAACCAAAATCTGCCGATAGCAGCGCAGCCGTATCGATTAAGCGACGACGATTATCCGATAATAACTGCTCAAAAATTCGCTTACCGGTATTAAGTTCAGCAATATTCTGGCTCTTGGCAATCTCTAAACTGGTTTTATTAATTAAAAAGAAAGCAACCAGCTGAACGATCATCAACAGCACGGTAAAAAAGAACACAATGCGGCTTCGTAAGCTCCCCATAATCATGAAAGCCAATCCCAAAGAACGTGCCCGGCAATACTCATATAGTTCATACCTAGATATTGAGACATTCGCAAAGTTTTTTTGAAATGCGTCTAAATCTGCTACTGCATCAATGCACAATCAGACAAGACAGAACTCTGCAAGTATAGTTAAGCTTCAAGATTGTTAATGGTTTTCGGTAGGGATAGCCGTTGTAGTGGTCTAATAAAAACAGACACATAGATAGGTTGGCAAAATCCATCAACCTATGAAACTGGGGACGACCATGCAAATAGAGGGCGAGCAATCTTGCCGTGCAGTTATCTTCTATGATTACACCTTGAATCTGTATCTTAGGGTCATATCGTGTTTTTGAAATTCAAACACAAGCTCCCGATTCGGCTTAGCGATTGCTGACGGGCGGATAATGATCCCAATGAAGCAGCTCGATGACATCATCAAAGTCAATGCCATGCCATCTATGGGTTGGATAAGAATTACGATTTATTTTTCCCGAAGATATGGTCAACGCAGTATCCTATATACTCACAAGCCGGTCCTTCATAGTCATTGACGAAATCAATTTACGCCCTTGTACAAAATCGTGAAACTCAAAAAATGCTGACCCGCATCATCGTCCGGCCTGCTTATTTGCTGAAAAACTCCAAACGCTATCAACGCACCAAGCGGTTTTTCTATGATTTGCTGGAAAACACTAACAGCCGAATTAAACGCCGTTTTGATGTGTTTATGATTACGCTGGTATTACTTAGCGTTGCCCAGCTGATTTACGAGGTAGACCACACTCCCGATGCATTGGGCTTTTGGTTTGACCAGGCTGTAGTGGGTATATTTATTTTGGAATACCTGCTGCGCGGCTGGATTTATAGCGACAGCCACAAGATCATCCTTGAGCATTACGAACGGGCAGAATACCTAAACAGCCCTTTTCAACCGGGACACGCGTTGTGGCAGGCGTTCACAAAAAAAGCACATTACCTGATCACGCCCATGGCGATCATCGATTTACTGGCCATTTTGCCCAGTTATCGGCCATTACGCGTGCTGCGTGTGTTGCTGGTTTTTCGCCTGTTTAAGTTATTTCGTTACTTCAGCAGCATCAAACTGTTTGCCAATATTCTCGCCAGTAAGCGCTTTGAATTATCGACACTGAGTGTATTTTTAGGCTTTATCATCTTCATCGGCACGATTGATTTTTACTTATTTGAAAACACCCACGATGGCGGTCAGGTCAGCAGTTTATTTGATGCGCTGTATTGGGCCATCGTGACCGTAGCGACCGTCGGCTATGGCGACATCACACCTGTCACAGTCGGTGGCCGGATCGTGGCAATGGCACTTATCTTAAGCGGCGTCGGCGTGTTGTCCTTTTTTATCTCCATCATCGTGACCGCGTTCAACGAAGAAATTCAGGAATTACAAGAAAACACTGTTTATGCGGAATTAAATCGCTATAACCGCTTTGTGATTATTTGCGGCTTTGGCAGGGTCGGACAGCATATTGCCAGGCAATTGCATAAAGATCGCCAGCATTTTGTCGTATTGGACATCAATGAAGACCATGTCCTTAAAGCTAAACAACTCGGTTACCTGGTTATTCATGCCGATGCCAGTAAAAACGACGTGTTAAAAAACGCCCGCATCAATAACGGCGCCTCTGCGGTGTTATGTGTTACCGGGGATGATGTGACTAATGTTTACATAGCCCTGACCAGTCGGCATCTGAATAAAGATATTCAAATTATTTCCCGGGCCAATGGTCAGGAAAATGTTAAAAAGATGTATCAAGCGGGTGCCAATAACGTCATTCAACCCTTTGAAATGGCGGGCATGCTGGTGGCCGAGTACATTGGCCAACCCACTGCTTTCGAGGCTATCCTGGGCATTCTCCATGAAGAAAGCCATATTTTGATGGAAGCGTTACCCGTACTAACCGGTTCTTTTATAGATGGCAAAACCATAAATGAAATTGACTTTAAAGTGCGCAAGCTACTGTTGCTGGGCATTATCAGTGCGCATCCGCCCATTTCAAAAGAACACAAAGCAAGCTACCCGCTGAAGAATCAACATTTTTATTTTAATCCCGAACAGTATTTTCAGTTACGCGACGACGATCTGCTGGTGGTGTTGGGCAGAACACACAGTCTCACGCATTTTCGCAATGAATTGGCATATAGTCACCTGCACCCGAGAGCCAAACAATGAAACGTATTGCTGTGTTTGGCTATGGATTGATGTCTTTGGAAGTCATGGGCCGGTTAAATCATCGTCAATGCAGCCTGCTATTCATTGCCGAAGATGAAGCTGAAGCTGCGTTAGTCACGGATCGAGGTTTTGAAGCCCGCGTCATCGATTTTCGTAATGATGATGAGCTTAAATCTGTGGGAATCGGTGACTCAGTTGATTCGATCTTCTGTTTTTATCCCGCCGATGCAGACAATGTATTTTTAACCATCTCTGCCCGGGCTATCGATAAAAACCTGACGATTATCGCGATTGTCGACGAACCGGAATCCGCCGAAAAACTCTTGGCTGCCGGGGCGAATAAAATTATCGACCCTTACGAAATCTGCGGCCGAAAAACTTACGACATGCTGACTAAACCGGATATTACCAATATCATGGATAATGCCGTCTTTGGTCGCCACGATTTGAACATGGCACAAATAGAAATTCCTGCCGGATCTCGTTTTGAAAATACCCAAACCAGTCATTTAAGACTCGATAACAAACACGATATTATTTTGATTGGCGTGGTCGACAAAAATAACAGCCAATTGCATTTTGCCATCGGCGAAAAAGAACATACCTTAAGCGCCGGTGACGTCCTGGTTGTGATGGGGCCAACG
>JAQTQN010000014.1:0-10271 GCA_028712225.1 Methylobacter sp.
ACGCCAAAGGCATCGTATTCACTCTCGGCACGACTGGGAAACGCGGACACGCCATCTTTGGTGCGGATGGTGGTCATGCGCTCTTTGCGACCGGTTAAAATCTTATGCGGATAGGCTTGATGACCGACATCCCAGACCAGCTGATCGGACGGTGTATCGAACACGTAATGCAAGGCAATGGTTAATTCCACTGTGCCTAAGCCTGCCGCAAAATGCCCCCCGGAAATACTTACCGTGTGCGTCAGGTACTCCCGCAATTCTTGGGCTAAGGGTTTCAGCTGGTCTTTGCTTAGCTTGCGAAGGTCCGCGGGTGTGTGAATGTCTTGCAACAGCGGGTATTTAGATAATGTATTCATATCAGTACAAGGGTTCGAGATAGAACATTAGAATAAGACCCATCTGAAACAGGGCAAAAACAGAAACAAACCCGGCAATATCTTTGCCGGGACTATCCAGTTTTAATTCCAGCCAGCGGCCACAAGACAAAATCAACGCAAAAATACCCATGCTGGTGTGACCGACTTGAATCAGAAACGCGCTTTTGGCTTGAAAACCCACATGCGAATGGGTTAACAGCATCAAGCCGCCAAACGCCGCCAATATTGGAAACACATAAGGCAATTTGCTATTAGGGTTCTTGGTTATGCGCGCAGCTAATTCCATAAATCCAAGCACAAGCACCAATAAGGTAGCGATACGGTGTTGAAGAACTTCGCCATTATTGAAGGTGCTTTCCCAGAAACCGATGGGTCCCAATGGCCAGGTTTCAGCATCACTGCGGAAAAATAAAAATATCCCCAAACAGACAAAACCTAAGGGCCAGTATTTTGTTAGATGGACGTATTTATCGACAGCTGACAGCGGTGCCGGTAGGTATTTCATGTATGAAACCATGGCAAAGAAGCTCATCACCGTCAGGAATATGCCCGCGATATTATGGTTATAGTTTGACCATTCAGTCGCCGCCATCGACGGAGTTTGGCCGATAATAGCAACACGTCCCGCTTCACCTGCGATCAAGTCGGTATGAGTAGGTGAGCTGGTTCTCGGGAAGCGGGGAGAGAAGGTGTCCAGTACTTCTTGCCAGCTTGCTGTGAGATCTGGAATATCAATAGCCGGTGGTTGCGACGCTAGACTGGCGGCGGTAAATAGCAGGATCACTAATACTAATGTTTCTGCCTGCACATAATAAGGAACGCGGTTTTTTAACGCATAATCATTACCAAAACCAACAAATTGCAATACAGCAGAACGGTTAAGCCAAGCAAAGCCCAGTGCGAGCGACAACAGCACCACTTTTACCATCAACAAATTACCGTACCCGGTACCGATTAGGCCATTCCAGCTATCAATGTACTGCAAGGAAATAGGCAATCCGGAAAGCAGTATCAGGCCGACTGAAATGATCCCGAAAATGGAAAATCGCTTCAATAATAACGACCATGATTGCTCAGGCACTTGATTGCTGCGCTGCAAAAGCCAAACATTGACCAGCTGAAATATACCGCCAACCCAAGCCGCAGCGGCCAATTGATGCATGACCGTGAGCGACATTAATAGGAAGCGATTATCAAAACGGCCAGCGGCATGCACCAGCCAGGCGCCGGAAATTATCATCGGCAAGGCAACCAAACCAGCAGTAATCCAATGTTGTTTGGAAAACAGATGTTTGCTCAAGATGTAGTAGCAATAGCCTGCCATCAACGCTGTTAAAAAAGCGCGCACCATCCCGCCTATAAATTGGGTGGTCTGGGCAAACTCAGGAAAGGGCCAGCGCTCGAGTACGGCCACCATCAGCCAAATTTTAAGCACGATTTTGAACAGTTGTGCGGCGGCCAGCCAAAAACCGCCTTTGTAAATTAAGGCAACGGTTTTTTGTAACAGTGCAGTATTCAGGGCTGCGCTTGACGTATTGTCATTTTCCCAAGGACGAAGTAAAAACAATCCCCAGAACAAACCACCGATTGCCATGCAGAAGCAAATCAGGTCAAAGCCGCCAA
Source organism: Methylobacter sp. (assembly GCA_028712225.1). Taxonomy (GTDB): domain Bacteria; phylum Pseudomonadota; class Gammaproteobacteria; order Methylococcales; family Methylomonadaceae; genus JABFRC01. The sequence goes on from JAQTQN010000014.1 coordinate 2,001, forward strand.
TCAAAGAATCTAGAAAATCAGCAATACCAGCCATTTGGAACCTTATTGAGAAACTTTAAAACGAATAATGTCTTCGGTTAAATGCCCGTCAGCAGCGAACACTTTAAATCTGAGTGCGTAATCTCCGGCATCCAGGGCAGGAATATGAATAATGATTTGGCCCTGTTTATTGCCGTTAGTCACTTCTAGCAGTTCGTGTTTATCACCTTTACGAACTAGAAATACTTGGGATAGGCCTAATTCAATTTTGGAATTGAAACTAAGTTCCACTTGGTCGGATTTATTAGCATGAATCGGTGTTATTTTTAACGAATAGTCTGTGATGACCGCATGTGCATAAAGGCTATGCGTCTGCGCCAACAGCGTTAATAGTAATATTGAAGAGAATATTTTTTTCATGGTGATATCTCGGTTTAACCGCCTCGTTTACCTTTTAAGGCATGTCCCGCCAGGTTTTTTCCTAAATCCCAAATGGAGCCGGGTATTTGATGTGTGTCGGCGATGGCTTTATCAAACGCACTGACGATATGATCACGATCCTTTGTCGTTAGGTTTAACGGCGGCAACAGTTTAACGACATTCATGCCGTGCCCGGCAACCTGGGTCAAAATATGGTGCTCTTTGAACAAAGGAATAGTGATCATTTGACAGAACAATCCTTTGTTTGCGGCTTCAAGCATGGCCCAGGCCGCTTTTAACGTAAGACTTTTCGGCGATTGAAATTCGATCGCAATCATCATGCCTTTACCGCGTGCTTCTTTTAAGAATTCATATTTGCCGGAGAGCGCATTTAAACTGTTGATGATGTCAGTGCCTATTTTGGCGCTGTTTTCAACCAGCTTTTCTGCTTCCATGACATGCAACGTGGCAAGACCTGCTGCCATCGCCATATTGTTTTTGGCAAAAGTAGAGCCATGTACCACAGCTCTGTCCATGCGGTTGTAGACGGTATCCATTATTTTTTGAGTCATAGCCACGGCGCCCACCGGCACAAAGCCACCCGACAACGCTTTGGCCATGCAAATCATGTCTGGCTGTACGTTCCAGTGATCAATAGCCCAAAATTTTCCAGTACGGCCAATGCCGGTTTGTACTTCGTCGGCGACAAATAAGGTGCCGTATTTTTTACATAGGCGTTCTACTTCCGGCAAATAATTATCGTCAGGTATATTGACGCCTTTGCCTTGTACTGGTTCGACAATAAAAGCAGCCACATCCTTACCGCTAAGCGCTTTTTCAAGGGCATTCAAGTCATTAAACGGTACCGAGATACAGCCTGGTAACAACGGTCCAAAACCTTCACGGAATATTTCGTCGCCCACTAAGGACAGTGCTCCCATGGTTAAACCGTGATAGCCGTGATCACAAAACACAATTTTTTCGCGTTTAGTGGTGTACCGGGCAAACTTTATTGCTGCTTCAACAGCTTCTGTACCAGAGTTACAGAAGAAAATTTTGTTGAGATTATCAGGTGTGGTTTTGAGAATTTCCCTGCCCAAAAGACCACTGAGTACGGATACATCCAGCTGTACCAAATTAGGCAGTTCCAGCGTCAAGGTTTCTTTAAGCGCACTAATGACGGTTGGGTGGTTTCTGCCGATGGCGAATACACCAAAACCGCTGAGCAGATCCAGGTATTCGGTACCGTCTTGATCGTACAAATACTGCCCGACAGCTTTTTTGTAATGACGATCATAGCCAATGGTTTTCAATACCCTGACTAATTGGTTATTTAAATATTGCTCGTAAAGATCAAACTTGTCGGTGCTGTGTTGCGCTAAAAGTTCGCTGATACTAAAAGTCATATGTACCTCGTTGAAGTTTTGCTATCTGTCCCGGTAATGGCCGGGAATTCAAAAATTTAATAATGCTGTCAGGCTGAGAAGCTGACTATGTCGTCCAAGTGTTTGGAGACCAGTTTTAATGTATTTTTGGCCGCTTGAAAATGCAGGCCTAGCTTGATCAAGCCAGGTATTTCAACAGGGTGGCTGAGGATAAAAAGCAATAATTTGCTTAACTCTACATCACCTTGCGTATTAAGAGACGCGCTTATAGCTTTCGGCAGGTCCATGTCTGCGGGGTCGGCAATGGCTCGTATTGCCAAGAAAGGCATTTGATAATGCTTTGCAACTTTGGCAACAGCAACACTTTCCATATCTACAGCAATCGCCCCCGTTCTTTCGCGCAGTCGGCTTTTTTCGCTACAGGATGCAACTAATGTTTCACTTTCAGCGAGATAGCCGGATTGAATAGTCAGGTGTTGCTGAAGTTTTTGCTGGGTAAAGCTAAGCCAGTCGTTGTCAGTTGCAAGCAAGGCTTGATTGGCATCAATCAACTGCGTAGCCAGAACTAAATTACCGGGCTGAAGAGCGGCGTCAAGAGCGGCTGCACAACCCCAACTAATGAGTTGTTTAGCGCCCTGATGAATTAGAAGTTCAGCAGCTAGCCGGGCGTTTTCCGGTCCTGTGCCGGAATAGGCAATGACTTTGTTATCAGCAATAAAAAGACAGCACCCTTTAGCAATTTTTTTTGCTGTTAGGGTGCTGAGCTCTTCTGGTAAAGCGACAACAAAACCGGTAATCACGCTTTGTTTAGCTCGTTTCGGTATCTTGCCAGCGCCCACAACGGGAAGAATTTATCGTAGCCGTGATACTTAAGGTAGAAAACCTTAGGGAAGCCTGGGGCGGTAAAGCAAGGGTCATTCCAAACGCCATCTGCTTGTTGTTTGCGCAAAATGAAATCGATGCCGGCTTTTACTTCTGCGCTATGCGCTTGACCCGCCGCCATTAAACCTAAAATTGCCCAAGCGGTATGGAATGCAGTACTAAATTTGTACCTGCCGGCAAGACTGGTATCGTGGTAACTGTAATTGTCTTCCCCCCAGCCGCCATCTTCGCGCTGAACGCTTTTTATCCAAGCCACTGCTTTGGTATACATGGGATCGTCTTTCGGGAGGTTGGTTTGTTCCAGGCCCAACAACGTAGACCACGTACCGTAAATGTAATTGGTGCCCCAGCGTCCAAACCATGACCCGTCCGCTTCTTGTTCACTGCGCAAGTATGCAATGGTCCGATCCAAGGCTGGCAAGTATTCATTATGGTCTTTTGCAACACGCGCCATCAGCATCGCGCAGCGAGCACTGACATCGGCAGTAGGCGGATCGAGTAAAGCACCATGATCGGCAAAAGGAATTTCGTTAAGGTAATAAGAAGTATTGTCAACATCAAAAGCGCCATAGCCGCCATTTTGGGACTGCATCCCAACTATCCAACGAGTTGCACGATGAATGGATTCATCCAGATTTGATAGATTAGAATCTGCCATAGCAAAGGCAACGACAGCGGTATCATCGACATCGGGATAATGCGGGTTGGCAAATTGAAACGCCCAGCCGCCACCTTCTAAATTGGGTTTAGAAATACGCCAATCGCCTGGTTCATCGGATAACTGAACGCTTTTCAGCCAATCGTAAGCACGAGTAAGGTGTTGTGCATTTCCAGTTTTATCAGCTTCTTGCAGCGCTAAAGCGGCCAACGCGGTATCCCAAACTGGTGACAGGCAAGGTTGGCAATACGCATCTTCCTCGTTAATAACTAACAGCTTATCGATGGCTTTACGGCAGGTAACAAGGTGTGGATGATCTTCAGGGAAACCGATCAATAGCATCGCTTGGTATGCCGCAACCATAGCCGGAAAAATTCCCCCTAAGCCATCTTCGCCATTTAATCGTTCAACAAACCAATCTCTGGCTTTTTCTATAGCCAGATTGCGCATTTTTTTCGGGATTAATGGCTCTGTGACACGACCCAAAAAATCTAAACCAAGAAATATTTTGTTTAATAGTGTTCTTTCAGGGAAGTAGTGTTGTTCTTCTTCTGGGTGCGTAACGAATATTTCCAGAACATTAACCTTGTTTGGATTTTTTGCTGTGGCCTTAAGTGTACATAGGATAAATAGAGGCACCATGACAGTTCTTGACCAATAAGACACCTTATCTAAGTGAAATGGAAACCACTTAGGCAACAACATAATCTCAACCGGAATGTAAGGAACTCCACGCCAAGGCATTTGTTCAAACATTGACAAGGCAATACGGGTAAACACGTTAGCTTTGGCTGCACCACCTTGGCTAAGAATAAAATCTCTAAGTTTAACCATGTGCGGAGCGTCAATCGCGTCGCCCGCTAATTTTAAAGCGAAGTAAGTTTTAACACTGCCGCTGATGTCACCGGGGCCGCCAGTAAAAAAAGGATAGCTGCCATCTTCAGACTGACGGGAGCGCAAATAATTGGCTATTTTTGCCTGCAGCGGCAGATTTATATCATCAAGATAATGCATCATCAGAATGTATTCTGATGGGATTGTGCAGTCTGCTTCCAGTTCAAACACCCAGAAGCCGTCTTTATCTTGCAAACTGAGTAATTTGTCTTGAGCCTTATTGATGGCTTGATTCAGCGCAGCCATAGCTATTTTGTTAGTGCTAGGGGAGTATGAAGAAGAATTGGTAATTTCAGTATGTGCTTCGTTAAACATGGGATGTCCTCTATGTTTGGCTATCAGTTGATGACAGCATACCCTCCGGGGCATTTATGTCCTTCGGGTTACAAGTGGATGTTGGCAGTGAATATGTCCAGTCGGGGGTCTTTAATTCCCGGCTGACAGCATTGAATAACAGGCTGAGCATAAAATTGCTACGACCTACTAATCGCGTGGCAATGATGGTTGCTTTGACGCTTTTGCGAGAAATTTTGACTTGATCCGAATCGTTAAAGTGCAGATTTTGTTTAATCTTTTTCAATGTCAATACAGCCATGCCTAGCGCCCAGAGGCAGAAATTACGCATACCGGTTTCATGGCTAGGCAGCAATTGTGTATAAACCAAAGCATTATGCAGATGCTCATGAGCAATGCTGATTAAGTGCTCCAGACCTAATCTGAAGTTTTCATCGTTGGTTTCGGGAGTGAGTGATTTAAGATCGAATCCGACTTCGGTAAAAATATCTTGCGGTAGCCAACACACACCACGCTGAGCATCATCCCAAATATCTTTTAGAATATTAGTCATTTGTAAACCTTGCCCAAATGACACTGAAAGCTTAAGCAGTTGATCACGGTGCTGGTCGATTTCTGGCGAGTAATGGCAAAATAATTTGGCTAACATTTCACCTACACAGCCGGCAACGTAGTAGCAATAATGGTCCATGTCGGCCAATGTCGGTAAACCGGCACTTAAGTCTTGTGCCTGAAATATGGGCATGCCTTGGGCCATGGTTTCCACACAAGTTGCTAATGCCTCAACTTGTGCCGGGTCGAATTTGTGCGTTATTTCAATGACCCGCGGCAACACATGAATCAAAGTGTGCTCGGCTGGAATGGTTTGCTCGGATAACAATGGCGCCAGTTCAACCGCAAAGGGTTCGGAATTTACCCCGGTTTTGACGATATTGATAAATTCTAAGCAAAAGTATCTTTTTTGCTCAGGGGAAAGAGACACTTCATCTTCTATTGTGTCGACTATTCGGCATAATAAATATGCATTGGCAACTGCACCGTATAACTCATTAGGTAACTGCGGGATAGTTAAAGCAAATGTTCTGGATACGCCTTCAAGGAGCAGTGCTTGAAAGTCATCATCAGATAATTTACTTAGTGATTTTGGGTTATCCAGAGAAACTTGAGTTTCGTTCATGGTGGGTTCGATAATCAAATATTTAGCATGACAAGTCAGGTGTGGCGGCAATCATAGCCTGTTTGTTGGTATTTTGCAAAGCAATGTTGTTTTGTTGCAAATGCGCACAGGCTATCTCGGCTGCAAATAGATATATCAATTAAAAACAATTACTTATAAAAAATACTTGTTTCAGGGAGAGCATATGAATTACGTGTTGTTGTCGCTTAATAAGAACAAAATATGGCAAAAACTGGAGTGCAAATTAAAAAGATAGTATTCTAGTCAGCAATTAGTAAGCGCTTGTATTATATGACTGCTTTAGGTCAATTCTAAATCAACAACCGCTACTGTATAAATGAAACGACTGGTCGTTGTTGTTTTATTGCTACATAACTTTCATTCGTCGTAGTTGCCGCTTAGGGTGACCTGTCGCGATTAGTGATCATTTTTTTTAGTTTTTGGAGGGTTTGCTTGTGGGAGTTCCTTTACGTCAACAGTTGGCTGTAGGCAGTTATTTGATTAAACAAAAACTGAAAGGTGCCAAAAAATATCCTTTGGTTCTGATGCTTGAGCCTTTGTTTCGTTGCAATCTGGAATGTGCCGGTTGCGGCAAGATCGATTACCCCGATGATATTCTCGACAAACGTTTATCTTTTGAAGAGTGCATGCAAGCAGTTGATGAGTGCGAAGCGCCTATGGTATCTATTCCCGGCGGTGAACCTTTAATCCACAAAGAGATGCCGCAAATTGTTGAAGGCTTAATTGCTCGTAAAAAGTTTGTCTATCTATGCACAAATGCGTTGCTTTTGAAAAAACGTATTGATGATTACAAACCTTCACCGTACTTAACTTTTTCAATTCATCTTGATGGTATGCAAGAAAGACATGATGCTTCTGTGTGTCAAGACGGTGTATTTGATCGTGCTGTTGACGCTATTAAATTAGCATTGAGCAAAGGTTTTCGCGTCACCGTCAACTGCACTTTGTTTCAAGGTGAGAACGCCAAGGAAGTAGGCGAATTTTTGGATTATGTGACGGAATTAGGTGTTGAAGGTGTCACTATCGCGCCAGGTTTTAGTTACGAACATGCGCCTAATCAAGATGTTTTTATTAAGGGCAAAGATATAAAGGATTTATTCCGGGGCATTTTCAAGATTGGCAAAGAGCGTAAATGGAAACTCAACCATTCCACCTTGTACCTTGACTTTCTTGCGGGCAATCAAAACTACAACTGTACGCCTTGGGGTAATCCCACTCGGAATGTATTTGGCTGGCAAAAACCATGCTACCTGCTGGCTGATGAAGGGTATGCATCAACTTTTAAAGAATTGCTGGATACCACACCATGGGAAAAATACGGCACCGTTAATAACCCTAAGTGTGCAAGCTGCATGGCACATTGCGGCTATGAAGCAACCGCAGTTGAAGATATGTTAAAGCACCCGTTGAAAGCATTGCTGACTTCTATAAAAGGCCCAAGAACAGAAGGCGAAATGGTGCCTGAACCTACGCCTACTTACATTGCTGATAAGCCAACATCAAGCATTGCAGGTATTCCTATTCGCGTGGAAATTGCCGAGTAATTTGCTTACGGTTGTTTATGCGGAGCATGGTTTTTTAATAGGATTTTTAAAAAATGTTAATGAATATAAAGCTAATAGTAATTTTTGCGAGTTACTTGCTAACAGCATCAGCGTTTGCTCAAACTGAAAGTAGCGCATCAGCTAAGCAAATCGTAGAAAAATTTCAGTCCGACCTTATTGCAGTAATGAAAGAAGGTAAGCAATTGGGTTACGCCGGCCGCTATGAAAAACTCAAAGAGGCCGTCATTAACAGTCATGATCTCAGTAAAATTGCTCGAATTGTTGTCGGTAAAGAAGGAGAGAAACTTTCTGAAGAACAGCAACAAAAGTTGGACGAGGTATTTAGCAAATTAAGTATTGCCTCGTACGCCCATAATTTTAAGGATTATTCCGGAGAGTCGTTTGTGTTTGACTCTGAAGAGCAAACTACGCGTGGCGGGGTGGTCATTCATTCACATTTGGTTATACCAGACGATAAGCCGGTCAAATTTGATTACATGCTGAAGGAAAAAGGCAACAGCTGGCGTATTATCAATATAATTGCCAACGGGGTTAGCGATTTGGCCTTGAAGAGGTCTGAGTACACCACCATACTGCAGCGTGAGGGCTTTGACGCCCTGATAGCTAAAATTAACGAAAAAATTGATACTTATTCTAAACAGTAGGTTTTATGGTTATTCGCTCCTCCCAAACCGGATCACTTGAAAACGCGTTGCAACTTACGTGTAGATTAACGTTAGCAGCATCGATTGTTACTTTACTAAGCGCTTGTGCGACAACTGAATTAGCCGGAAACAACAATGCCGCTAATCCGGATGATCCATACGAAGGCTTTAATCGAACAATGTTCGGCTTTAATAACTCTGTGGACAGTTATGTAGCTAAACCCATTTCGGATGCTTATCGCTGGATAACACCAGATTTTATGCAAACCGGGGTATACAATTTTTTTAACAACCTAAAAAATGTCAATGTTGTTTTAAATGATGTGTTGCAAGCTAAGTTTGAGCAGGGCGC
>JAQTQN010000014.1:10371-29663 GCA_028712225.1 Methylobacter sp.
TCCCGACCATTTAGAAAATCCAGTTCTACCACAAAAGCACAGGCTTCAATGGTTGCTCCCAGTTTTTCAACTAATTCACAGCTCGCTTTAGCCGTGCCGCCCGTGGCTAACAAATCATCAATTAATAAGACCCTGTCGCCCTCACTAAACGAATCTATATGAGCCTCAAGAGTTGCTGAGCCATATTCAAGATCGTATGACACGCTTTGCACATCATACGGGAGCTTGCCAGGTTTTCTTAGCGGCACAAAAGGTAAGCCTAATTCCCAAGCGACTAGAGAGCCAAATATAAAACCTCTGGCTTCCATACCGGCAATCACGTTGATACTTCTACCTAAGAAAGGATGTATAAGCTGATGAACGGCAAGCCTAACCATGGCTGGGTCTTTTACCAGCGGCGTAATATCTTTAAAGATAATTCCTGGTTTAGGAAAGTCTGGAATGTCGCGTATTGTTGCTTTTAATCTGTTCATTGTTTTTAAGTGGTGGAAAAATTAGAAAAGTTACTTGATGCCATCTTTAACTTTAAGTGCCGCATCATGTAACGCTTCTGATAGGGTAGGGTGAGCATGGATAGTTCTTACCAAGTCCTCACTGCTGGCAGAAAATTCCATTGCCAACACTGCTTCAGCAATCAATTCAGCGGCATGTGTGCCGATAATATGTACACCAAGAATGGTGTCGGTTTCAGCATGGATAATGATCTTCACCAAACCTTCAGTTTTGCCGGTTGTTTGGGCTTTGGCCGTGTCACATAAATAATACGTACCAATTTTAATAGGTTCGCCAACAGCCCTTAACGCCTGTTCAGTTTGTCCAACCCAGGCAATTTCAGGATCGGTAAAAATCACACTGGGTAGCCTGTCGAAGTTGATGGGGTTATGTAAACCGGCAATTTGTTCTGCAACGAAAACACCTTCCTCCATGCCTTTATGCGCGAGCATTGGCCCCAACAGAGTCAGATCACCAATGGCGTAAACCCCAGGCAATGTGGTTCGGCAATTTTCATCCACATGAACATAGCCGTTTTCATCCAGTAACAAATTTGCTTCTGCTGTCGCCAAATCTTCGCTATTGGGTTTGCGCCCTGTTGCTACTATTAATTTATCAACATGTAATGATTGACGGCCTTCGTTAGTTTGGTAATCCACAGTCACGCCGTGGCGTGATTTACGAGCAGCTATCACCCGCGCGCCTAAACGCATGTCCAGTCCTTGTTCATTGTAAATTCGATAGGCTTCGCGGGAAATTTGCTGGTCTGGTAGATTTAAAAAAGTATCCTGGGCTTCCAGTAAAGTGGTTTTTACACCTAACCTGTTCCAGATACCGGCCAGTTCAAGGCCGATAACACCTGCGCCAATAATGGCTAGGCGCTTAGGCAGGCTATCTATATTAAGCGCAGCAACTGAATCGAAAATTACTTTATTATCTATCGCCGCACACGGTAATTGAAAAGGGGCGGAACCGGTAGCAAGGACAATATGCCTGGCTGTAATAATAGAGCCTGGGGCTTTCTCAGCGGGGGAAAACTCAATTAAACCTTCGCTGAGAAGTTTAGCTTTGCCAAAAAAACGCTGTATTTGGTGGTGAGCAAACAGGTCGGCGGCATTACGTTGTAGCGCTTCAATAATGTCATCTTTGCGCTTTATCATTTGAGGAAGATCTAAAGCAATCCCTTCCGCGTGAATGCCATGCATTTGAATGTCGTGTTTAAGCGTGTGATAAATCCTGGCTGATTCCAATAATGCCAACGTCGCTACGCAACCAGCATTTAAATAGGCACCACCCAAACTGCTGTTGCCTTTTTTATCACGCCAGTTGTCAATACACGCAGTACTTAGCCCCAATTGCGCGCAACGTACAGCACAAGCTAAGCCTGCAGGGCCGGCACCAATGACAACTACATCGAAGGCTTGGTTTGTCGCTTGTGTAGCCTTGGTTTTCATGGCGTTAGATGTTTAGTAGTAAATGCGCGGGCGATTCCAGGCATTCTTTAATAGTCACTAAAAATTGCACTGCTTCCCGCCCATCGACCAATCGATGGTCATACGACAGTGCCAGATACATGATAGGTCGAATGACTATCTGACCATTTTCTACCACCGGTCGCTCTTTAATTGCATGCATACCCAAAATCGCACATTGCGGCGGATTAAGTATGGGGGTTGAAAGCATGGAGCCAAATATACCGCCATTGGTGATGGTAAAAGTACCGCCCTTTAAGTCGTCATAACTTAACGTACCCGCACGGGTTTTAGCCCCGAACTCGACAATGCTTTTTTCGATCCCGGCAAAATCCAGTTGATCGGCGTCTCGCAACACCGGCACGATTAAGCCTCGTTCGGTGCTGACGGCAATGCCAATGTCGTAATAGCCATGATAAATAATGTCATTATCATCAATTGACGCGTTGATAGTCGGAAAGCGCTTTAATGCTTCAATTGAAGCCTTAACAAAAAACGACATAAAGCCAAGCTTGACCTCGTGCTTTTGCTCGAATCTGGTTTTGTACTGGTTACGCAAATCAATCACATTTTGCATGTTGACCTCATTAAAAGTGGTCAACATCGCTGCGTTTTGCTGGGCTTGCAATAACCGCTCGGCAATTTTTGCCCGTAAGCGTGTCATGGGTATTCGCTGTTCCGGGCGTAAACCGGCCGCAGTCAAGGCAGGCGCATCATTTTTAGATTCTGCGCTCAACGCTTTATTGGTCGCCGGAATAATTTGTGCTTCCTGTAGTGCTTGTTTATTGAGGTATTCCAATACATCGGCCTTGGTGAGCCTGCCATCTTTGCCCGAGCCGTTTATCAAGGTCGGATCGAGTCCATGCTCATGAATCAATCGGCGCACCGAGGGGCTTAGAGCAGGTTCTAAAACCTCAGGCTGTTCGACCGGATGCATAATACTGACTGTTTGTTCTTCGATAGCTTGGGGCTCCAGCACAGCAAGCACTTCACCGCTCAACACGATTGAACCATTGTCTTTAACAATTTTGCTCAAAATTCCTGATTCTGGTGCAGGCACTTCCAACACTACTTTGTCTGTTTCCAAATCGACCAGATTTTCATTTTTTATGACCATATCGCCCGGTCGTTTATGCCAGGTTATTAAGGTTGCATCAGCCACAGATTCGGGCAGGTTGGGTACCACTACATCAATGCTCATATCATTTTCCTGAAGGTTTGCCGTAAAGCGCTGCTTGTATGACAGCTTTTTGTTGTTCTATATGCACTCGAAAGTTACCGACTGCAGGTGCTGCGGAAGCTTCACGTCCGGCGTAAATAACGGGAATATGTGCCGCTAAATTGTCGATTAAGTGATGTTTGGTTTGATACCAGGCCCCTTGATTTTGCGGCTCTTCCTGGCACCAGACGACTTCCCGCAACTGCGGATATTTAGAAATTTCAGCCTTAAATAATACATCCGGGAACGGATACAGTTGCTCTATACGAACGATGGCAACGTTTAGCAAATCGCTCTGGCGACGAGCTTCTAAAAGATCGTAATAGACCTTACCGGCGCAAAATACCAAGCGCGACACTTGGCCCGGATCAATAGCATCTTGCTCGCCAATAATCGGCTTAAATTGTCCACTGGTTAATTCTTCCAGCGTTGACACTGCAAGTTTATGTCGCAATAAGCTTTTAGGACTCATGACGATTAACGGCTTACGATATGAACGCACCAATTGTCGACGTAATAAATGAAATATTTGAGCGGGTGTCGTTGGGCTACAGACTTGCATATTGTGTTCGGCGCATAGCTGTAAATAACGTTCGAGTCGCGCAGAGGAATGTTCAGGGCCTTGACCTTCAAATCCATGCGGCAGCAACATAACCAGTCCACACATGCGCCCCCATTTGGTTTCGCCAGAACTAATAAATTGATCGATAAGCACCTGTGCGCCGTTGGCAAAATCGCCGAATTGAGCTTCCCATACGACTAGTGTGTTGGGTGTTGTTGTGCTGTAACCATATTCAAAGCCAAGCACACCCGCTTCGGAAAGAAGCGAATCATAAATTTGTGCGTTGCCCTGATCTTTGTCTAAATGCTTAATGGGTGTGTAGGTTTTATTGAATAGTTGATTGTGCAGCACTGCATGACGATGCACAAACGTACCACGGCCAACATCTTGCCCCGTCAACCGGACATTAAATTTTTCCATCAACAAAGTGGCGTAAGCCATATTTTCAGCAAAGCCCCAATCTAAGGGTAGGGCACCGGCCGCCATTTTACGGCGATTTTCCATTACTTTGGCGACTCGAGGATGTAATTCAAAGCCGGAGGGCAAACGCTGCGTTCTGTCGTTGCAAAATCGTAAACGTTCCAACGGGACGGCGGTGTTGTATGCAACATCCCAGTTTTTACCTAAAAACTGATGCCACTGAGCGCTGTAAGAATAAAGACTGTTTGACAAGGGTGGTCTTGACACCACTTGTCCGGATTCCAATAGTTGTTGGTAATCTTGTTCCAGCGCTGCAGTTTGTTCGACACTGATAATCTGTTCATCAATTAGTTTTTCGGCGTACAGCTTGCGCGTGGTCTTGAGCTTGGCGATTTTTTTGTACATTAATGGCTGAGTTGCAGCTGGTTCATCCGCTTCGTTGTGACCCAGACGCCGATAACAAATGAGGTCAATAACCACATCTTTATTAAACGTCATGCGGAAATCGAGCGCTAATTTAGTAACAAATATCACTGCTTCAGGATCATCACCATTCACATGGAATACCGGCGCTTGAATCATGCTGGCAACATCGGTGCAATAAAGCGTGGATCTCGCATCGAGCGGATTGCTGGTAGTAAAACCGATTTGATTGTTGATAACAATATGGACAGTGCCGCCGGTACTAAACCCTCGAGTTTGCGACATATTCAAGGTTTCCATGACAATACCCTGACCTGAAAATGCGGCATCCCCGTGAATTAATACGGGTATTACCGTATCTTTGCCTTCTTCTCCGGCTCTGTCTTGTCGCGCTCTTACCGAACCTTCAACAACCGGATTGATAATTTCTAAATGAGAAGGGTTAAACGCTAAGGTGATATGTACCGGACCGGCTGGGGTATTAATATCAGACGAAAAACCCATATGATATTTAACGTCGCCGGTACTTACTCCCGGCGATAGTTGAGAAGTCCCGGCGAATTCATTAAATAAACTTGCCGGGCTTTTACCTAATATATTAACTAACACATTTAATCGGCCTCGATGTGCCATGCCGATAACAATTTCTTTAACGCCTTTTTCTCCAGCGTTTTGAGTTAACTCATCCAAAATGGCAATTAATGATTCGCCGCCTTCTAAAGAAAATCGTTTTTGACCGACAAATTTATTATGTAAATGTCGTTCGATGCCTTCGGCCGCGGTAAGTAATTTTAATAGCCAATGTTTTTTTTCTGAGGTTAAGGCTAAGCCTGCTTTGGTACTTTCTAAGCGATTTATAATCCAGCGCCGAGTACTCGTATCGACAATATGCATATATTCTGAGCCAATACTGCCGCAATAAGTTTGCTTAAGATTGGCCATAATATCGCGCAATGCTAATTGCTCATTTCCGGCAAGAGTACCCGAATCAAATAAGGTATCCATATCCAACTCGGATAAACCGTAATATGCCGGGTCAAGATCAGGGGGGATAGAAATAGGTTTACCTAATGGATTATTAAGCGCTATTTGGTGACCGCGAACCCGATAATGATTTATCAGCCTGGCAACGGCTGATTGTTTTTTAACACTTTCTTCAGTAAACCCTTGTAAAGCAGCTAATTTGCCTTGTGATTTGAGCGCAAGTTGCGCAAAACGCTGTACCACCGGGCTATGGGGGATTTCATAAGCAGCGCCTTGGTGGATCTCCCGAAATTGCTTTTGCCAGCCGGGTTCAACTGAATCAGGATCATCAAGAAATTGTTCATATAAAGCCTCAACAAAACTTGCGTTGTTACCGTACAGTGCAGAAGATTCCTGAAAAAAATTAAGCAGCTTACTCATTATTAACGTCCAATTTATGCTGTTCTAAGTATGGTTTTGTTAAGTCTTTTGATGTGTATCTTAGCAAGTTCAGGCAAAATCTTATTCAAATATGCGTTCTTTTGATTGAAAAGAGCATTTTATCAATGAACCGAATAGAGGTATGTGGTTATGGCAGACAAGAAAGCTATTGTAATTAAAGTTAAATATCCAGTTGGGGGGGCAAAGGTCGGCACCGCAACTGCCACATCTCTAGTTGTTACTGAGTGGAACAAAAAGAGAATCTTAGGTGCATTAACAGGTGTTGTTCTGGTGATTTTTACAATTACTTATTTATTTAATAGTGAAGAGCCTCAAGACTTATCATCATTCTCTTCGGCGGAATCACAACCTATTGCGGCCATAGAAAATCAGCCCTTAGCTAATCAAGCACCGATAAATGACTCTATTGTTCGTCCTGAAATCGTCGCCAATACTGAGGCTCTTGACAGTATTCAAAAAAACAATAGCCGTGTTTCTAAATCAGAAGAAACCAAACATGCAGTCAGAATTAAGCCAGAAGCCCGGTTAAAAAATAAATCGAAGCCAGTCAATAACAATGTGGTTAGGGCATTAGTTACGGGTCAAATGAATAATAAAGAGCCTGGTGCAGCAATAAATCGTTTGGTCGTTTTTGATAAAACACCAACTTCGGTTTACTACTTTAATGAATTAAAACAAATGAATGGCCAAAAGGTTTATCACGAATGGCTAAAAAATAATAAGCTTGTCTCCAGGCATGAGTTGATTGTAGCCGCTGATAATTGGCGAACATCAAGTCATAAATTATTATCTGCCGCAGGAGAAGGTCAATGGATGGTTCGTGTAATAGATCAAACAGGTCATGTTTTGCATGAGAATAAATTTAAAGTGGTCTTAAAATAGCATCGCATACATAAATATATTAATTTGAATATTTTGAATTAACTGAAAACCTGTTTAAAATACCCACTCAGTTATCAAGCAAGGATATTAAAAACATGTCAAATATAAAAAACATTTCTGAAAAATCATTGCAAGACCTTTCAGAAATCGAATTGCAGTCTTTTATTGAAAACGCTGAAAAAGCATTAAAAGATAAACAGGCTAATAAAAGAAAAGATGTTATTGCGCAGATTAAAGAATTAGCGGCTTCAATTGGTGTGGGGGTGGATATTATTGAAAATGAGAAAAAAACTCCACGCAAAAATCAAGGTGTAAAAGTTGCCCCCAAATATCGTCATCCTAATAATAATGACAAAACGTGGACTGGGCGTGGTGTGATGCCTAAGTGGTTGCGGGAATTATTGGATGCAGGACATCAACGCTCAGAATTTGAAATTTAAATATTAAACACACCCCTTGGTTAAGTATTTATGGTCTATGGTTGATTGCGCCAGTTCGCTTCATCTAACTGGCAACCATTTTTGTTTATACTGCTGGCGATTTTCAAGTAAGCATTGTGCTTTTTATAGCGCTTAGCTCTTTCTGAATCCACAAGCCACAATTAATCTTTTCGTATCCATTGATACCGGTAAATACAATGTCTCATTCCAATGCAACCAAACCTGATCTTGATTGGTCCCAGGTTAGAGAGACCTCGCGATTATTAATTTTATCCGCTGTACAAGTGGAAACCATGTTGAATGAATCGGATGTCTCAGTAAACACACTGACAGATTCATTCACTTCGCTTGTTGAACACATGAATGCCATGAATGCCTACCTGCATGCCTTGGAATCATCGCCAAACAGAGATGAAGCCATCGCTTGTTGTGAAGAGACAACGGGTAAAATTAAAGCGTCGATTATGGCTTTCCAATTTTATGACCGAATGGTGCAATGTTTGCAGCATGTGACTTCGAACCTTAAAAATTTATCGGAATTAGTGGCCGATCAAAACCGGCTTTATAACCCGAATGCGTGGCTTGAACTGCAGCAGAACATCCGATCTCGTTACACTATGGAATCCGAAAAAGTAATGTTTGACGCGATTTTGCAGGGTAAGACTGTTGCTGAGGCGCTAGAGTTAAAAAATGCTCACCAACAAGAACAATCCGATGACGTCGAACTTTTTTAAATATATATGTCAATAAAAAAACTGCTGTCTATTTGCACCATTCCCTCTTTAATTGTTGGATGTGCTGATCTCTCCGGTACGCAGCCCCCCGCTCCGGTCTATGGGGCAGGAAATGGCTCTTTTCAAAAGTCAGCCCCCGTTGCTCTGCAGCAACCGCCTAAACAAGAACCAGCGTCATCGTCACAGGTAATAAAAATACAACCGCTTAAAGATATTAGTACGCCAGAGGTGCTGCCTATAGAAAGTACACCCGCGCAGTCTTATGAGGTAGCGCCACCAATTGCCGAATCTGCGGCTTCTGAAATTCCCCATATAGAAATTGGTCCTAAAGAAATAACTCAGGAGGCGCCACCGGCCACCACAGAATCTAAACCGTTCCAACCATTAGACACGGTTGCATCTGGTTCAGCGGCAGTCAGTGCGTTGGTATTGGCGGCAAATGAGGATAGCCAGGCGGGCAAGATGGATTCTGCTGTAGCAACCATGGAGCGTGCAATACGCTTAGAACCTAGAAATCCGACGCTGTTGTATAAATTAGCGGTATTGAGATTACAGCAATCAAAGCCGACACAAGCTGAAGATTTAGCGAAAAAAGCCGCTTTACTTGCCTCTAAAGATGCCCAATTAAAGAAACACAGTTGGTTATTGATTGCACGCGCCAGAGAGATGCAGCATGACGCCGCAGGAGCTCAAGAAGCACGAGAAAAAGCGAATAGCTTCTAATCAAATTGATGACCATTAGGCATGGTCATCAAACAGCTTTTTTCCTTGTGATTGCTTTGATGCATGATTTGTAGGTAATCCGCCTTCGTTGGCGCTCATGAGCCCGATCTTCAAACCTTGTTCTTCGAACTGCGTCTTTAAATATTCCAGATTATCTTTAATCAAACTTGCGGTTTGGCTTGTTTGAGTTTTGAAATAGGTACTGACTAATTTATCTCTGCAGTTAACAACACAATGAATTGCGCCTAACCCAGGCGGTGTAATGGTTATAGTGGCAGACCAGTTGTTAATTGCAGTCGCTTGATCTTGTTCTTGATCCATTTGAATTTGCAGCTCTGCCGTTTGCGGCGTTTCCCTGTCCATAAAGGCAAGCTCAAAATGCCAAAGCTGTTTCGGAATGTCCTCTTTAGGCAAGGATACCAACTGATCTAAAACAATTTTAGCCAGCGAGTTTTCGGTTTTGTGTTGTAGATTTTTTAATACGTCGGTTTCGGCATTGGAAATCGCCAAATTATTTTGATTGTTGATTTCCGATTTGAGTGCTTCAAGTAATTTTCCTAAATTCGCTTTGAAATCAGACTTGAATAAGGTATCCGCTAAACCGGCTTCCGGTAGCGGTTTAGAATCCGCCTGTTGTGGGGCTTTTTGCAGAAGATTAAGCACTGCTTCTTTCAAACTTCCTTCAAATAAGCCACTTTTTATTAACAATGGCAGTTTAGCTTCCAAGAAAACGCCTGAGTCTTTTATCACTTTAGCTAAATGCTGATCATCAAATAGTTGCTCTTTTTGCGGCAAACCTTGAAGTAATTCTAAAACAACCTTCTTCAATGGTTCGGGCAGCGTTTGACTGCTTACTAACTGCGGCAAGTTTTCGTGTAATTGTTCGAGCAATTGTATTGGTGGTGATTGTCTAGGCAATAGTTGCTTAACTAAAGCAGCGATTTTCGTCTCAATTGGGTTATCGGTATTAGCAATTAGCCGATATTCCGGGTGTTTACCCGTCTTACTAATTTCAATGGTTATCTGCTGACCAACACTACTTGCAGCCGGTAATGAAATTGATGCCCTATCAATATTAATTACGATTGGTTTTTGCGGTGACTCAGAAGATGTATTTGGCAGCACCTGCAGCTGAATTTGTTTGTCTGTTAAGCCGATTATTTTAGCCTGCAGTTGTTGGATTACGGGCGTCGCTTGAGGTAATAGCGCCAGTAATATTGGTTGATTTTTTGCCTCGGGAAGTGGCGATAGCACTTTAAATTCAAGGGCTGGCGTTGTTTTAGTGACTTGAACAGCTAAATTTTGCCCAGGTTGCAAGTTCAATGGCTGGCTACTTTGGACAGTGACAATTTGATTGCCCAGCTTTAAAGAAATGGCGTTTTGTGCCGTAGAAATCAGTGCGTTGACAACTTTGGCATCCAGCGGTTGTCCAACTTGCAACTTAAGGCCCGCTAACTCAGGTAATGTCAGTTTAGAAGGGGTTAAGTTAATTGATAACGGCAGTTTAATATCCACAAGGATTGCTCAAGCTAACATTTTACGAATATGCTCAATCTCATCGCGAGCAATCTCAAGAATATCGAGGCTGTCACTGGCATCCAGATGTTCGGCAATTTTTTGATATGCAGGCAAATCGTCAATTTTGGGCATTTTTTTAACATCGACCTTGCCGATAAAACTGTGTAACTGGGCAATCATGACAATGTCTGCGTAACTGGTAGGCTGATTGTCATTACGAAACCAATTTTCCGCATTTATCACAACATCTTCAAAATCACTGGGAAAATCCCATCGGCGCACAATTTGTACACCAATATCGACGCGCAATTGCTTAACTGTTTCAGCTAAATCCTTAGGGTTGGCGATAATGTCGGGGTGATTGTCTGCATGCGTCAAAATAGGCACGATACCTACGTCATGGATCAGGCCCGCCAACATGGCGCGATCCGGGTCAAAGCCCGGGATTCTATGCGCAAATACCGCGCTGATTGAGGCCACGTAACTGCTATGTGCCCATAACTCAGCCATTTTGCGGGCGATGACTGGAGATTTTGCTTTGAATATGGATTTCATCGCGAATGCGGTAATGATGTCCTGGGCAGCACGCAGTCCCAACCGGGTAAGTGCTTCCGGGCAGCTTTCGATTTTTTTTCTGCCCCGATAGAGCGGGCTGTTGGAAATTTGTATTAAACGCCCGGTAATCGACGGATCGATTTGTACGACTCTGGCAATTGACGTGCTGCTGGCTTTGTCATCGTTAATCGCCCGACGAATTTTAAACGACACATCAGGTATGGTCGGCAGCACCAATTTATCCGCCTGCATATAGCGATAGCAGTCCATAAGCAGCTTGTTTTTAGCCAAACTAGCGGCGCTTAAATCAATGTCGTTAACGGTTTCAGTCATTTAATGTTTGTGTTTTATCCAGACAAGCGGACACAGTTTAGTTTAGAATTTCGCGCTTTCGCTAAAGTTGATGCTATTAAATTAGCTATCGGACAACTTGCCGCTCAATCTTACCGTGTTGACATATGAAAACAACGTCTGCTGATGTTTTAACCACTTTAACTACTATCCGCGATTACGTACGCTGGTCGGCAAGTCAGTTTGCCCAAGCCCAAATAAGCTTCGGCCATGGCACTACCTCAGCACTGGATGAGGCTGTCGCACTCGTGCTGCACACCGTACATCAACCTTATAATCTGTCAGAAACTTATTTTGAAAGCGTGCTGATACTCAGCGAGCGACAAGCTATAGTCGATATAGTTGATAGACGCATCAACGAACGCCTGCCTGCCGCCTATTTAACGCACGAGGCCATTTTTGCCGGTCTGTCTTTTTATGTCGACGAGCGCGTGTTAGTGCCACGCTCACCCATTGCCGAGTTGATTGCACGGCGTTTTTCTCCTTGGGTGGATGAAGATCAAGTTGAGCGCGTTTTAGATTTATGTACAGGCAGTGCCTGTATCGCCATCGCTTGTGCTTATGCTTTTCCTGAGGCATTGGTGGATGCGGTGGATTTATCACCCGATGCATTGAACGTTGCTGAAATTAACGTTAATAAACATCAACTCACAGACTCAGTGGCGTTGTATAAGTCTGATTTATTTAAACAACTGCCAGAAGAACAATACGACATTATCGTTAGCAACCCGCCTTATGTAAGCCACGGCGAATGGTCCGAACTGGCACCTGAATTTCGTGCCGAACCGGACATGGGCTTCCTGGGCGGCGAATCTGGTTTAGATTTGGTACTACGTATTCTTGTCGATGCCGGTGACTATTTAACAGAACAAGGCATTCTAGTCGTAGAAGTGGGCAGCAGTGCGCAAACCTTACAAGATGCTTTTCCCGAGGTCCCATTTTATTGGCTGGATTTTGAGCGCGGCGGCGACGGAGTATTTTTGCTTACCGCTGACCAAGTTAACCAATATCACCCACTATTTATTGCAGCGCTGAACTGATATGTCTGGAAATAGCATAGGAAAATTATTTACTGTCACTTCTTTTGGCGAAAGCCACGGTCCAGCGCTTGGCTGTATTGTTGATGGGTGTCCTCCGGGCATGGCGTTAACCGAGGCGGATTTACAAGACGACTTAGATCGCAGAAAGCCGGGAACCTCTAGGCATACCACGCAGCGTCGCGAAGCAGACCAAGTAAGAATATTGTCCGGAGTGTTTGAAGGTAAAACCACCGGTACGCCGATTGGTTTGTTGATTGAAAACACCGACCAACGGTCCAAAGATTATTCCAAAATTGCCGACACCTTTAGACCAGGGCATGCGGACTATACCTATCAGCATAAATACGGTTTTCGTGATTATCGCGGCGGCGGGCGGTCATCTGCACGGGAAACAGCAATGCGCGTTGCGGCAGGCGGCATCGCCAAAAAATATTTGCGTGAACAGCTGGGCGTGGAGATCCGCGGCTATTTATCGCAACTGGGGCCGATAAAGATTGAACAAATTGATTGGGACATCATCGACAGCAATCCGTTCTTCTGTCCCGACGTCAATAAAATTGGCGAAATGGAAGCCTATATGGACGCCTTGCGTAAAGAGGGTGAATCAATTGGTGCGCGTATTGAAGTTGTCGCCAGCAATATTCCGCCCGGTTTAGGTGAACCCATTTTCGATCGTCTGGATGCTGATTTGGCTCATGCCTTGATGAGCATCAACGCTGTTAAAGGTGTGGAAATCGGTGATGGTTTTGCCTGCATCGATAGTAAAGGCACCGAGTTTCGTGACGAAATTACCCCGGACGGTTTTCTAAGCAACCATGCCGGCGGCATTTTGGGAGGTATCTCCAGCGGCCAGAATATCACTGCCAGTATTGCATTAAAGCCCACGTCCAGCCTGCGCTTGCCCGGTAGAAGTATCAATCAGCGGGGCGAAGCTATCAACGTTGTCACTGAAGGACGTCATGATCCTTGTGTGGGCATTCGCGCGACCCCCATCGCCGAAGCCATGATGGCCATCGTGCTGATGGATCATTTCTTACGTCATCGCGCGCAAAATTCTGGTGTTGTGTCAGGGTTGCCGATTTTAAGGTAATCCATGGCAGTTCCTTACTGGCGCTTGTCGGGATTTTATTTTTTTTATTTTGCGACAGTCGGTGGTTTTATCCCTTACTGGAGCCTTTACTTAAAAGAAAATGGCTTTAATCCGGCAGAAATCGGTGAGCTTTCTGCGCTATTAGGCGGCACCCGAATTTTTGCGCCTATTTTGTGGGGGTGGATGGCTGACCGCACCGGCAAAAGTTTACGTATTATCCGGGTGGCTTGTTTCTTTGCAGCAGCCATTTTTGCAGGATTTTTATTTGCGCACGGCTATTTCTTGTTTGCAGCAATTTCAGTCGCATTTAGTTTTTTTTGGAATGCCGCCTTGCCGCAGTTTGAAGCGGTAACACTGTTTCATCTGCAACAAGAAGCCCATGCCTACAGCCGCATCAGGCTATGGGGATCCATTGGCTTTATTGTCGCAGTGCTTGGCATCGGCCGCTTATTAGATATTCATGTCTTGGAACTGCTGCCTTGGATTATTACCGGCTTGTTAACGGGCATCTGGCTGGTGAGCTTGGTTACCCCGGATATTTCTACTGCAAGACAGAATGTCGACTCGATAGGCATTCTGCGTATTGTTAAACAGCCCGAAGTACTGGCGTTTTTGGCTGTCAATATGTTGTTGCAACTGGCGCATGCTCCGTATTACGTTTTTTACTCCATTTATCTTCAGCATCATGGCTATTCAACCACCTTAACCGGCAGCCTTTGGGCGTTGGCAGTAGTGGCGGAAATCGTGTTGTTTATCTACATGGGCTGGGTGTTTAAACGATTTACGCTGCGCAGCGTTTTGTTGCTAAGTATCTTGTTGGCGGCGACTCGCTGGTTGATTATCGGTTGGGGCGCAGATTATCTTGGCTTATTGGTCTTTGCCCAATTGTTACATGCCGCGACTTTTGCCGGTGTTCATGCGGTGGCGATGCAATTGGTGTATCAATATTTTGGTCAACACCATCAAGGCAAAGGGCAAGCACTTTATAGCAGCCTGAGTTTTGGTTTGGGTGGCATGTTGGGGAGTTTTTACAGCGGCTATTATTGGGAGTTGCTTGGACCGCAATTGGTTTATTCGCTGGCTGCCGGATGCTGCGCTTTAGCCATCTTGATCGTCTACATCTGGATAGGCCGGGAAAATGGCCAAAATAAACTGCTCTTGAGTTAGAATGCCTCCCAGAAAGCGTGATTGTTACGCTTTAACTTCATTGATTTCAGTTTAGGAAATAGCGTGTTTGAAATAATTAAAAGCGGTGGCTGGATGATGCTGCCAATTATCCTTTGTTCAATTGGCACAATGGCCATTGTTGTCGAGCGTTTTTGGACGTTGCAGAAAAAGAAAATTGTTCCCCCGGAACTTGTTCCGCAAGTATGGAAGTTGTACCGAGAAAAAAAACTTGATGATGCCACCTTACGCCATTTAAGAAATAGCTCTCCACTGGGTAATATTTTAGCTGCGGGTCTTGCTAATACCCATCACGGCAGGAAATTCATGAAGGAATGTATAGAGGAATCGGGGCGCAAAGTCGCCCATGATCTGGAAAGGTTCCTTAATACTTTGGGCACTATCGCCCAAGTAAGCCCACTATTGGGTTTATTAGGCACAGTATTCGGTATGATTGAAATTTTTTCTTCCCTTATGGCACATGGCGCGGGTGATCCCAGTGTTTTAGCCGGTGGTATTTCGGTAGCGTTGATTACCACAGCAGCAGGCCTGACGGTCGCTATTCCCAGTTTGATTTTTCATCGTCATTTCGAAAGACTGGTAGATGAATATGTCATAAGTATGGAAGAGGAAGCATTGAAATTAATAGATATTCTGCACGGAGAACGTGAGGAATCCTGATGAAATTTCAACGTAAAAAAAGAGAAAAAGTCGATATCACCCTAATATCGATGATCGATGTGCTCTTTGTATTGCTGCTTTTCTTCATGGTTTCAACAACGTTTAACCAGCATACGGAAATCAAAATTAAGTTGCCTGAAGCCACTGGCACAGAAGCTGAAAATCAGCCCAAAAAAGTGGTGCTGGTTATCGATGCCGATGGCACTTATTACTTGTTGGGAGCCGATGGGTTGCCGCATGAATTAATCAGCCAAAAACCAGATGCACTAAAACAAGAACTGCTCAAACTCAAAGATTCAGGCGGACAACTGCCGTTTGTTATTCAGGCTGATGACAAAACACCACACCGTTTTGTTATTACCGCGCTGGATATTGCCGGTCAGGTGGGTTTTAGCCAGATTACTTTTGATACTGTTCAACCCCTAGAACAGCAATGAATAAAAAACTGGCCCGGTGGGCGCTGGATATTTGGTATCAAGATCATTTTATTGGTGCTTGGCTGATGCCATTGGGTTTTTTCTTTGCCGACTTCGTTAAGTTCAGAAAGTTTTTATATCGAATAAAGCTATTAAAAACCCATAAGCTCCCGGTACCAGTGATTGTGGTCGGTAACATTACCGTGGGTGGCACCGGCAAAACTCCATTGGTGATCTGGCTAGCCCAACTCCTTCAGAATGAAGGTTTCAAACCCGGCATTATCAGCAGGGGTTACGGTGGCGATGCGCAAGCCTCGCCTCAACGGGTGAATGCGGACAGTACCGCCAGTCAGGTAGGTGATGAAGCATTACTACTGGCGAAAAGAAGCGGTTGCCCGGTAGCAGTGAGTCCTATACGGGTGGATGCGGCAAGATTATTGATCGAACAGTCAGGTTGCAACGTCATTATTTCTGACGACGGCCTGCAGCATTATACACTGGGCAGAGATATTGAAATTGCGGTAATTGACGGTGAACGACGCTTTGGCAACAGCTATTGCCTGCCCGCCGGACCGCTGCGAGAGCCTATCGAGCGGCTACAAAGCGTCGATTTTGTTGTGGTAAATGGCGAGCCATCAGAGCCGGGTGAACTAGCCATGAAGTTCGTCGGTGACACAGCAGTCAATTTACTGACCGGCGAGATCAAGCCATTATCGGAGTTCGCGAGTGTTGAATGTCATGCGCTGGCAGGCATAGGTAACCCAGGGCGTTTTTTTAGTATGCTCAAGACGGCCGGTATAATAGTGGATGTTGCGCAGAGCTTTCCCGATCATTATCCATTGCAACGTCAAGATATTGAATTTGCCACGCCTAAGCCCGTATTAATGACAGAAAAAGACGCCGTTAAATGCCTTGGTTTTGCGGGCAAACAACATTGGTTTGTGCCAGTGGTCGCCGTACCGGAAGCTGAATTTGGCCAACGATTATTAAATTTGTTAAGAGAAAAAACATGATAGATACAAATCTGCTCGATATTTTGGCTTGCCCGCTATGTAAAAGCCCGTTGATTTACAAAAAAGACCAGCAAGAACTCATTTGCCGGGCCGATCGTTTGGCCTTCCCAATTCGTGACGACATTCCAGTGATGCTGGAAGATGAGGCGCGTGAGTTAAGCACCGAAGAACTCGACGCATTATATAAATGAGCCTGTCTTTTAAAGTCGTCATCCCGGCACGCTTCGGTTCTACCCGTTTACCGGGTAAGCCGCTGCTAGATATTGCCGGTAAGCCGATGATTGTGCATGTCTGCGAGCGGGCACTGGAATCCGGCGCCGAAGAAGTTATCGTTGCGACCGATGATGACAGGATCTTGAACGCCGTTACTGACTTAGGCATCAAAGCGGTAATGACCCGCTCTGACCACCAAAGCGGTACCGAACGACTTGCCGAAGTTGCCAGTCTATGCGGCTGGAAAAGCGAGCAAATTATCGTCAACCTGCAAGGTGATGAGCCGTTAATTCCACCCGGTTATATCCGCGATGTCGCGGTGGCATTAGCCAGTCAACAACAAGCGGGCATTGCTACCTTGGCGGCGCGTATTAATGAGCAAGAAGAGATTTTCAACCCCAATGCGGTTAAGGTCGTGCTCAATAAAGCAGGATTTGCGTTGTATTTTAGTCGTGCGCCTATCCCGTGGGATCGCGATGGGTTCGCGTTAGTCGACCGACAGCTGACCAGTAAAATGCCTTATCTACGCCACATTGGTATGTATGCCTATACCGTCGATTTTTTGCAGCGTTATTGCTTATGGGAAGCGTCGCCGCTCGAGTCGGTCGAAGCATTGGAACAATTGCGGATACTTTGGCACGGCGAGGCTATTTTAGTGAAAACTGTTGAGAAAACACCCGCTGCCGGTGTCGACACCCAGGAAGATTTACTGCGAGTCGCTCAGGCATTACAACAGCCACAAGTTTAAGTAGGTCTATTTGACATAGGGTATTAACAACAGTACCTTAGCCCGCATTTTTAACGCCACTTTACATTCGTTGCCTAAAGAGCCGTCAATGGAAGAATTTCAGAGAATTAGCCGCCTGCCGCCCTACGTTTTTAATATCGTTAATGAGTTAAAAGCCAAAGCGCGTGCTGCCGGAGAAGATATTATCGATTTTGGTATGGGTAATCCTGATCAAGCGACGCCTCAACATATCGTCGATAAATTGATCGAAGCCGCCCAGCGCCCGGACACCCATCGCTATTCAGTGTCTAAAGGTATTCCGCGCTTAAGAAAAGCCATCTGCGACTGGTACAAAAACCGTTTTGATGTTGACTTGGATCCCAATACAGAAGCTATCGTCACCATTGGTTCTAAAGAAGGCTTGGCGCATTTGGCCTTAGCCACATTAGGTCCCGGCGATACAGTGCTGGTGCCCAACCCCGCTTATCCCATTCATCCTTATGGCGTCGTTATAGCCGGAGCGGATGTGCGCCATGTACCGTTAATTCCTGGCGTGGATTTCTTCGACGAACTGGAAAAAGCCATCGTTGAATCTTGGCCCAAGCCGAAAATGCTGATAATCAATTTTCCCGGCAATCCAACTACACAATGTGTAGAGCTGGATTTCTTCGAGAAAATTATTGCCTTGGCTAAAGAACACAAAATCTGGGTGGTACACGATATTGCTTATGTCGATATTGTTTTCGATGGCTACAAAGCACCGTCGATTTTACAAGTCGAAGGCGCTAAAGACATTGCTGTCGAATTCTTCTCCATGTCTAAAAGCTACAACATGCCGGGTTGGCGCGTGGGCTTTATGTGTGGCAATAAAGAACTGGTTGCGGCACTGGCACGTATCAAATCTTATATGGATTACGGCACCTTTGCGCCTATTCAAATCGCTGCGATCGCTGCGCTTGAAGGGCCACAGGAATGTGTTGCGGAAATTGCCGACATGTATCGCAAAAGACGCGATGTGTTATGCGATGGCTTGACGGCAGCAGGTTGGCCGGTCGAAAAACCCAAAGCGACCATGTTTGTTTGGGCGAAAATCCCGGAAGCCTATCAAAAGATAGGATCATTAGAATTTTCCAAAAAACTATTGGCAGAAGCCAAAGTTGCAGTAGCTCCCGGCGTGGGTTTTGGTCAATACGGTGACGATCATGTGCGTTTTGGCCTGATCGAAAATGAACACCGCACACGCCAAGCCGTCCGCGGCATCCGCAATATGTTTAAGAAAGACGGCGTTATATAATGTCCGGCTTTACGGAATCGCTGCACAGTCCTTCGACAAGCTCCACCGCAAGGGTGGTCTAAGGACAGTCGATCGGCTCAAGTTAATTCCGTTCGTGGTGAGTTTGTCGAACCATGAATGAAATTAACTTGTTCAGTGATTTTTACAAAAATAACAAGTTATTCAGGAGTTTGATTTGAAACCGGTAAAAGTGGGTATTTTGGGATTGGGCACCGTCGGTGGCGGTACCGTCAATGTATTAAAACGCAATGCGGCGGAAATTGCGCGCAGGGCAGGGCGTGACATAATTATCACCCGGGCATCCGCTAAGGATTTAACCAAAGCCCGCATCTGCGATACCCAAGGCATCATCATCACCAATGATCCGCTGGATATTATCAACGACCCGGAAATTGACATCGTTTTGGAATTAATCGGCGGTGCCGGTCCGATTAAAGA
>JAQTQN010000159.1 GCA_028712225.1 Methylobacter sp.
CCTGAAGGCAACACCAAAAAATGACTGGCCGCTAACAATGCCATCACTTCCTCGCGTTGCAGATAACCTCTATAAATAATCGCGCCTTGCGCCTGCTCGACCAGCGCTTGAAATTCTTCAAAATAGGAGCCGTCCACACTTCTTCCCGCAATCACCAAGCGATCCAGCGGCCGACGGGTTTGTAACCACGCCCGGATAAAAGCGTTAATACCTTTTTCTTGCTGAACGTGACCCAGAAAGCAAAGCTGCATGCCTTCTTCTACCGGATAATCGGCTACTTGAAACTCGCGACTATCGATACCATTCGGTACTAACAGAATCCGGGCATCTTTGCCCAGCACGCTGCGTACGCCTTCCGCTTCGGTATCGCTGGTGCAATGCACAGCAATGGCCCGACGTAGCGTTGGAAACGTCAGCCAGCGATAGTAGAACCATTTATGCGGCTTATCCCGACGAATCAAATCAACATGCTCAGGCATTAATCCGCCATGCACGGCCACCATAAACGGCTTTCCCAACAAGCAACAGAAAATCGCCGCCAGCGTCGACGGCCAAGTGGCGATGCCGTGGATATAAACCACCGGTGACTGCCGACATAATTTAAACAGCTTAGGAATAGCACCCCAACCAAAGCCCCAGCGTCTGAAGCCGTAGCAAGGATAGAGCAGAACATCGACCTGTTCACCAAGCTTGACGTCTTCAGCTTGCAGCTTGCCATCAATCGACTCATCAGAGGCGACCAATGCCATTTTGTGCCCACGCTCCGCCCAGGCCTTGGTCAATACGCTGGCGGTAACGGATACCCCGCCGTAACCTTTAGCCGGGGGGATATGCGTGCTAACTATGCCTGCATCCATATTTATGTCCTTAAAAGTATTTGAATTACTGATGTTACGCACAGCGTAACTAAATTACCCGTATACCGCGCCGAGCACTGCCGTTGTCATCGGGAATAGCCCGTAGGGGCACGGCATGGAGAGCCTGCCCCGCTTTACCGGGCATGCCGTGCGTTGACAATGGGGCAGGAGCCCCATTTTGCAACCCTCGATGGCAACGGCAGCGCGCAGGAAATAAGCGGTATCCGGGCGGCCTTTTCTTTGGATACTTTCTTTTGGCCGTGCAAAAGAAAGTATCCCGCCTTCGGGTGCGGGAACCCGTTTAAATTTACGTCGCTTGCGACTCAATAACTTTTAAATCGAAATTCATCAGCGTGTCATTTAAACCCACAACACTCACCTTCCATAAGCCAAAAACCCTCGCCAAATACCGACAAGGTTATAAAAAGAGTACGCCAGCTTTTTTGGATTAAACAACACCAAGGCCAGCAGCATTTTTAAAATCGGGGCGATAAACATTTTGCGGGCGATGTAATACCAAATAAACACGTCGCGCTGATTGGCGAATTTACGGATGTACGCGCCGATGCCGGTCGAATACATCAGCATTCTGCCGGTACCCAGTTTGTAATGATCTTTATCCGGGTGATAAATCTTAATCTCGGGCGTATAGAAAGCGATGTTGCCGTCGCGTAGCAATCGATACAACATCTCAAAGCCCTCGGCTCCGGAATATTTGGAGCCAATACCGAAATCGTGATCCAAATGTAACTGCTTGCCATCAATCCGGTTGCGGTCAAAAAACTGCGTAAACTCAACGCCCATCATGCTAAACCGTGAAAAATAATGCGCTTTGGGACTGTTTACACCAATGCTGAAGCGGCTGGAGGCGAGATCATACGAGCCGGCGACCAGAATGGAGAGATTTTCACGACTAGAAAATTCGGCAACCACCTTTGCCAAAACATCTTTGTCATACGCGCAATCATCATCGGGAAAAGCAATAATTCTGCCCTGAGCAAAATTAATCCCATAATCCCTGGCGCGCGCGTTACCGGTAAAATCCACCTTAATATGTTGAACATCAAGGTTGCTGTTAAACAGCTCAACTATCGCGTCGATTTTGCCGTCTTTATTTTGATCGATAATGATCAACTCAAAGTTTTTATAGGTCTGCAGCAATAACGACTTCAAAAAGTCGGCCACTTCCAAGTCTCTACCCAGCGTTGCTAATACCAACGACACTTTCATAGTCATCACCTTGCCTGTTGTCCGGCTTTTGCTTGCAGATAAATGGTTGCTTCGTACCAGGTAAACATCAACGCAAATTCCAACCCGGCTGCGCCGTCCAGAAAGCCGCCTCGAAACACGAAGTGATATAAAAACCGAGCCAACACCCTCAGCCAAGATCGGCCCAACAACACACTCAAGCGCCCACGTGTGGTCATCACCGCATTCGTGGTCGGCTTCAGCTGGACTTCTTGCGCGGCCTTATCAACATGCTTATGCATCCATTCGATGATCTCGCCATGATAAAAATAATGCTCGTAAGGAATATCGGAATAGCCGATGCGGCATGTATTAACCACTGCTTCGCCGTGGCCGGTGTGGTTCCGGACAAAGCGAGTCGATTCCCGGCGCACCAGCCTGGGGTGATAAATGGGATAGCCTGGCGCATGACTTAAACGCTTGCCGCGCAGGTACAAAATCGACGGCACCATCAATACATCAAAAGAATCAGAGGTTGCCAATTCTGCGTCAAATCGATCGTAAAATGCCTGCGGATAAATTTCGTCAGCGTCAATAAACAAAAGCCACGGCGTGTTTATAGCGCATTGATTGATGGCAAAGTTGCGTTGTTCGGCAAAGCCCGGCCATGGATTGACATAAATACGGCTGGCCCTTGTTTCAGCGAGAGCAATCGTCTTATCGGTACTGCCCGAGTCGACAATGACAATGGGATAGCGTTCAGGAATCGCCGCCAAACATCGCGGCAGATTGCTTTCCTCGTTTTGGGTCAAAATAACAACAGTTAGCATGTGACTTGTTTAGTAATTTTTGAATGAAAATAACGTGTGTGTTTATTTCTTGACCGCATAAACATTGATGTAGATACCCAAACCGAAGTAATGCATCACATTAGCAAACGGCGCTTGCAGCGACTTAACCAAACTATCAACAACCGCAGCGGCTTTGCCTGTCAGGCTCAGCCTTTTCGATAAGGCGTTAAATGGCACGCGGGTTATTTGCTCTGTCTTAACAACACGTAAACCATTGCGCTCCAGCAAGGCTTTTAAGCCCTTGTCGGTAAAATAATTGACATGCTCCGGCACCCACAAACACGCGTTATCCTTGGTGCCCAGCAGTTTGACTAAAAACGAATTGTAATTAGGCACCGCGCAAGCCAACACGCCGCCAGTCGCCAACAGACCTGCCACTTTGCTTATCGCTTGATCCGGTTCCAGCAGATGTTCCAATACTTGCGACATCACCACCACGCCAAACGGCTCGGTAGGTTGGTAATTTTCAAACATCACCGCAACAGGTTCGTCGTCATTTAACTTTCTGAACACGTCATTTTCGTATTTACCGGGGTTAATACTGACCGTTTGATAGCCCGCTTTTTTAAGCGCCTGCGTGTAAAACCCAAAACCGGAACCAATATCCAGCCCTCGGCGATTGCCTGAGCTGTTCAGGCGATTGGCTTGCCGACTCATCCGCTCGGCATCCACGGTGCAGTTGGGGAACTCAACCTCTCTGGCCAACACTTCTTCCAGCGTGATCGGTTTGGTCAATGCCTGGCCTGAATATTGATAAATCTCTTGCAACCATTGACTGTGCGGCGGGCGATTTAAAAAACCGGTGCCACAGCTTTCGCATCGGTAGATGTGGAACTCTTTACGATTAGCGCTGTCCGTGTATTGGTAATTTTTCTGACGCCAATAGCTTATTCTCTCAGCCCGACAAGCCACGCATTCACGGATAAGGTCGCCATATATTTCTGAAACTGCTGATGCATAAGTCATAGTCGTTCTCTTTTAATTCTGTTGTCTAAAAACTGTATTTAATTTTGCTATCTGTAGGAGCAGGCCTTGCCTGCGAAACAATCTAGTAAAATCGCGGGCAAGGCCCGCTCCTACAAATAAATTATTTTTTCAAGCCGTTGCGTTGCAGCTAGCGACTTCTGCCATCTGCTCTTCATTGACTACATCAAGTCTTCGCCATGGCTTAGCCAACATGGTCAACACTATTGCCTCAACGCCAAAGTAAATGGGGTTAGCCAGCGCTGCGCCGACTAAACCATAATTTTTCACCATCAATGGCAGACAAATGGCCGCCGTTACCGCTCCGCTTACCCGGCCCAGCAATAACACCCGAGTCCGTTTATTCGCCAGCAGCGGTTGCGCCAGCACCGTTCCCAGTGCATGCAAGGCACAGCCAACCGCGATAGCAGGCATTAACTCAACGGCTGAATGGTAAGATTTTGCCAATGCCCAAGCGGCGACCCAGTCCTTGGTAACCAGCAGTAACAACACGCCGATTATCCCTAAGGCCACCACACACGCAATCCATGTCCATAAAATCCTAAAGCTTTCTTGACACTGGCCTTGCGCAAAATACTGAAAATAAACCGGCTGAAAAATACGCAACAACACCATCGCACTGCGGTTAAACGCCTCGTTGACGATCATGTAAGTTGCGGCATACAAACCCACTTCCGCCGCAGTCAGCAAATAACCGATTACATAACGATCGCCTAAGCCGTTCACCCAAAAGATCAGTTCCATCGGAATCAGCGGTAAGGCGTAAGCCCATACATCAGTTTTAAATTGTTTAGTAAGACTAGAGCGTTTGCTGTGCGGGGCATGCGCACCATGTACAAACGACCACAACATATTCGAGATCAGGCTTGCCACGATGTAGCCCAGCAACACCCACTCAACCTTGGCTGCGCCCCACCACACCAACGAAATCGCCAGCAACGGCCGCAAAATACTATCGCTGGTTTGCCACAAACTGGCACCACGATGCTTACGCTCGCCGATCAATAATTGGATACCCAACTCGCGCCGCACCGTGACCGCCAGCAGAATGCCCGCCAGCATAAACAGGCCAATATCGCTATGCGTGAAATAACTGTAAGCCGCACCGCCCAGCATCAACAGCCCTATCGCCAACGTTGTGGAGCGCGCGGCCAAACTAGACACCACCGCATACAAACCGGCGCGCTCTGTAGTGCTTTGGCATTCCGGCTGCAGCCGCATCCCGGCGCAAATAAAAGGATAAGAAAACAGCGCCACACCCAGCGCGACAAAACCGTTTAACAACGCAACTTGTCCATAGACATCGGGCGTGACCAATTCGGTCAGAATGCGGGTGCCGACCAACAACGCAATCGCGGACGCCACTTGCCCAAACAACGCCCAAAAGGCATCGCCGAATAATCGTCTTTTTGTTGATGCAAGGGGCATAGACGCTTTCATTAGTAAGATCTCTGGTAACTCACGCCGGATGCGTCATGCATGGGGTTTTCTGCAATCGCTTTAAAGTGGGTGCCCAACACCATGCCCCACATAAACATCAACAGCGCATTTTGCGGGAAATATTCCCACATATTAAAGGTCAGCCCGGCAACAAAGATAAACATAATCACCAAACCTTTTTTAGGGTGAGTAGAGATTCTGGTCGTAACCCACAAAAACCCGATGTAAGCCATCATACCCACCAAGCCGTAACCGTTCAGCAAAAACAAATACAGACTGTCAGAATCGAATTGACCGGGAAAATGTTCGGCACCAAACAAAATATTAATAGTGTTGGAACTCAAGCCCAACCCCCAACCAAACAGCAAATCCATCGGGTCATGAATGTAATTGGCAAATATCCGCTGCCATAAATCTATCCGACCGTCTTGAGTGGGATCGGCATCGTCACGACCACTGAGCAACGGGCTGGAGGCCAGCAGCAGTGCGCCAACGGCCAGTATCGGCGCAGGCATCACCACGGCCCAGCGGTCACGAGGCCGCAACGCCGCAACCAGCTGAAAATACACCACCAGCAACGAACTGATGAACGCGGTGCGTGAGCCGCTCAGCAACGCCAAAAACACACTCATCGCGATCCATTTGCGCATGCCCGGCACCAATGCGAACAACAACGCGCAGGTCGCCATGGTCGCGCCAAACAGGTTCGGACTGACGAAAGTACCGAACGGCCGTCCGCCGCCCAAAAAAGATACCCCGAACAACGGCGGCGCCCACAACGCCTGGGCTATCGCCAGCACGGCCTGCAACGCGATGTAATACCGAAGATAATGCGCGAATTGCGTAATCACATGCTCACCCGCACCTAAGCGGGCAGTGACAAAGCCAATTAACGCCAGCGGCAGGTATTCAAAAATCCGCAAACCCGCCATCGGCACCACTAACGGCAAGTCCAGATACAAGGCATAACCCACTTCAAACAGCACATAGCTGGCGATAGCCCCCAAAAATGTCCATACCGAACTGGCCATTGCGCCGCGACGCAAACGGGGTTCAAAAAACACGTAGGCGATGAGCACCAACAACATCAATTCACGCAAGATACGCAAGCCGAAATCCTGCTCGCCGTAGACTTCTTTTA
The DNA here is from genome assembly GCA_028712225.1 of Methylobacter sp. Classification (GTDB taxonomy): domain Bacteria; phylum Pseudomonadota; class Gammaproteobacteria; order Methylococcales; family Methylomonadaceae; genus JABFRC01. The sequence continues at coordinate 6,462 of JAQTQN010000159.1, forward strand.
TCCCTAACCAAGCCGACTCGACCTGAGGCAAAGCAGCCACCGTTGACGCACTGACCAGCGCGAACAACAATACCGGCAGATCTTTTTCCAGGCGTATTCTCATTTTAAGCTTGGACCTTGTCTTCAGTTTCTTCGATCGGTTCTAACACAGGCAAATAGTCAGGCGCTTGGCGTTTGCCCAACCAGTCGCC
>JAQTQN010000160.1 GCA_028712225.1 Methylobacter sp.
GTCGATTTCATCGCCGGTCAATTGCAGTGGCTTAATAAGCGGATCAAGGTTTTCGTTAGCAACGCCGCCTCGATTATAGAATTCCACCACCTCACGCAATGTCGTCAAGCTGCCGTTATGCATGTAAGGCGCGGTCAGGCTGATGTTACGCAACGTTGGGGTTTTGTATTTCCAGCGGTCTTGCGGATCTTGGGTGATTTCATATCGACCCAGATCATTAGCCTTGGCCGCCGATACCTTGGCAATCAAACTGCTCGCCACATTAAGATAAACGCCGGGGGCAACTTGTAGCGGTTGCGTGTCGCTGGGTTTGCTCATCGCCTCGCGATAGCCGATGCCGGTATTGTGATTGTCATGATCAGTAAACAGCGCGTGTTTTTTGGCGATAGTGTGACAACCGGCACAGTTGGCTTTGCCGGTAAACAGCTTAAAGCCGCGTTGTGCCTGCTCATTGATAGCGCTTTTGTCGTGCCCGAAGTACCAGCGATCAAACGCCGAATTGCCGGAATTTAAACTGCGCTCGTAGCTGGCGATAGCCATGCCGATGGTTTCCATGCCCGGCCCTTTGCCGAAGACGCGTTCAAATTGCCGCTTGTAATCGGTAATAGACTTTATTTTTTCGACAACGACACCGATGGACGGATTACCCATTTCGTTATGCGCCAGCAGCGGCCCCCAAACTTGTTGTTCCAGGGTAGTTTCGCGACTGTCGTGAAACAGCGTTTTGGCGTAGGCGATGTTGTAAAGCGTCGGGCTGTTACGCCGGACGGTACGGCCTTCGATTCCCACTGCAGTCGCCATTTCATTATTGGTAAAGCCCTGTTCCGGGATGTGGCACATGGCGCAAGAAAAAGTGTTGTTAAGCGACAGCCTGCGATCGTAAAACAGCTGCCTGCCTAAGCTGATTTTGGCTTTACTGCTGGGATTGTCGACCGGTACCGGCACAGCACCCAGCCCTAATGGCGGTTTGCGGTAAGTTTTAGTCAAGTCGGTTGCATTGCCTTTACGCTCGGCTAAGGCAATCGAATGGGTTTGGTAATTGTCTTGTTCGTAGCCTGATTTGTTATCACCAGCGGAATATAAGGCCGCGGTCGGCTCGCGTTGAGGACTTACTGTGTCAGCGGGGCTTTTCAATAAGGTTTTAACATCGTTAATCAACGTATCCGGGTGTAAAAAATCGACGCTGTAGATATTGCGAATCTGTTTGTTACGGTCGATCAAATAAACCCGCAGCAGATGCGAAAAGGTGCCGGTAAATTTTCCCTCAGCGTCAAAAATCTTCTGGATATTTTGTTTGTAATTGGCAAGCAGCGGTTGTAAATCCTGTTCGGATTTGGTGGTAAGAAATTGCCAGTCGACGTCATCGCTTTGAAAGCTTTGGGCGTATTGCTGCATGACTTCCGGCGTATCGTGCTCGGGGTTAAAACTGATCGTCAACATCCGCAGCTTGCCGACTAATTCGGGCTCCTTTTTTAGCCGGGTTTTAATTTTATGCAAAACCGCCGTCGCCAACGGGCAACCGTTGACATCGCTGCAGCTGGAGTAAATAAAACTGAGCAACACCACTTTGTCGCCCAGCAAACTATGTAACGAAATAGCGTTATTTTGCGTGTCCAGCACATTGCCGTCGGCGGCATTACCTAATGCCGGAAGCTGATAAGTGCCGGGCGCTGGTGCGATAAACTCAAGCGCGCCATAACCGGGAGCGAGTGTTTGCGGCTGATTTTGCGACGAGACATCCGCCTGGCTTAATGGGCTGGCACAAACAACAAGCAGCGTAAGAAGTAGGCTTGGCAAATTCATTTTTTTCACGGCGTCTCCAGATTGATTTTTTGTAATTAGTCGACGAGCTTCTATTAGAGTTGAATTTACAAACTACCGAGGGCATTACACGATCAGGCTTAAGTAGTATTGGAGGGAGCAACGCCCACTTCGCGTTTGCTGCCGTAACAATCAACTAATGCTGAATAGTTACCTTTTGTTTCTATAAATGATCCAACGGACTGGTTACACCTTTACCGCCCTTATTGAGAACATGCGTATAAATCATGGTCGTACTGACATCCGAATGCCCCAACAGCTCCTGGACTGTACGAATATCGTAACCCGCTTGTAGCAGATGTGTGGCGAAGGAATGGCGCAGCGTGTGCGGTGTGGCGGGCTTGGTGAGTTGGGCATCTCGCACGGCTTGCTTCATCGCACGCTGCACTCCTTTTTCGTCCAGATGATGGCGGCGCATTTTGCCGGAGCGTGGATCGACCGACAGATTCTTTGATGGAAAAATATATTGCCAGCCCCACTCGCGCCCCGCATTGGGGTATTTTTTATCCAGCGCGAACGGCAGATACACCTCGCCAAAACCAGCCGCCAAGTCTTCCTCGTGCAAAGTTTTAACCTTAGCCAAATGTGCTTGCAGTCTCACAACTATCGCTTCAGGCAACATCGTCACCCTATCCTTAAAACCCTTGCCTTCACGAACGACGATCTCATGCCGGGCAAACTCCACATCCTTCACCCGCAGCCGCACAGCCTCCATTAGCCGCATCCCACCCCCATACAACAGAGAAGCAATCAATAAATGCGAGCCTGTCAAGCGCGACAACACCGCCTGTACTTCACTCACCGTTAAAACCACCGGTAATTTTTTCGGCGCTTTGGCTTGGGTCACATTATCCAGCCACGGCAATTGAACTTCCAGTACTTCTCGGTAGAGAAACAACAACGCCGATTTCGCTTGATTTTGAGTCGAGGCAGCGACTTTGCCTGCAACAGCAAGATGCGTCAGAAAGGCCTCGATATCCTGCGCTCCTAAATCTTTCGGGTGGGTCTTGTCATGAAAGTAAATATAACGTTTAATCCAGTCCACATAACTTTGCTCGGTGCGAATAGCGTAATGCTTAACACGCAACTTATCACGCACTTGATCAAGCAACTTGGGGGATTGAGCCATGTCGTTTTTACCTGAAAATTTAGGGTGTGCTGTATTTTTACACTCAATTAAAACAATGAACTACAGTTACTTTTCAAGAATATACACCTCAAAGGTGCTTTTCACGGCATTTTTTAGGGTGTCTACTTTACGTTGGGCCGCGGAAGCAACCATCTCAGTCCACGATTTTTCAGCCCTGTCATTGCGAGCGCAAAATTGAATTCCATAGCGCCAATCGGAAACGAAACCCAGTTGGTTTTTTGTCGCGGAGACGTCAACCCATATGTCGTTTCTAAACTTCTGGAATTGGCGCCCTCGGAGGCCCTACACGTTGGCGACCCAGCCGAGCACAACAACGGGCATCGTTATATATCCCATCTTGGCCTTTGGAAATTATCTCTGCCGGGTGCCACACCTGACCATACAGTTGAAGAGCAACTTGCGCTTTGGCTTCAATTGCTTCAACCAAAATCGGCCGCGTTTCGTGAACTCAGGGAAATTGGCTACCGTCCGTACATAGATTGCAAGGCTGCGTCGGGTTCTTTGTCCCTCTGCATTGACCCCGAAATACTTGTCGCAATTGGGGAACTCAATATCTCTCTCAGCGTTTGGCTATATGAGCAAACATCATAGCCGGCGGCCCAACCCATCCATCAACACGGACGCTGCGCGATGAAGCCGCGCAGCGCCGGTTATGTCAAACGTTAGAACTATGGAAGTATTAATGAAATCCCAAGCAGAGAAAGCTCAAGAGTTTGTTGAGTTACATAGAGCATCAGATTGTTTTTTAATCCCCAATCCTTGGGATAAAGGTTCCGCAAAACTTCTGGAGCATATAGGTTTTAAAGCTCTAGCGACCACGGGAGCAGGCTATGCATTTTCTCTTGGAAAATCCGATTTAAGCATTAGTGCTAAAGATATGCTGTCTTATCTTCGTTCAATATGCGACGCGACTTCTTTACCCGTCAGCGCAGACCTCCAAAATGGCTTTGGCCATTCGCCTCAAGAGGCAGCGCAAACCATTTCAGAAACAGCCTTAACGGGTATTGTTGGTGGTTCTATTGAAGACGCTTCCGGTATTAGTGATACGCCCATCTACGATATATCTTTAGCCAAAGAGAGAATTCAGGCGGCATCTGAAGCAGCTAAAGCGTTACCGTTCAAATTCATGCTCACTGCCAGAGCAGAAAACTATCTATATGGACGCCCAGACGTTAAAGATACGATTGCTAGATTACAAGCTTATCAAGAAGCTGGTGCTGATGTTCTTTTCGCGCCAGGTATTCAGTCCATAGAAGACATAAAGTCTATTGTCAGTTCAATTGATCGACCATTAAACATCATCATGGGGTTTCAGGGCATACAACTCGATATGGCAACACTTCAGGAACTGGGCGTAAGAAGAGTAAGTGTTGGCGGTTCACTGGCGCGGGCAGCTTATGGCGCATTAATTTTGGCTGGTAAAGAATTGCTTAATGAAGGCACATTTAGTTATGCCAATAATGCTATTTCCGGGAAAGAACTAAATGCAATTTTTAAAAGCTAGTTCTAACCCATCCATCAAGCGGGACGCCTAACGGCGCCCCTTATGTCAAACGTTGGCCGTCACAATGAACTCATCTCCAGAGTTTCATCGTCACCACGAGATTCGAAGAATTCGAGGCGATCTTGAGCGAGACAGCTTCCCTCGGCTCCAGATGTTTCTTCTCGTTACGCTCACTGGTGCATCTGGCTTTGTCGCGTCATATCTCCTTCTTCACGCTGGCTTCGTTGAAATGTGGCTTAGGTACCTCGCTTCTTTCGGTGTTGCGTACTTAATGTTCCTGTTTCTGTTGTGGCTCTGGCTAAGAACACGAGCCGAGGACTACGCCGATCTTCCTGATATTTCAGGGTCGCCATCCTCTGGTTCAGGCAGTTCTGAAACTTGCTACAGCGGCAAAGGCGGTCATTTTGGCGGCGGGGGCGCCAGTGGTTCGTTTGATGCGCCATCTGAAAGCATCTCGGTAATCGGTGATTCGGGTAGCTCTGTTGGCGATGCTCTCGGTACAGCCGCCGAAGCGGAAGGGTTCGCTATTCCGCTGGTCGTCCTGATTCTCCTCGGAGCTATGCTATTTTCGTCCATCTTCATGATCTACTCGGCCCCGGTACTCTTTGCTGAACTCTTGGTGGACGGCGTGCTATCTGCAAGCCTCTATCGCAGACTTCGCGGCCTTGAAACGCGTCACTGGCTTGAGACTGCTCTCCGCCGTACAGCTTTGCCTTTCGCGCTTACCGCTGCAATTGTTTCCGCTTCCGGTTGGGGCATGGCGCTCTATGCGCCGCAGGCCCATTCAATTGGCGATGTCATTTCTCATTCAAAGCAGAGCAGCTAGTGTGCAACGGCCAACCCATCAATCCACCGGACGCTGCGCGATAAAGCCGCGCAACGCCGTTGATTTCAAACGTTAGAGCGCAAAACCTATGAGTGCAGCAACAAACTGTGAAAAGGGAGAAAACATGCCAGAAGTGTGGGCCGTAATCGTTTCCGTAATTGTGCTTCTGGTCATCTGGGGCATCATTTCCTCAAAGCTCAAGGCAAGAAAGAGAAGAAAAGCTAGGGAAAAGTCACTCCCTTATGTTGAGGACAACATTCATCCCGGTGTTCAGTACAACGTCAATCTTAATGATGGTCGCAAATTCTTAGCTGTTGAGTTGGTCGGGAGTTCCACAATCGATGATGGGCAGTTTTCTTTTGCTGGCTGGGAAGGCATGCTTGTTCTCAAACAGGCAGATGGTAAAAGAATCTTTTTGAAGCAGTCAGCCGTTCGCTTCATTGAGGAGATTTAGCTATATGCGCTCTAACCCTGCGCTCAAGTTCGCTCCCTTTGGTCGCTGGGACGCGCCTTCGGCGCGCCCCTTAGCTGCACGTTAGATCTCGTGAGCAACTCCTCCAGCGATCCTCAAGCTTTTGCAAATCGACTGATCACCCTTCTCGGTGGGCACGAAGCTGCGCGGAAGCTACTAAACGAGTCACATGAAGAAATTGCTAGGCGCTGGGACCAAGACGCATCCCTTATGGGTCGCATCCTGCGCGCCCACCTTTTTGTGGAACACTATCTTGCACGGTACTTGTCAGTAAGGAACCCTAATTTGGGATCTACCAATGAAGCTCGCCTGACGTTCGCTCAGAAAGTTGCGCTTGCGGATCGTTCTGATCCAACCGTTTCACACCTCATTGTTGGAGTTACAAGGTTAAACAAGATGCGCAATCGCTTAGCGCACACGCTAAACGCTGAGGTTACAGCCGAAGATCGTGATGTGTTCCTTTCAATTGGCATGTTTAAAGCACTTAGAGATGCGCTTGCCCAGCCCGATATTCCAAGCATGGAGCCAATTGATGTATTGGAAGATTTTGCTAGGCATGCAGGCTTAGCTTATGCATCGGCCTCTGACCCGCATCGCACGCTGTGGGCTCAAGCATTGGCTGCCAACTAGCGCGGGCACGAGATCTAACGAATAAGGTTAGATTGTGTGAGCAACGCGAACCACAATCTGAACCGGTTGTTGGACAAGCCCGGTGATCACAGTGTTGACTGCGAAATAACTGGGGTCAGAGTAAAGTTAAATGCCTAACATGGCGCTCAACCGGAGCGCGGTTATAATGCGGTTTTGTTTTTTCAGCTAATCGGGCCGCGCCCGGTTAGCTCTACGTTAGGTGCTACATG
>JAQTQN010000161.1 GCA_028712225.1 Methylobacter sp.
ACATCTAATGGTAACGACAAGTCATAATCGCCCAATAATACCACCGCTTCCGGTCGATATTGTCGCACCGCCACAATCAATGGCTGGAAGTTGCCGTGTGGGTCACCGGCAAATAAAATTTTGTTTTTGGGATTCACGCTGCACCTAATATTAATGGGATCCTGCCCAATTCGTAAAATCAGGGCCGACAACACATCGCCAAAACAGCCAAGATGATTTTCATTTTAGCATGCCGCGCCGATTACAAATAATTCCCTAAACTCTGGCGCCTGCACGGCAAAAGTATTGCAAATATTGAACATCATCCACACTCACCTATGGCACCCAAATGGTTTTCTTTTATCTTTACAAAGTTTTTAGGTTAAAATGGCGGCCTTTCGAAGCTGGAATAGTGAGCGGTGATGGTGACTTTAAAATAACACCTCCTCACTTGGCTTTGAGCTATCTACTAAACTCCCGACGCGTTGGATCCAAACCGATGGTTTCCCAGTCATCACGGACTTGGGTTAACTCACTGAGACTTTAGGTATTTAGCGCATCAGCCCCGGTCCGAACCCTCCTGCGTGGATACTCTCTGAGTTGATACAAAAGGGTGGTCACCAACAAGTTTTTTATGCCCAACTTTTAGAGTAAACACATGACAGATTTAGCTCATTATAGAAACATCGGTATTTTCGCGCACGTTGACGCGGGTAAAACCACAACAACTGAACGTATCTTAAAACTCACCGGTAAAATCCATAAAATTGGTGAAGTACATGATGGCGAAACCACCACCGACTTTATGGATCAAGAGCGTGAGCGCGGAATTACCATTCAGTCTGCGGCGACAACTTGTTTCTGGAAAGATTACCGTTTCAACATTATCGACACCCCGGGACACGTTGACTTTACAATCGAAGTGTATCGTTCATTAAAAGTATTAGACGGCGGTATCGGCGTTTTCTGTGGTTCAGGCGGTGTAGAACCTCAATCAGAAACTAACTGGCGTTATGCGAATGACTCTAAAGTAGCGCGCGTTATCTATGTCAATAAATTAGACCGCATCGGTGCCGACTTCTACCGCGTTGTTAAGCAAGTTGAAGACGTATTAGGTGCCGTACCTGTCGTTATGACTTTACCGATTGGTACAGAAGACGAATTCTCAGGCGTGGTTGATTTATTAACCGAAAAAGCTTGGATCTGGGATAACTCAGGCGATCCGATGAATTACGTTATTCAAGACATTCCAGCCGACATGGTGGAAACAGCAAAAGAATGGCGCGAGAAATTGATCGACCAAGTAGCCGATCAATATGATGATGTCATGGAAGCCTATCTCGAAGGCGAAACACCAGATGTTGAAACCATTAAACGTTGTATTCGCAAAGGTACAATTCATCTTGATTTCTTCCCGACTTTCTGCGGCTCTTCGTTTAAAAACAAAGGCGTACAGTTGGTGCTTGACGGCGTAATCGATTACTTGCCTTGCCCAACCGAAGTAAACCCACAACCTGAAGTTGATTTGGAAGGTAATGCAACCGGTCTTTTTGCAACAGTTGATGCTGAAAAACCATTGCGCGCATTAGCGTTCAAAATTATGGATGACCGTTTTGGCGCATTAACTTTCTTGCGTATTTACTCAGGTAAATTGGAAAAAGGTACTGCCGTACTTAACACATTCACCGGTAAAACCGAGCGTATCGGCCGTATCGTCGAAATGCATGCTGATACACGTAACGAATTAGAATCTGCGCAAGCCGGTGATATTGTTGCTGTATTAGGTATGAAGAACATTCAAACAGGCCACACCCTGTGCGATCCAAAATTTCCAGCGACTTTAGAGCCGATGGTATTCCCGGATCCTGTTATTTCATTAGCAATCAGCCCTAAAGACAAAGCTGCCTCAGAAAAAATGGGTATCGCTTTAGGTAAAATGATTCAGGAAGATCCATCATTCCACGTTGAAACTGATGAAGACAGCGGCGAAACCATCCTGAAAGGTATGGGTGAGTTGCATCTTGATATTAAAGTCGACATTTTAAGACGTACTCACGGCGTTGAAGTAATTGTTGGTAAGCCACAAGTGGCCTATCGCGAAACAATCACCAAGCCGGTTGAAGATGAATACACCCACAAGAAACAATCAGGTGGTTCAGGTCAATACGGCAAGATCAACTACATTATCGAGCCCGGCGAACCCGGCAGCGGCTTTGTATTCCAATCTGCAGTCACCGGCGGTAACGTACCACGCGAATTCTGGCCAGCGGTTGAAAAAGGCTTTAAGAGTATGCTGGATAAAGGCGTATTGGCAGGCTTCCCAATCCTGGACTTCAAAGTTATCCTGACTGACGGTGCATTCCATGCCGTTGACTCATCAGCGATTGCTTTTGAAATTGCCGCAAAAGCAGCATTCCGTCAATCTATCCCTAAAGCCGGCCCACAATTGTTGGAGCCGATCATGAAGGTAGATACGTTTACACCATCTGATCACGTGGGTGATGTTATCGGTGACCTTAACCGTCGTCGCGGCATGATCAAATCTCAGGATGCAGGCGCAAGCGGTGTACGTATTAAATCAGATGTACCATTGAGCGAAATGTTCGGTTACATCGGTGACTTACGTACCATGACTTCAGGTCGTGGACAGTTCTCCATGGAGTTCTCGCACTATATGCCTTGCCCGAAAAACGTGGCTGATGAAGTCGTAAAAGAAGTGGCTGAACGTAACAAACAGAAGTAAGCTGTATTGGCTGCCGGGCAGTTAAACTGCCCGGCAGCATCACCTCAAAATAGCGTTTCCGACGCGTCGTAAAAGTTCAGTATTTTCCCCAGAACGTTTTTCTATAAAGCTTTAAGCAATGCTGACTAACTCTTTCAGTCAACAATTGCATCGACAGCTATCAATTTAGTCACATCCCAGACAACTTTTAAGGAGTTCTCATGCCCCCTACCCGTCCGGTTGTCCTCTGTTTTTCCGGCCACGACCCCAGCGGCGGCGCAGGTATTCAGGCTGACATCGAAACCTTAATTAGTCACCAATGTCATGCAGCCAGCGTTATCACTGCACTGACCGAGCAAGACACGCGCAACGTCAGCAAATTAATTCCGCAACGACCGGAAGATATTATCAGCCAGGCCAACACCTTACTGGATGATTTACCCGTCAGCGCCTTTAAAATTGGGCTTTGCGGACATCACGAAACCGTTGCCGCTATTCATACAATCATCAAACAACATCCGCATATTCCGGTCGTACTCGATCCCGTATTAGCAGCCGGTGGCGGCGCCGAATTATCAAGCGACCAACTAATTGCCAGCATTAAAGATTTATTATTGCCATTAACTACCGTAATTACCCCTAACAGCCAAGAAGCTCGCAGGCTTACAGGCTTAACTGCGCTTAATGATTGCGGCTTGACACTGTTGGAAGCCGGTTGCAAATATGCACTCATAACTGGAGGCCATGAAACTACGCCAACAGTTGTCAATCAACTATTCCATGACCAGCGGCTTTGGGAAACCTACCATTGGGATCGACTGCCGGATACCTACCACGGCTCAGGTTGCACACTAGCCTCCGCTATTGCCGCGCTACTGGCGCACGGACTCGATCCGGTCCAAGCGGTGATGGAAGCTCAGGAATACACATGGAACAGCCTAAGCCACGCCTACCGTCCCGGCCAAGGCCAAATGATTCCGCAACGTTTGTTCTGGGTTGAAGAAGAATGATCACACTGCCAACTCGCGGACTTTATGCCATTACCCAGCCAAACAACAAAACTATCGACGCCTTACTTAATGAAGTAGCCGCAGCAATTCGTGGCGGCGCAGTCATTGTGCAATATCGCGATAAAAATCCAATAGATGCAGTAGGTACAGCGACTAAGTTACTTGAACTGTGCCGCCAACATGCCGTCCCGCTGATAATCAATGACAACATCGAATTGGCCGCAAGCATCGGCGCAGACGGCGTGCATTTGGGGCAAACCGATGGCAGCATTGCTCTAGCAAAAAAACGATTGAGTAAAGATGCCGTCATCGGCGTCTCCTGCTACAACTCGCTCGAACTGGCAATTACTGCAGAAGCTGAAGGCGCAAGTTATGTCGCCTTTGGCCGATTTTTTCCCTCCACATCCAAACCCTTAGCCGCTCCTGCCCAACTGCAAACCCTGCATCAAGCCAAAGCCAAACTAAATGTACCTATCGTTGCCATTGGCGGCATCTTGCCAGGAAACGGCCAGTCTGTACTCGAGGCGGGGGCTGATTTATTGGCGGTAATCGGGGGGGTGTTTGATTCAGAGCCGGAATCGTCGGCTAGGGCTTACTTTAAGTTATTTGATCAACGATAAACTAAAGTTCAAGTTATCAACGCATTTCCTGATAACCAAGTTGTAGGGCGTTTTCGCGCCAGTAACCAGTGATAGCTTCCAAGTGGAAGTTTAAAATTGGGCAAGAATCAACTGTTTTCCAAGTTTAACTCCAATTCTTTAATCACTATGTCTATTTTAGTCAAGACGTTATTATTATGAGCTTCTCTGGATTCTTCATTATTTATAAGCGTCTCTCAAATTCTTATAATTTCTGTTGATCTCAGTACTTTTTTTATCCCAATATTCCTCAATAAACTTATTAAACGCGTCGTCCTTTTCCTCTCCTTCTTTTGCATAGAGGAGTCGAGCTATCGATTGCAATTTCTCATCTAGTGAGCAAAAAACCAGAGTGTTTCTGATTGAGAATTAGTCATTTTTCTCCACGTTGTCAGATAAGTTAAATCCCAAGCTGCGTTTTTCAAGCCTTTCTTAAGCGTTGTAAATTCAGATGAATTAATATTTTTTACAAGACCACCAAGCTTTCCTCGTCTCGAACTCAGCAATATTAGAATGAAAAGCAATGAACCAGGCGTAATTGAACTTTCAGAGGCGAACCATTCCATCATTTGTTCTATTCGTTTTACAGGTTTGGGCTCATCTCTTAATAATATTTTTGCTTTAAGCATGTGAGAATAAATTAATTTCCAATCGTTAAGCTGTTTAGAAAAATTCGATTCTTCAGGAACAACAATTTTTATATTGTCTCTTGTGTATACAATCTGTTCATTACAAATGTGATTTGTGATACCTAATGCCAGATTGGCATAGATCATTGGATGAATATGATTGGCGATCATAAAATAAGGATATTCATCAATCGCTTTTGGGTGACCGTTACTTGATGCCCTCTCATAAAATGAAATGTTAGTCTCGATGTTTATATTGTTTAATATGAAAAAACACATTAAGGCACAGCAATATTTATAATTTTTTACGCTTTCTCCATCTCCATTAATTTCAAGGCCTTTCGCCAAATGGATTAGCCGAGTAAGAATATTATTATCCAGAAGAACCTCACGTTTAACGGCACCCAATTTTTGGTATTCGCCTAAGGAATATATATCTTGTAACGCGGCATGCGCAGCAATCAGAGAATCACTTTCACGTACAAGCCTTTCTATTGGATACTGAAACACAGGGCTAAACTCATAATCCATTTTGTAAATTTCTTTCATATTAAGAGGCGTAACTTGAATTAAACTTTTAGTTTTTAATCCCAATCCCCTTATGCAGCAAAAACAAACTAAATAAAGCCAGCACAACGATAAAGCCTACAGTAATCGCAAAGGCAATCTGAATATCAACATCGGTCACCCCGATCAGGCCATAACGAAAGGCATTGATCATGTACAACATAGGATTGCCCATGGATATGGTTTGCCAGATGCCGGGCAACATATCTACTGAATAAAAAACGCCGCCCAGATAACTTAGCGGCGTCAATACAAAGTTGGGGATGATGGAAATGTCATCAAAGCTTTCTGCCAGTAAGGCATTGATAAAACCTGCCAGGGAAAACAACGTTGCGGTCAGCACTGCGATTGTTAATGTGATAAGTAAGTTAAAAACGATAATATCGGCAAATATCTGGGCGATTAAGGCAACCACGCCGCCTACCATCAGGCCGCGCACCACGCCGCCGGTAACATAACCGCTTAAAATAACCCAATTGGGGACGGGTGCGACCAGCAGTTCTTCAATATTGTGCTGAAATTTGGTGGAATAAAATGAAGACACGACGTTGGCGTAAGAATGACTGATTACCGACATTAAAATCACGCCGGGCACAATGTAATCCATATAACTGACACCATTGACGGTGCCGATACGGTCACCGATCAACTTGCCGAAAATGAGGAAATACAGTGCGGTGGTTATAGCTGGAGGCAACAAGGTTTGTGGCCAAATACGAATAAACCTGAAAATTTCTTTGGTGGCGATGGTTCTGTAAGCAATGCCGTAATTCATGATTAAGCCTCTGTAGGGGTAGCATCAACCAGATCCATAAACAGCTGTTCCAGCCGGTTGGTCCGGTTTTTTAAGCTAATCACTTCAATGTTGCGTTGACTCAATTCAATGAACAGCCTGTTTAAGCCCTGGTCTTTGGCAACGGCAACCGACAATACCTTGTCTGAAACGCGTTCGATTTGGTAACCGGCAATCACCGGCGCACCGGCGATGGGTTGGGCCAAATC
>JAQTQN010000162.1 GCA_028712225.1 Methylobacter sp.
CGACGGCGTCAACCAATACCGTTATAACAACGCCGGACGTTTGGTTGAAGTTGTTAACAGCCTCGGCCGCACGTGGTATTACTACAACGGCCTGGGGCAGCGTAGCGGCAAATGGCGTAGCCGCCCTTCCGATTTTGCCGGCGATGCCAATCACGACGGCAGAATCAACATGATCGATTACCGTAGAACCGCCGTTATTGCCAATGGTAGCTATGCGCTGGATTTGGCCGCCGATTGCAATCGCGACAACGCCGTCACCTTGGCGGATGCCGATTGCGTCAAAGACAAATACGGTCAGGTTGCCACGGATACTCAGGCCTTCACCCATTATGTTTACGACCCGGCCGACCACTTGATCGGCGAATATCTTCAACTTGGCACCCCCATTCAAGAAACCGTCTATCTTGGCGATACGCCGATACTGATCATGATGCCGGACGCCAACGCCACGGCCCTGTATACCATCGACACCGATCACCTCGATACACCCCGCGTGATCAAAAACAGTACCGGCGCCATCGTCTGGCGCTGGGATCAGTCCGAGCCCTTTGGCATCACTCAGCCTAACAGTAACCCCAGTGGGCAAGGCGCATTTACCTATAACTTGAGATTTCCCGGTCAATATTACGACCAGGAAACCGGACTGCATTACAATATGGAGCGCTATTACCATCCGGGGCTGGGGCGCTATCTTCAATCCGATCCGATTGGGTTGGCGGGGGGCATTAATACTTACACCTATGTTAATAACAATCCACTGAAGTACGTTGATCCGCTTGGATTACGTCCTTTGTCTGACTCTGAAAAATCTTACCTTTCTCCTTATATCCCTGCGAGAGAGCTAAATAACGCCGATATTAATGTCGGAGAAATGCCGTTTTTTGCTCCTGATTGGGCAAATGGCATTACCCTTGGTAACGACATATATTTTCGAGACCCAAGTCAAACCTTTGCTACACCCGAAGACTTGGGCTTGCTTGGTCATGAGCTAGTGCATGTTGGTCAATATGAAGATGGCATGACCTGGTTTTCATATGCTTGGGAAAGTATGGGGGGCTACTCCAATAATCCTTACGAATTAGAAGCATATAAATTACAGAGGCAAATAACTCGCGAGCTCAAAGCTAAGTATGGTGCATCATGCCCATCAAAATAATTTGCCTATTTTTTGCCATCTTAGGCGGCTGTGCATCATATTTTGGTGATGTACAACCTAGTAAAATGATTAATGATTTTTTTCGCCTTTCTACATCGGAACAGTTGAACGAATTTAAAAATCACAATCTTGAAGAACAATATGATCTTTTTTTATTCGGAAATCAGACAATTCATCCACCAGCTATTTACCTTGCTCGTTCATTTGCTGAACAAGGATCAATAATTGTTCCATTCCTTAAGACCAAATTAGAATCAACACATGATGAAGCCACAATTCGCGATATTACGGCAATTTTTTCAGAATTGTCGTCTCTTAGGCTATACAACTTTCAAAGTGATTTTGGGCTGATGAATTTGTTGGAACAAAAAGCAAACTCAATGCAAGGCATCTGGAAAGAAACGACACTCAAAATGATTTCTGAGATTCGATCTGCCGGTAATTAGATACATCTACAACGTATGGGGGCATTAATACCTACACCTATGTTGAGAATAATCCGGTTAATTGGATTGATCCTGATGGCTTAGTTCGGATAAAACTAGGCGGGAGAAATATAACTGTTCACAACAATGATGTTGATCCGTGGCCAAGCAATCCACACGGACATATTTATGATAAAAATCAGGTCATTGATAAAGACGGAAAGATTTACGATAAATCCTCTGGTAATGAAGTATGTAAATTGAATAAGAAAGAATCATCAAAGTGGATAGATTTTTTAACATCAATCGGTAAACTTTCCTTTATAGGGGATGCTATTTTGTTAAAAAATGTGGTTGATTCTGTTTGTCAAGAAGGTGACCCTGGGAATCCCTTTTGTCGGGGAGCTCCATCAAGCCCATTTGACCCAAATCACTACGATTAATATCATATGAATGTAGTTCGCATACCAATTAATCTTACAGAAGAGGATTTCCTTAATCTGTCTATAGAGTGGGACAAGACAATTGATTGTTACGTGGATTTTTCAGATGTTAAGGACATAAAGGATTTAATTCACTGTGCTGAAATTGCGCTGGCTTGGCCTAATAAAAAACTATCCTTTGCGATTCTTGAATATGTCGCGGAACAAAAGGAAATGCCGGTAGGAATCCTGAGATTAATTCTGGAAGTTGGGGATCAAGGATGCAAAGAAGCTGTTTGCTTACGCAATAATCTCGATGATGAGTTAATTCTTTTATGTAAGAAATTGGATTTAGTTCATCAAATATAAACTTGGCACCCACTTCACCGCTTACCTTACAGGGAAACAAGGCGGAACCGGTCAAAGGTTCCGCCGACTGCTACGGCCCTACAAGCGCATAGACGACCCAAGCCCTTTATTCACCGTCAAGGTTTTAACTTTGCCGACAGGGCTATCAGCCGCCGAAGGCCCGCGATCAGTTGCTGCCGCATCTTGCCCCAACCGCTGTTGTTTTTCCCGTTCCATCGCCGCTATTTCGCGCTGTAACCCTTCTTTTTTTATCAGTAAAAGAGAGGTGTCTTCAGCCAGGTTGGCAAAGTCCTGGTCAACACTGACGCCGTACTTCGCCTGAAGCTGCCGCTGCCGCTTTTCATGGTAAATGAACTTGCGCCCAATCTGTGCTTTAGCGTGTCCAACACAGTTGCAATTAATCCTGGTTTGCGACGGATGATTGCAGGTCGGCAGCAACGATTGCAGGTTCAGTTGCAAATAATGTCGGTTTGAGCGCCCATCAATTGCATTTAATTCTGGTCGAAAAATGCGCTGATTGCAGGTTTGCGAGTTTTCGATTGCAAGTCGCTACAATTACTATTCAAAATATTTTTCCAACAATAATTTGATTGTTGGCATTAAACGATCTTGCAGCGCCAAATGCGGATCACCATAAAATTCGCTAATTTTATTAAGGTCAACATGCAAGAAAGGCGAACTGCCTTAGCAAATCCGCCTTTCTATTTTTTGTTGCTAGCCTTTTAACTACTTTTCTTGCTGATAAAACTGAGCCAGATCTTTGATTTCTGTCTCACTCAGCTGCTGGGCAATCAAGCGCATACGACTGTAAATATCGTTATGACGTTGCCCGGTTTTATATTCCAATAACGTTTTCGCCAGATAATCGGCGCGTTGCCCTGCCAGGGCGGGAATGTCCATTTTTTCACCCTGACCGTTGGCGCCATGACAGACAAAGCATGGCGGCAGTATGCGTTTACCGTCGCCTTCTTCAACCATCTTCTCAGCTTTGGCTGACTTTACGCCCCCTGCTCCGCCAGCCGGTTTTAAGGTGCTAAACCACACCGCCAAATCGGCCGAATCTTGCTCGGAAAGTCCTTTTGCTGTGGCAGTCATAATTGGATGACTACGTTGGTCTTGGGCGTAATCACGCAGCTCTTTATAGGTGTAAGTCGCTAATTGGCCTGCCAAGGACGGAGTTTCGGGCATTTCGCTGACGCCTTGTTCACCATGACAACCAGCACACTGCTGCGCCAATTCTTTACCTTTGTCGGCATTGCCGTGTTTAACAAAGTTAAGCGTTTCAGGTGTCCAGGCAATACTTGACGAACCGGCATTAACAACCGTGGGTGCAACCAGCGCGAGGAAAATTACGAAAGTTTTCATGATTAGTATCCCCATACGCTTGAACCAAAGGTTTTCATAAAAAAGAATTGCAGGATTGGAAAGCCGAAGCTAATCGCCATCAACACGGCGATAACTTTATTCCAAAGCTTCAAATCGTTGAGATATTCAGGTAGCACCCCGACTGCATGAATAGGCTCGGCATATTCGACCTCAGCGGTGAACTCGCCTGAAAATGGTGTCAGTTGGGTTTTGACCAAGTTGTAAATAAACAAACACGCTGAGCCGAGCAATACCAACCCGCCTAATATCATCATCAGCTCGTAAGGCTTCCAGGACAAGGTCAGCAAATTATTGTAAACCACGGTGGAAATACGCCGCGGCTGGCCTAGCAAACCAAGCACATGCCAAGGGGTGGTTAAAATACTCATGCCGATAAACCAAGTCCATAACTGCACCAATGCCATTGAACTGGAAAACAATGGCTTACCAACTAAAATGGGCCATAAATAATAAGCAATCGCAAAATACATGATGACGGTAGTGCCGGCAAAGATCAGGTGGAAATGACCCGGTACCCACGCAGTGTTATGAATCATCGCATTCATCGCATAACTGGCATTTACGATACCGCCGAAGCCCCCAAAGATCAGCATCAACAGCGCCAGAATGACCGCTAATACCATCGGATTAGTCCAAGGTAATGTGCCGATCCAACCGAATAAACCTTTGCCGCCGCGTAGTCTTCCGGCAATTTCCAATGAAGCGATAACCGTAAATCCGGTCACCAACGTAGGCAGAGCTACAACAAAAGTGCCCACGCCATGCAGCAACTTCCAGCCTTTAGCTTGTTCCGGATCCATGTACAAATGATGGAAGCCGATCGGCAACGCAAACACCACCAACACGACAAACGCCATTCTGGCCATTTCATCACTGAACAAAAAACCACCAGCTTGCTTGGGCACAAAGACATAAAACGCCGTGTAAGCAGGTATCAACCAAAAGTACACGATCGGATGTAAGGTCCAGGCAAATAAGGTTCTGGCTAGGCCCGGATCAATGGTATCAATCCATCCCAATGAAAAAGGAATCAGCTGAAACAGCACTTCCAAAGCCACACCGGCACTGGTCCATAACCATAACAAGGCATTAGCGGCAGTAGCAAACATCGCTAACGGCACATTTTGTCCGGGATTGGCTTTTTTCCATTGGCTAAACATAACCAGCATGATCACGCACCAAACCCACGAGCCCACTACCAACAAGGTCGCGCCAATATAAAAAGCCGCATGTGCAACTATCGGCGGATAAAAAGTGTACAGCACGGAGGCTTTACCACTCAGTAATGGCACGGCCGCCAACACCACGCCGAACAAGGCCAGCCAGAATGCGCCCCATGCCAGCGGTTTATTCCATACCGGTTGCTTTAGGCTGGTGGTTGCAGTGTAGTAACCAAAACCCATGATAAAAAAGATAGTCAACACAAACGCCATCAACACGCCATGGGTGCTGACTGAAGCAAAATATACCGAGGGAGATTCCAGTGCCGGGAATAAGCCACTACGCTCCAACACCTGATATTCGCCCATAAAACAGGCCACGATGAAAGCGGCAAAAGCTACCCACATGTGACTCAATGCTAATTTTTTTTCTGCTGCATTATTCATTGTTTGATCCTCCCTGGGTGGCAGGCGCAGGCGTAGTTGGCTTGGCCGTCCAATCTTCTTTGGCGATAACGGAAATATTGCTCCACATATGGTTATGGCCCAGGCCGCAATATTCGTTACATAACAAGGGATATTCACCCGGCTTTGGAAAGGTTGTAGTTATTTCAGCAACATAACCCGGCACAATCATCGTGCTCATGTTGGTCATGGGAATATGCACGCCGTGCAAAACATCCATGCTGACCCAACGAAAAGTGATGGAGGTTTCGGCAGGTACATCGATGTGTTTTGGAAAAAATGAATAACGTCCGGCGACCATTCTGACGACGACATTGCCTTTATTATCGACTTGTACGCCCAAGTTTTCTTCAGCAAATTCTTTGCTTAAATGCAGGCTGGCCGAATCGATAGTTTCCACTTTGCTGGGTGGATTAACGCCGTGAAAGAATGCATCAATGACGATAATACCCACCATCAAAGCGAGGATTATCATAGAAATAGCAATCCACTTTCGTTCCAGATGATCGATATGAATCGCGTTAAGTTGGGTGACCACATCTCGATAGAGCTGCACGCTTTTGGCTTTTATAGCGTCGATTTGCATAAATCCCCCCTAGCCGCGCGGCAAAAACACGCCGTAATACAAAAACAGCCAAGCGAAAACCATGCCCCCCACCACTGCCGCCATTAACGCAAAGGTCCCTACGGGAGAACTTTCGAGAATGCTTTTACGTTCTTCATCTGTCATTTGTTCCATATCCTACCCCTTCATTTTTATTAATTATCGTCGGCAAAAAACTCATCGAACTGAGTCTTGCCATTATCGGGAAAATATTTTTTGGACTTTATAGAAAAACGCCATTCCCTTTGCTTGTATATCACCTGCAAAGCTTATGGCATTAGCATTATGCGCTTATGACAAGCTGTAATCCATTGATTACATGACTCACGTTGCCGTTGGATATGAAAAATGAAAGTTAACGCCTACATTGATTATTTCTGAATTTGACAAGAAGCTAATTCCGCCATCTAATCAAACTTGGCAACTTAGTTTCACCACCGTAAATCACGCTGATAAGTGAGAGTTAGATTCGTCACAGGTTGGTATCGGACTCATTAAATCGACCAGCCCTTTTCTGTTGTAAGGCTGTTTTGGGTAATGCGGGG
>JAQTQN010000163.1 GCA_028712225.1 Methylobacter sp.
AACCCGCACCAAATAGATTTAAGTGATTCAACATATGGTAAAGGTTATACAAGGTTTTTCTGGCTCTAAAGCCAACATCCAAGGCATAAACTTCGTTATAAGCGGCGTAAAAATCTGCACCGAAACCGCCGAATAATTCAGTCATCGCAATATCCGTTTCGCGATCGCCGTAATAACAGGCCGGATCAAAAATCACCGGCTGCCCTGCCCCATCGGCCGCGGCATTCCCGGCCCACAAATCACCGTGCAACAAACAAGGCTGAGGCTGATAGACGGAAAAAAAGGCGTCAAGATCGGCCTGTAATCGTTGTCCTTGCGTCTGCAATCGACCGCCAAAACCGTTTTTTGCCGCCAACTGTAACTGAAACCCTAAGCGCTGCACGCGCCAAAAATCGACCCAGTTGTATTTGGCCGGATTTAGTTGCGCGGTACTGCCGATAGTGTTGTCTTGTTGCCAACCAAAATAGGGTTTGGTTTGTTGATGCAATATCGCCAATTGCCGCCCAAGTAAGCTATCGGCCTGGGCGTTTTTGGATTTAAGCGGAATATAGTCGAGCACTAAAAATGCCTGTTGTGCCGCCACCCCGACCACTACAGGATTAGGCACCTGCACCGTATTGGTTGAAGCCAGCTCATGCAACCCTGCGCATTCAGCTTCAAACATTGCCAGCAACGACGCACGGTTTAATTTAACAAAATAAGCCTTATCTTCCGCCTGCAACTTATAGGCACTGTTGATGTCACCGCCTGCTATAGATTGCGCAGCCTTAAAAACACATGGCAACCCAGTTGCCTCGGCAATATGTTTTGTAATCAGATTCCAGTCGATCATGGTTGCAGGCTCATTAAATAATTATTTTTTCTTTAGCTCAGTAAAAAGCTGAGCAGATTTTTCTAACCAACTCTCCCAGCTATTTTGTGCTTGATTTTCTATAACTAATGGCGTTTTTTGCTGCTCTTGTTCCATTTTAGCTTTGAACATCCTGGCATACGGGTCAGAAGCTATCGATTTTGCCATCTTTTGCCATTTCTCGATATTAATCACATCCCACTGTGCTCTTACTAAAATTACATGTTTAAGATCGTCATCATTAAGTAGGCCAATCTCACGCTCTGTAGTCATATCGCCTGGCACATTCGTTAAAACAACCCGAGTTGCCTGACCATCTTTTGTTTGGACAGAGTCAGGCGGATTGCCGAAAAAAATATCCGCTGATGACGCCAGCCAACGAGGTACACCTAATATTCGATAGGGTTGAGCAACCGCAGTGCCATAGGCAATAGTCTCTTCAAATAACGGCGTTGCCCCGGCGACGTTATAGACATAGTGCTGCCCATGGCCCTGCATTGCCGGTGTAAAGCGCTCAACAATGTCATGCTGCATGGTAGTCGTTTCAATAATCGGCGTTTTACCCAATTCGGTTTCTACGGTTATCGCTGAAAACGCGCCCACTGCAACATTGGCGTTAGGCAAGTTAACCTGTACCGGCCGACTTAGGCCATTGAAGATGGAGATTGTTGTTTCTAAACCGACCCGGTTGCCATAAAACACCACTGCACCAACAATACCAATCGCTAAAGCCGTTCTAATTGCCCCTAAAAACAAGCCGTCGCCGGTATAGAATCGATCCCACCAACTTAACTTTAAGCGGCTGCGCTCTTTACCCACCGGCAACACCGGGTAGTTTAAGGGCACAAAACTAGCCGCTGGTGCCGGGTCGATAGGCTGTTGCTCATGAAAATAACGCGCAACGGCTAATTCGCTGGTCAACAGTTGTTCCAGCGTTGCATGTTCTAATCCTGATAACGGGTAGCATGCACTACCCACCCAACTATCAATAACATTTAACCAGCCGCTTATCGTCTCCTTGCTGGCGCCTAAAAGCTTAAATTCTTCAAACGCTGCCGACCACTCCGACACTTTCAAGCGCTC
This sequence comes from Methylobacter sp., assembly GCA_028712225.1. Classification (GTDB taxonomy): domain Bacteria; phylum Pseudomonadota; class Gammaproteobacteria; order Methylococcales; family Methylomonadaceae; genus JABFRC01. The sequence continues at coordinate 1,934 of JAQTQN010000163.1, forward strand.
GCAGAGCGTTTCATCCAATTTGATTTGCTGACTTTGTTCGAAGACAAGACTCAAAAGATCATAAAGCTCATCCGCCGCAGATAATAAGCGCTTCATCTCACTTGAACTGACTTTGCCGTCAGCAGTCACCACGGCCAAGACATTACATAATTGCGCGTAGGAGTCACGAATATTACTCAGCGTATGCTCGGTGTAATGCAATACTTCTATCAAACCAATCAGATAGCCGCGCCAGCCCAAGCCTAGTGTTTCTGCAGCCATTAAATGGGCAGTCCGGCATTGTCGATCATGTGCCAGAATTTTATCTTTAACTTGCTCCAGCTCCATATGGACTTGTTGAATCGCAACCGCTAACTCACGGCGTGAAATTTCTTTACCGCGAAAAATAATTTTGCCGGTATTCGTGCGGTAAATATCGTCACGGATTATTTGCAAATTAGTTAATTCATCTTCCAAGCTACGTAAATTTTTTAACTGGTCTTTTAATTCAAGTGGATATAACTCTGCCAACACGGTCTTGATGTCAGCATGCTGCAAAACGGCATCGTACAATTCAGTGGTATTTAATGCGTGACGCGTTAACGAACGATTCAAATAAGCGCCGCGATAACGTGGATCGAATTGTAATAACGCGTAGCTTTCATCCAAAGCATTCTCGGTTACTTCTTTTGCGGCAATATCGTTAGGTTTGCCTAGCAATTGCGAAGTCACTTGCGCTCTTAACACCTCTGATTGCTCAAAAAGCAACCAGGCACTTCTATCGTCATGATTACTTGGCAAGTAATGCCGTTTGGCGTTTTCTTCTCGATCCACATTGGAAGGATGACTGGCCCACATCTTTGGTGATTGCACAAAATAGTTTTTGAACACGCGGTGTAACGCTCTATGTTCTGAGGGCAACGCCGGGGCTTTACCATAGTCAGGTTCGTCAGTAATAAAAGCAATTTTATCGATCAGTCGTTGTTGGACATCAAAAATATCTTGTATGGCGTGACCTTTTCTTAATTCGACATTAGCAAAGGTTGCGGCTCGCGCCCATGCCTCATCAGCTGCCTGTAATTTATAGAGTGCATGAATAAGCTCGTCGCTCCCGGTCATTGAGACCGCAACCAAATCGGCATGAAACTCCATCTGTCTGGACAGCGAGCGTTGCGCGAGCAACACCAGCCGAAAGACGCTATCCAACAGAGATCGGATAGACCAGACAATCAATGAAAGCAACCAGCCAATCCAAGCAACATAAATGTGAATATTTGAAATTATTCTCAGCAAACTATCTAACGCATCTCGTTTGGCGATTATCTGGGCGGCAATCTGTTGGGCAATATAAACCCAGATACCAATAGCCATAGATCGTTGAGAAAAATGACCGAATTCGTGCGCCAGTACCGCCTTCATTTCGCTGACAGTCAGCGCATTGACCAATCCCAAACCGATCTCTAAATTCTTATGCGATGGAAAAAGCAGATTAACAATAGAAAGATCATAAAACACCATGGCGTTGACTCGAGCGGACAAATACACTCGCTTGGGGCGAGGTGCGCCCGCCTGGTCTGCCAAGCTGTATAAAAATGCAAATAACTGGGGGTGGCTTTGTTCAGTGACTTCCAAGGTATCGCTAAGGTTGGTGCGTTGAATAAAAAATATCGCCTTAAGCATAAAAACAGCTAAGAACCCAACACATACCCCCACCACACCGTCATTAAATGTGAAATTTTGTTCTGCAAACAAACGGTAGGCTGTCCAGCCAAACCATATCGCCAAGGCAAGATAAATGACCATAAACAACAGCAAACTGATCATCGCCAACCAGGCTCGCGATTTGTAAGCGGCCGATGGTTTGGTTAAATCAGCGGGGATGTTAAAAGCAGTTTGGGTAGTTGAATTTTTCATTTGTTAGCCTGAAAAGCCTTAGGGCGATCGCGAGTTTAATTAATCCATCAGTAGCTTATTCGTAATAACGTAGATGACTCCGCGCAAAAAAGCTCATCTTGATCTCTGCCGAAATAACGCCTTCGACTGTGAAATAGACTCGCTTGCAATCTTTACTAAAAAGCGACTGTTTACTGTTGAGATTCAACCACAGCATTGGCAATGCCTTCAGCAAATGCAGGTTCTACATCTTCGATTTTTGTTGATGCGCCGAGAATTCCTCCCCATGCAAAGGTTTTATCAATATCGAACTCTGCATATTTTTCTCGCGTTGGCAGCGTAAATACACGGACATGGGCATCAATATGTATTTGTCCCAACCCGGCCATCATAAAATCGGCGGCGTTTGCTTAAACAAGCGCTCATAACCAGCCAACGTCTGTTGATACAACTGCCGAAATTTTTGTTGCTCTGAGCACCGGCCACGCGTGGGTTCGTGATGTAAAGGCGATCCTATTATGTCCTTACAAAACTCATCCCAATAGGAACGCGTATAAGTTAAATGCAAATGCCAATCTTGATCAGAAGGCGAAACGACATGCCCAGCGACCATTGCCAACAGTACAAACTTCTTGTATTCGTCGATAACGCGCTGACTGAAGCTAAAACTGGAACCCTCGGCATCCAGGGAATACGTTTGAATGCGCTGATAAAGTGCTTGTGTTTTTATGTCCATCGTCGTGTTCCTTGTAGTTAGTAGTAACGAACATTTGGTTAAGGATAAGTAATGCCGAACAGCATTATTAAAATAACGTCAAAACACCAAATCACACACGCGCTGCGATTATCTTTAAATACAAAACTATTTGGAATAGACGAGGGACTAATCCTGGGGTTTCCACGATGAAATATCTTTTTTGAGTGGCGAAATGATAAGTAACTTTTACAGCGTCACTGTTAATGGCTGCTGAATATTTTATTCAAATTTCTTGCCGGCGTTAAGTTCCGCTTCCAACTGCTCTACATTCAATTCATGCTCCCATTTTGCCGCGACCACTGTCGCAACGCCGTTGCCAATCAAGTTGGTCAATGCACGGGCTTCGGACATGAATCGATCAATACCAAGTATCAAGGCAAGTCCGGCGACCGGAATCGTCGGAATCACCGACAAAGTCGCCGCCAAGGTAATAAAGCCGCTGCCGGTAACACCGGCCGCGCCTTTGGACGTGAGTATCAGCACCCCGAACAGAGTCAGCTCTTGAGTGATTGTTAGCGGTGTATTGGTCGCTTGGGCAACAAATATAGCCGCCATCGCCAAGTAGATTGAAGTGCCGTCAAGATTGAACGAATACCCGGTCGGAATAACCAATCCGACTACCGATTTAGAACAACCGAGCTTTTCCAGCTTCAGCATAATCCGCGGTAGTACCGATTCTGAGGATGATGTTCCTAACACGATAAACAGCTCGTCTTTAATATAAACAATAAATTTGACGATACTGAAACCGGTAAATCTGGCAATCAGCCCAAGCACGATAAAAATAAACAACAAACAGGTAAGATAAAAACTGCCCATCAGTTTTGCCAGCGGCGCCAGTGAGTCAACACCGTATTTACCAATCGTAAACGCCATCGCGCCAAAAGCGCCAATGGGCGCCAGCTTCATGATCGTTTCAACAATACCGAACAACACATGGGAAATCTTGTTGATGAAAACCACCACTTCTGTACCGGTCTCTTTCATCGCGGCAAGCGAAAAGCCGAACAACAATGAAAACAGCAACACCTGCAATATGTCGCCTTTGGCAAAGGCATCAATGACTGTGCCTGGAATAATATTGAGCAAAAAATCAACCGCGCCATGCTGGGTTGCCACCTCGGTATAAGCTGCCAAACCTTTAGTATCAAGGGTACTCGCGTCGATATTCATACCCGCGCCGGGTTGAATGATATGCACCACCAACAAACCGATAATCAGCGCCAAGGTGCTGACCACTTCGAAATACAGCAACGCTTTAACGCCGACACGCCCGACTTTATCCAGCTCCTGCATCCCGGCAATGCCCGTCACCACCGTACAAAAAATAATTGGCGCAATGATCATTTTGATCAGCTTGATAAAACCATCGCCCAACGGCTTCATGCTCACCGCTGTTTCGGGGTAAAAATAGCCCAGCAAAATACCGGCCGTGATAGCGGTCAGGACTTGAACGTAGAGATGTTGGTGGATTTTTTTATTGGTTTGCATTGGGAGGATTTAGTTTTGTATTGTTCTCTAGTTCCCACGCGCTGCGAGGGAACTCATTCTGTCCGTGCAGCGGTCTATTAAATCAACTCATAGACACGTTAAGTGACATTTTCATTTTAATGATCCGGCGCTTTTAACTAATGCCGCAGGGCCTTTTCCCACCGACTGACCAACGTAGCGGCAATACTGTTGCCAAACACATTGGTTGCGCTGCGCCCCATATCAAGAATCTGATCTATCCCTAACAGCAACAGCAAACCGGCTTCGGGAATATGGAACATCGACAAAGTAGCCGCGATCACGATTAGCGAAGCTCTGGGCACGCCCGCAACGCCTTTGCTGGTAAACAGCAAAACCAGCAACATGATGAGCTGATCCATCAGCGGCATATCAATCCC
>JAQTQN010000015.1 GCA_028712225.1 Methylobacter sp.
AGGCATTGAGTTGCCAGTCATTGCCTGCTGGTGCGTGGCGATAGGCGGTTTCGCTAATCCGACTGTTTTTACGATTGCGGCTTTTGACCCGGACTTTTGGAGCAAAACTAAATGGAAAGTTTATTCAGCTATAAGCTTTGTGATCACAACGATTGGTTTTATTTGGGTTGGGATAGCGTTACTAAGACATGCGTTGTAAAAACTTGGCTCAGTTTAATTGAGCATTAATAGATCAACTCGCAAGATGAATTTATTTAGGATGGGTAGAGCGCAGCGAAACCCATCATTCAAACTTACAAAAACTCCCACTCCGCAAAACATGCGGCTTGGCCTTGATAGCCTGCATCATCAACCAAATTCCACACCACGGCATTTTTAATCAAAAACCGTTGACCGGTTTTGGCAATCCGCACGCCTTGGTAGTTATTGATATAGCCTTTAGCAGTGACTTCTGCCAATAAACGTTGCCGTTCTGCCTGATTAACGGGCTCTGCTGACAACTTGGAAGGCAACTGGATAAATTCATCCCAGTCCATCGCAAACAATCGCAAGGCGGTCAGGTTGGCGTAATTGAAAATGGGCTCGGCTGCGGTGTTGTGGGAAACCACGGCAAACGGGGCATAGAACAAGGCGCTGGCAAACTGCTCGTCATTACCAACATCGGCAATTAAATCTTTGCCCAGTAATCGGCGATAACTGCTGTTAAGCATGTCCGCATGTTCAAGCTGAAAGTGATTGTCTTCGGTGGGATACTTCATGAAACGGTTAACGCTGGCTTGAGCCGTGCAATCGAATTAATAACGCCGCTTCGTCATGGGTTAAACCTGAGCTTTGCATAAGCTCATCAACACCGGCACCGCTGCGTACTTTGCGTATATCGCCGCTGTATGGGTGAGCCGACTCCTCAATATTGCGTTCGGCTTGCTGCTGGTATTGATCCAGCTGACCCCACAATTCGTTTAATTGGCTCTCAGTCGTGTTGATGCGGTTATCAACAGTCACGGCCGCATTACACAATCCGGCAATGTCATTGCAATTGACTTTGACAATGCCCTCAAGCCTCAGCAGATCTCGTTTTAGTCGGGCATTAACTCGCAACACCCAAACCAGGACAGCAAGCATAATAACAACAGTTGCCGCCAGGCCGATAAATGCAATAAGCAGTGGATTATCCATTAGACGATTTCATCGATATGTTGCACAGGATCAGATTCTTGCGGTTCTGGCGCAGGCTTTTGTTCATGATGTTGCTGTTGAGGCGGATGCTCATCTTTATGTATTTTTTGGGGTTTCACAATGGGGGGAGCTGGAAATATGGGGTGTATTTCTATCATACCAACCTCCTGGTGACACTGTTATTTAACGCTAGGATTTATTGGACTACTGGTGCGTCTGGTTTTGCTGTGGGGGCAAGATTTAATAGCTTAGCTCGCTCTTCATCATTGGCACCATAACGGGCAAAAGCTTGCGACATTAGCACAATTACCACCCGTCTATTTTTAAAACGGCCTTGATCAAGCTTATTATCCGCAACGGGATGAAATTCGCCGTAACCGATCGCCGAAAGCCTGGCAGGACTGATGCCATCCTTAACCAATTCATGTACCACACTGGTGGCCCGCGCCGATGACAAATCCCAGTTCGACCTGAATTTTACATTAACGATCGGCACATCATCAGTATGCCCCTCAACATTTATTACATTCGGCAAAGGCTTGATGACTTCGGCAACTTTACTCAATATCGGTATCACGGTTTTAGATAATTCCGCTTCGCCGCTTAAGAACAGCATTTCACTATTCATTTCCAGCTCTATCCAGTAATCATTCTTTTTTACCGACACCAATTTGTCATCAATAAAGGGGGCCAGCACTTCTTTAAATTGATCCGAGACTTGCTCAAGCTCGCGTCTTTCCTTAAGGATTTCATCGCTTAATTCGCGTCTTTTTTCAACTTCCACAGCCGTGGGATTATCCAGGGGGATCGGTTGAATGACTGTAGGCGGCGCGCCTATCGGAATGGTTTCAGCCACATCGCTGGACTGATTTTTATCTGAAAACGCATCGCCTATGGAGTTGGACAGCGTTTTGTATTTGCCTTCATTAACTGAAGAAATCGAATACATCACCACAAAAAATGCAAAAAGCAAGGTAACAAAATCGGCATACGACACCATCCACCGATCTTGGTTATGAGCCTCTTCCGGAGCTTTTTTTCTACGGCGTGCCATAACTTTGTGCTTCATTTCTTATCATGCATGTAACCGTTTAACTTCAGTTCGATATTCCTTGGATTTTCACCTTCGGCAATACAGATAATGCCTTCAACCATCAACTCTCTAGCCTGACTGATAGTAAAAATGTGAGTTTTTAACTTATTAGCAACGGGTAAAAAAATTAAATTCGCCGACCCAACACCATAAATCGTTGCCACAAATGCAGTAGCAATACCTTGGCCTAACAGCTCCGGGTTGGTGAGGTTTTGCATCACATGAATCAGCCCCATCACAGCCCCCAAAATACCGATAGTGGGTGCATAACCGCCCATGGCTTCATACATTCTTGCTGCTTGTAAGTCACTGTGTTCGCGGCAGTCCAATTCCAGCTCTAAAGTATCTCGGATTACTTCCGGCTCATTACCATCAACTAACAGTTGCAAGCCCTTTTGAGAGAAGGGATCTTTTTCTCTAGGCATTTCATTTTCAAGACCCAACAGCCCTTCTTTGCGCGCCAACACGCTCCATTTAATAATTTTGTTGATTTGTAACTTAAGATTGACGCTCTTGGGTAGCAAAATCCACCCGAACATTTTGACGCTTTTAATAAAAATCGCTGTTGGAAATTGCAATAAAGTGGCGCCCAAAGTGCCACCGAAGACAATAATCAGTGCTGGAACATTAAATAATGAAGATATTTCCCCACCATCGAGCAAGGTGCCAAGCAAAACGGCCCCTATACCCACTATCACACCGACAATGCTTAAAATATCCATATTTTTCCTTATATCCAGCCGGACAATCTCGCCCGCAGTCTCAGAACCGCTTGTGAACTGATCTGACTGACCCTGGATTCACTGATATTTAATACTTGGCCGATTTCGCGCAAGTTAAGTTCTTCATCGTAATACAACGAAATCACCAAGCGTTCACGTTCAGGCAACGTCATGATGGCTTCGGCCAACGCCTGCTGAAAACCTTCCCGGCTGACAGCTTCTACGGGATCGTCACTCAGATTGGTACTTTCATCAAGATAATGATCGCCCTCCTCTGCCAGCTCTTCGGTACTAAATATCCGGCAACTGCTTGAATCCTGCAGAATCTGATTATATTCGTTAACCGACACCCCTAAATGTGCGGCGACATCTGTCTCTTTCGCTTCGTGTCCGGTTTGATTTTCAATGGTGCGGATAGCATCTGACACCTGTCGGGCTTTTTTATAGACAGACCGCGGCGTCCAATCGCAACGACGGACTTCATCCAACATGGAGCCGCGAATACGAATGCCTGCGTAGGTATCAAAGCTGGCACCTTGAGTAGCATCGAAGTTTTTGATGGCTTCCAGCAAACCGATCATACCGGCCTGGATCAAATCTTCAACCTGCACGGTATCCGGTAGTTTGGACAATAAATGATAGGCAATGCGTTTCACCAAAGGGGCATGTTGCAGGACGAGTTGGTCCGTACCGCCCCCTTGTACCGAACTGTACATTGCCACGCCGTTCATGCGACGTCCTTTTGTGATCCGTATTGGATCATTCTTTCAATGAAGAATTCGATATAGCCGCCAGCCTGGGATTTGATTGGCCAACCGTTAATTCTGGTCGCTATCGTTTTTAGGGCTTGAGAAGATTTACTTCTTGGAAATGCGGCAACAACCGGCGTCTGTTTCTGCACAGATTTACGCAGGTATTCATCAAAAGGCACGGCGCCCGCATAGTGCAGCGCAACGTCCAAATATCGATCGGTGACTTTGCTTAGCTTTTGAAACAGCGCATGCCCTTGCTGCACGGTTTGCACCATGTTGGTAATAACATGAAAATTCGACAGGCCGTAGTCACGATTAAGCAATTTAATAAACGCATAAGCATCCGTCAGCGAGGTCGGCTCATCACACACCACGACAATAATTTCCTGACTAGCCCGAGCAAAATTAACCACACTGGCAGATATACCGGCTGCGGTATCAACTATCAGCACATCCAGATCATGATCGATTTCGCTAAAGGCATTGATAACGGCCGCTTGTTCAATAGTGTTTAATTCAGACATTTTCTGAATGCCGGAAGCGCCGGGAATAACCCTTAGCCCTTCCGGACCTTCTATCATGATTTCATTCAAGGTTTTTTCACCTGAAAGCACATGCGAAAGATTAAATTGCGGATAGACGCCCAATAGTATGTCGACGTTTGCCAATCCCATATCGGCATCCATCAACACCACGCGCTGACCCATTTGCGATAGCGCTATGCCGATATTGACCGATATATTAGTTTTGCCCACACCGCCTTTACCACTGGTAACGGCGATAACCCTAACGGGTTTCATTGTATTCATTTTTCTAATTCCGGCTGCTTGATCAGTTTGGTTATGCATAACCTTGTGCCACCCAGGCTTCGTTATTCATCTCGTGATAATCATTTGCCACATCCAGCTCGTCCACGCATTGGTCTATTAAAGTGCGCGCACAAGGGCTGTGAATATCTTCCGGGACTTGCTGTCCATCGGTAACAAACGACAATGGCAGATTTTGTTCAATAATCGCAGAAACTGCTGCACCCACGGTGGCGGCTTCATCAAGTTTAGTCAAAATACAGGCTTGTGGTTCGAAAACGTTAAAAGCATTAATAATTTCGTGCATGGCCTTATATTCAGTCGCCGCTGACATCACCAAATAAGTTTTAATAGTCACCGCACTTTGTTGCAGTGTGTTGATTTGTTCAACCAGTTTCATGCCGCGTTGACTCATGCCTGCGGTATCGATCAACACCAACCGTTTGTCTGAAAAACCTTGAATCAAATTGCGCAATTCAAAGGCATTAGACGCCACACGTACCGGTATATCCAAAATACGTGCATAAGTGCTGAGCTGCTCATGTGCGCCGATACGGTAATTGTCGGTAGTGATCAGTGCCACTTGTCTAGGTCCGTGCTTAAGAATGAATTTGGCTGCCAATTTAGCAATCGTGGTGGTTTTGCCGACACCGGTAGGTCCAACTAAGGCAACGATACCGCCTGATTCCAACAGTTCATCATTCTCTATCGGCAATACCTTAGCTAACAGTTCCTGAGCCTGGGAAAACACAAAGTCAGCATCAGTATGGTTGGTAAAACGATTGGCAATTTTGACGCTTAATTTGTTGGAAATACTCATCCCCGCCAAGCGTTTTAGCAAATCGGCTCGCACCGGTGTGTTCTGAGCGGGTTGCAGTTGCGAGATGTTGGCTAATTTGGCGTCCATTGCCGCACGCAACGATTTCAATTCCTTGCTCATTTCTTGTAATAACGTATCTGAAGCAAGATTAGCGGGCATTTCCATCTGCGTAGTTCGCGATATTTGTTCCTTGGGCTGTTGAGACCGCACAGGACGGCCGACGTCACCAAAAGCGCCTACTTTTGATGCCGTTAATGACTCAGCATGTGACTTCATACCCTCGGCACGAGTAGACAAGGGAGATTGCGACTGCGTAGCTGTAGCAGCGCTAGGAGCGGTTGCCGTACCGCGCAGGTGTATTTTTTCTGCATAGCCTACGTACTGGTCTATGTTGCGGCGCGGGCGTTCCGGCACGCTGCCTTCCGCGCCGGGTTTTCTGGGGCTACTGACCACATGCAGGCGATTTTTTTCCGCCTCAAAGTCAGGTAAATCAAACATTAGGTTATCCTTCGCCGCCGCCAACCGCTCAGGTTCGGCTTGTTGTTTTTGCAAGTTACTTTGAATCATTTGTTCATCAAAGTCTCTTGCCGCGACGATTTCCACGCCGCCATCTACGGATTTGTTAGACATAATCACCGCATCAGCACCTAATTCTTCTTTAACCATACGCATGGCTTGTCGAATATCCGGTGCAAAAAAACGTTTGATTTTCATGGTGTTGCCTCATCTGTTATGCGCGTCGCCCGACCGTGGCTACCACTCGGATTTGCCGATCTGCCGGAATTTCGTTATAGGCCAGGACATGTAAGCTAGGTATTGAGTGTCTAACGAAGCGAGACAACCATGGCCGGATATAAGATGAAACCAGCAATATCGCTGTTTCTCCTTCCATTTCCATTTTTTGCGCACTGTCTTGAATGGACGAGTGCATCTGCTCCGCTAGGCCAGGTTCGATACCAACACCACTTTCTCCTGCCGTCTGCAAAGATTTATGCAACAACTGTTCCAACTCTCCATCTAAAGTAATAACCGGCAACTCATTTTGTATCCCACTGATTTCATGGATAATTAATCGCCCTAATGCGGCCCGCACTGCTGAGGTCAAGATGTCGGGATCTTGACTCTTGGCTCCATACTCCGCCAAAGTTTCGGCGATCGTGCGCATATCGCGAATCGGCACCCGCTCTTGTAAGAGGTTTTGTAATACTTTTACCACCACACCCAGCGGCAAGGTTTTCGGCACCAAATCTTCCACCAGCTTGGGCGCGCTTTTGGCCAGGTTTTCGAGCATTTTTTGGGTCTCTTCATAACCCAGTAATTCGTGGGCATGACTTTGCAGTAAATGGCTCAAATGCGTCGCCACCACGGTGCCCGGATCGACAACCGTGTAGCCCAAGGTTTGCGCATGATCTTTTTGATTCGGCTCGATCCAGATTGCTTCCAACCCGAACGCAGGATCCTTACAGGCTTTGCCCGGCAAGCTGCCGAACACTCGACCGGGATTTATCGCCATTTCCATCTCCGGCATGATGTCAGCCTCGCCCACCGTCACGCCCATCAAAGAAATCCGGTAAGTCGTTGGTGTTAAATCCAGGTTGTCGCGAATATGTACGGAGGGCACTAAAAAACCTAATTCCTGCGACAATTTTTTGCGTACGCCTTTGATACGGGTCATCAACTGCCCGCCCTGGTTTTTATCAACCAGTGGTATCAACCGGTAGCCTACTTCCAGACCGATCACATCGACCGGCATCACGTCATCCCAACCCAGCTCTTTAATCTCTGGTACTGAATTGACTAACGTCATCGGATAATCCAATTCCACCAACTCAGCTTGTTTACGCTTTTTATCGATCAGGTAAGCAGACCCGGCCAAAATCGACGCCAGTAAAATAAACACCACGTTGGGCATGCCCGGAATAATGCCCAATGCGCCAATCACGGCCGCGGTAATCAACAAGGCTTTAGGATTTTCAAATAATTGCGTACTGACTTGCTGCCCAATGTTTTGGCCGCTGCTACCCACTTTAGTCACCACCAACGCCGATGCGGTAGATAACAATAACGAAGGAATCTGCGCGACCAGGCCGTCACCGATGGTCAACAACACATAGATATGTCCGGCATCGGCAAAACTTAAACCATGCTGGCCGACACCAATCGCCAAGCCGCCAATGACGTTGACGAACAGAATGATAATACCGGCAATGGCGTCGCCACGGACAAACTTGCTGGCACCGTCCATGGAACCGTAAAAATCCGCTTCGGTCGCAACTTCCGCACGACGAATACGCGCTTCATCTTGCGTAATCAAACCGGCATTTAAATCGGCATCGATGGCCATTTGCTTGCCGGGCATCGCATCCAAGGTAAAACGTGCGCCAACTTCAGCCACCCGACCCGCGCCTTTGGTGACAACCATAAAATTGATCACCACCAAAATAATGAACACCACCAAACCCACGGCAAAATTACCGCCAATCACAAACGCACCAAAAGCTTCGATGACCTTACCGGCGGCATCCCCACCGTTATGGCCTTCCAATAACACGATACGCGTTGACGCCACGTTAAGCGCCAGCCGTAACAAGGTCGCCAGTAAAATCACCGTTGGAAATGAGGCAAATTCCAGCGGCTTTAAGGTGTAAACCACCACCAGCAAAATAATCAGCGAGAAGGCGATATTAAAAGTGAATAATAAATCGAGTATAAAGGCTGGCAACGGCAGCATGATCATCGCCAGAATCATCACGATTACCAGCGGCGCACCCAGCTCCGCTTTACCGAGCATGGTCAAAAGAGTTTTTAACTTACTGAAGTCCATGAGATTAATCCTGTCTGAATTCGTCGGGCACTTTAATGTTTCCCGGTGGCATAGGTGCGGCCCATTTATTTTGTTGGGCGGTTTTTAATTGATAGACATAAGCCAGAATCTGGGCAACGGCCAGGTAAAGGCCTTGGGGAATTTCCTTGTCCAGTTCGGTTGAGTAATACAAAGCTCGCGCCAATGGCGGCGATGCAACCAGAGGCACATCTGCGCCTATCGCTAAATTACGGATCTGGGCCGCGATTAAATCCACACCTTTGGCGACCAGCTTAGGTGCGCCGCCGCCGTTTTGGTCGTATTTAAGCGCTACCGCGTAATGACTGGGGTTGGTGATGATAACGTCGGCTAAAGGCACTTCCGCCATCATGCGTTTTTGCGCCATATCCATTTGCATGCGGCGCTGGCGGCCTTTGACTTCGGGGCTACCTTCCGATTCTTTATTTTCATCCTTGATTTCCTGAAGCGTCATTTTCAGTTTTTTGTTGTGATCCCACAGCTGATAAGGCACGTCGATCATCGCCACCAATACCAGCGAGGCACTTAATAGTAAAAAACACGTGGCAATGATATTGAGCGCATGGGCGATGGAATCAGCCAGCGGCTCATTTCCCAAGCCCAACAATTCAGCAATGTACGAGTTGTATAAGATGTAGGCGACAATAAACACCAGCGCTATTTTTAATAACGCTTTGCCCATTTCAACCAGGCCACGTATTGCAAAAAGCCTGGCAATGCCTTTGATGGGGTCCATTTTTTCCAGCTTAGGAGACACTGCATCCCAATTAAATATCCAGCCGCCTAATGCCAACGGCGCGACAATCGCGGCCACTAACAATACCGCCAAAAACGGCGCTATCAGTAATAACCCATCGATCATGGCCTGCTGAAAATGTTGCACAGGGCTGAGCGGATTAAAAATAGTTTCGCGCTTGAGCTGAAACTCAGTCCGCATCATCTTAATCAGCCCTTGACCGATGGTATTGCCTTGCATCAAAAACAATGCAGCACTGACCATCAACATAACAAAGGTATTTAGCTCACGAGAACGTGCAATCTGGCCTTTTTTCTTAGCGTCAGCCAGCCGCTTGCCGGTGGGTTCTTCGGTTTTTTCCTGATCGGAGTCGTCGGCCATGCGTTAGACCTTTAGCAATTGTTCAAGAACATCATAGGCACCGGTTAATAAGCCGGAAAACTGATCCAGAAAATCGGGTAACGTTAGCCACATCAACAACAGCCCAAACATTAATGTCACTGGAAATCCGACCGAAAAAATTTGCAATTGTGGTGCGGCGCGAGCGGCGACGCCAAAGCTGATGTTGATCAGCAATAGACTGATCATTAGCGGCATGGCTAACAACAAACCGCCGGTAAACATGTGGCTGCTCCAGGTAACAATTGACCAAAGACCTGATTTAGATATGCCGTCAACACCAATCGGCAACGAGGTAAAACTGTCCATGAGCATTTGTATTAATAACAAATGCCCATCCATCGCCAAGAAAATCAATGTCGTGGTCATGGTGTATAACTGCGCCACCACCGGCACTTGCTGGCCGTTTTGGGGATCGACCATGGTTGAAAAACCTAAGCCCATACTTAACGCAACCGCCTGCCCGGCGAACACCACTGCGGCAAACACCATCTGTAAAACAAAGCCTGTAATCAAGCCGATCATGACTTGTTGAATGGCCACCAATAAACCGTCGTAACTAAACATTTCCAGCGCCGGCAACACCGGCAGCAACGGCATCATGATAAAAGTCAACGCTACCGAAAGTATCAACCGAATGCGTGCCGGTACCGCGCGAATACTAAACAGCGGCACCGATACAAACATCGCACTAATACGCAGCAACGGCCATATGAAGGCCGCCGTTTGGCTGAGTAATTGTGCCTCAGTAAAATTCATGGCCTAGCCAATCAAATGCGGAATATCGCGAATCAGATCCTGAAAATAATCAATGAACATTTGCAACATCATCGGGCCCATTATCATCAGCACAATACCAATAACAATCAGCTTGGGCACGAAGGTCAATGTCGCTTCGTTGATTTGGGTGGCGGCCTGAAACATCGCAATAATCAGTCCCACCACTAATGACGGGATCAGTACCGGCGCAGTAAGTTTAACCGCTATCATCACCGCGTCCTGGCCTACCTGGTAGACAATTTCCGGGGTCATCGTTTAGCTCCTCTTGTGTCAAGCAGCATAAAAACTCGCCGCCAGCATTTCCATGATTAACGACCAGCCATCCGCCAACACAAACAGCATGATTTTAAACGGCAGCGACACGACCATCGGCGACAGCATCATCATCCCCATCGACATCAACACACTGGCAACCACCAAGTCGATGATCAGAAACGGTAAAAAAATCATAAATCCAATTTGAAACGCAGTTTTGAGCTCGCTGGTGACATAGGCGGGCAATAACAGAGAGAACGGCACGTCTTCAGCGGAGTTCAAATCTGCTTTGCCGGATATTCTGATAAACAACTCCAAATCGGCCTCGCGCGTTTGCTTGAGCATGAACTGACGAAAGGGTTCCGAGGCTTTAGTCAACGCCTCGGTGACATCGATTTTTTCTTCCAGATACGGCTGCACCGCATCGGCATTGACCTTTTCCAGCACCGGCATCATGATGAAGATGGTCAAAAATAGCGACAAACCTAACAACACTTGATTGCTGGGTGCCTGGCCGGTGCCTAATGCCTGCCGAAGCAAACTCAACACGATCATGATGCGGGTAAATGATGTCATCGACAGCAAAATCGCCGGCAACAACGTCATCATGGTCATCAGTGCCAGAACTTGGATAGTGACGCTATAGGTCTGACCACCATTTTTTCCTGTGGTGACGGTCACTGCTTCAATACCTGGCGCCGCCCATGCTGACGACTGTAACAACAGCACCAACACGCCAACTACCAATACCGGCCAACCCATTCCGCTACGCATCGGCCCGCCCCTTTCCAGTCTGGATAGCTTGCAACAAATGCTTGGCAAAGCCTGACTCGGCGATATTAACTTGCGGGGTTTCGGTGTTCAGGCAATCCTCCCCTTCCAGCACATGCAGGGTATCGATACGCCCTGGCGTAACACCTAGCAGCAATTGTTTTTTACCCACTTGCAGCAACACCACTTTTTCGCGCATGCCTAGCGATAAGCCGCCGACCACGCGCATTTTGTCGGCATTATTGACGACCAGGCCGTTGACTTTGCGCATACTCCACACGCAAAGAAAAAAAACACCCAGCACCAGCAGTAAACCAACTAGCCAGTTAAGCATGTTGCCGTAAGACAAAGCCTTAAGCGTTTGCTTTTCCGCCTCGGCCAAACACACCGGCATCCAGCATAACAACAGCCCACAGACAACTGTTCTACTGCGCATCACGCCAATCTTCTGACACGTTCCGACGGACTAATCACATCGGTTAAACGAATACCGAATTTATCGTTGATCACCACTACTTCACCATGTGCGATCAACGTGCCATTGACCAACACATCCAACGGCTCGCCGGCAAAACGTTCCAGCTCAACAACCGAACCCTGGTTTAACTGCAATAGGTTGCGGATATTGATTTGGGTGCGGCCTATTTCCATGGAAATGGTCACCGGCACATCCAAAATCACATCTAAGTTAACTTCATCACCAGCGGCGGGAGCCGGTTTTTTGTCTTCAAACGGATTATTAAATTCTTGAAACGCAGCCGCTTCAAAATCATCAATTGATTCTGCGTCATCCGGAAAATTAGTATCTTCACTCATGTTGATTCCCAGTTATTAGCGTTTTATATGTCAGCTTTATCGATAATTTGGATAGCGTAATTGCCATCCGAAATGCCTACTTTACCTTCAAATATTGGAATGCCTTCGGCTTTTAAAATTACAGATTCGGGCATGTCGATCGGGATTACATCGCCTTTTTTAAGGCGCATTACGTCTCTGATGGTCATGGTCTTTTCAACTAATTGACTATTAACACCCACTTCTACCCGCATCACTTCATTACGCAAGGCAAGTTGCCAACTGCCGTCAACATCACCGCTATCACTACTGATAGCATCAAGCAATTCACGAATCGGCTCTAACATTGCATAAGGCATGGCAATATTGACGTCACCGCCGCCGCCTTCCAGTTCGACATGAATAGTAGATATGACAATAATTTCTGCCGGACCGATAATGTTGGCAAAACGCGGGTTGATTTCCGAGCCCACATATTCAAAATCCAAATCCATCACCGGCCGCCAAGCTTCTTTCAGATCCTTGAAAATCATGTCGATGATGATGCGTACCACGCGCATTTCGGTGGGGGTGAACTCTCGGCCTTCCGCTTGGTTGTAAAACTGCCCACCACCGCCAAAAAAGTTCTCGACGACGGTAAACACCAATCGTGGTTCTATAACAATTAAGGCTTTGCCGCGTAACGGATGACATTTAACGACCGTCAAATTGGTAGGCACCAATAAACCTTGGATGAATTCGGAAAATTTTTGCACTTGTATGCCGGAAATAAATATTTCCGCCGACCGGCGCAAAAAATGAAATAACGAGATACGTATAAGGCGCGCGAAACGTTCATTGACCATTTCCAAGGTCGGCATACGGCCACGAACAATCCGTTCCTGACTGGTCAAGTCATATTCTTTAACCACTCCCCGTTCTTCAAGCGCGCTAACTTCGGGTTCGGCATAAAAATCGGACTCAAATTCGTCAGCGCCAGCGTCAGTTTCAATGTCACCGTCACTGACGCCATTTAATAGCGCGTCAATTTCAGCTTGGGAGAGTAAGTCACTCATGGTTATTGCATAACAAAAGAGGTGAAATAAATATCTTTAAGCTGACTCTTGCCAGCCATTTTGGTCAATGTGGCAGACACCGATTCTTGTATCCCGGCGCGTAACTTGTCTTTGCCTTCTCGCGTTTTTAACTCCTCAGCATTTTGCGCGCTGATTAACATCAATAGATTATTGCGGATCATCGGCTCATTTTTTTTCAGCGCATCAACCATATCAGCGCCTTCAACCAAGAAAGTAATGGCAATCATCACAAACTTGGCGCCAGAGCCTTTCGGGAGATTAACCACTAACGGTTTGGTCAAGTCAAAATACAGTTTCTCAACCGCAACTTCAGAGTCTTTATGCTTTTCATCGCTGTTCGCATTGCCATGTTCGCCGTGTTCCCCTTCCACAGACGCACTTTTAAATAAAAAGAAGTAAGCCGCTCCTCCTCCGCCTGCCAATAAAATGACTGCCGCGAGAATAATAATGATCAGTTTTTTGGAAGACTTCTTTACTTCTACGCCTTCTTGTTGAATCTCAGCCATATCGGCAATCCTTTAAATTTGAATGAACTTTAGTTTTGTAACAAATAAAGCAAATCAAGTGCCAAAAGTATAAATACATATAAATCAATTAGTTAATAAAAGATAGCGACTACTGCGTCGAAAAAATGACACCGTCACAGAATCGTCACTGCTTTATTAAAAATGAGTATAGACGACAGTTTGCTAAGCGAGATTTCAATTGGCGCTAAGCTGATAACTTTGTAACTATTCAGTCTTTAATCTGAGTGAGGCTATGCGTTTATTGTGTAGGGTGGATAAGCAACGCGCATCCACCGCATTTGCCGGATGCGCTAGCGCTTATCCAGCCTACGCATGACGGCTCGATCAAGAGACTGAATAGTTACATAACTTTTAGAGATCCACTATTTACAATAGCGTTCTAATTTAGGAAGGGAAGTTTTGATACCAAAATTGCCGGACAGTCGAGGTGACAATTGTGAGTGATCTAATGATGTTAATGCCCTATGAGATTTAAGAGCGTAAGTGACGACTATTTAAATTAAAGATTCGCGACCATTAAACAATTAGCGGAATGTTTGTTATGTTTGGGAGTGATGCCTACGTCGCGACGTAGGCATCACTCCCACCGAAGAAGTTAAATCTCCCGCCAATCAAACATGTACATCAATTTTTTGAGGCGCTGCCGATTCAATTAGATTCAACGCGGCCTCACCACTCGCTTTTGCAACATCCTGCCCTTTTTTAAGAACCGCTACTTCAATTGCTTCTTTAGTTTCCGCGCTCTTGACTACGGAAGCCAGTAAACCCGTTGTTGCACCGATACCGCTTATCGTACTCATAGTTTTCTCCCAAAAATTTAACCGCAAATAGTTATCGGCTATCTCGAAATTATCTTTAACGCCAAACTCAATCTTTAGCGGCAAAAAACTGCCGCCCAGTAAAAAAAGCCTACCTCACGGCCCCGTCAAAAAACTGACCCAACCAAAAACAATAATTTTAATTTTTTAAAAATCAATTACTTATATTTTATATTGGTGTTGGCACAAAAATAGCTTGATAGATTACGACGATTAAACTTTCATTTATTTTCTACCAGGAGACCACCATGGCCGGCAGCATGATAATCAACACAAATTTGGCTTCAATTAATAGCCAACGTATGCTTGATAAAACCAACAATGACTTAAAAACCTCAATGGAGAGATTATCTTCCGGCTTAAGAGTCAACAGCGCCAAAGACGATGCAGCAGGGTTGGCGATTAGTAATAAAATGACATCACAGATACGCGGCATGACCGTTGCCACTAGAAATGCTAATGACGGCATTTCCTTGGCGCAAACGGCTGAAGCGGCAATGGGAACACTCACAGACACCATGCAACGGATGCGTGACTTGGCCGTGCAATCGGCTAACGATGCCGGCGTCACATCATCAGATAGGGAGAAAATCCAAACAGAATTCAAACAGCTTAATGATGAGTTGACTCGGATTATTTCCAACACCGAATTCAATGGTAAAAAAATTATCAATGGCTCTTTATCCGGCGGCTTGGTTATCCAGGTAGGCGCCAATACGGCTGCGGATAATCATATATCTGTCGACATTGCCAATTTGTCAACTACCATATCTAACGTTACCACCGCCAGTATAGGAAGTAACGCGGGACCAGGCGGCGCTTCGGCAGCAATTGATGCCATAGATGCGGCCATTGCAAATATCGATACTTCCAGAGCGAACTTGGGTGCGATTCAAAACCGTTTTACCACCACCATCAGCAACTTGCAGTCTTCCATTGAAAATCAATCAGCTGCCCGCTCACGAATCACTGATGCTGATTTTGCAATGGAAACCGCTAGTTTGAGCCGCAACCAGATTTTACAGCAAGCGGGCACCGCGATGTTGGCACAAGCCAATCAATCCAGTCAGTCTGTTTTGAAATTACTGCAATAATATCTACACTGTGAGCACAATACAGACACTGTCTAGCCCATCTACAGCCTAGGCAGTGTGTTCTTTTGGCAGACTCTACGCAAAACATCATGACCACAGAAATTTTTACCAGAGCATCCACTGCAGGCGCATTAAAAACTAATGTGTTCGGTGACAGCTACCTGTATAACCTCAGTCGCGGTAGTTTTGACAGGGTCAGCGCACAAGCGATATTTGATGCTGAATTCAGCAAATCGCTACTGCAAGAAGACTCTCTTAACGTCATCATCGGGACGGATTCGGGACTTCTGCCCAAATATGTTCAACAACAAGGTATTCCTGTTGGCTCACGTTTCATTTTTATTGAACCCGACCATATTCTGGAAGAACTACAGCAATATCGGCTACTTGACGATCTGCCCCCGGAAATTGTTTGCACTACAGCTTCGCAATGGGAAGATCATGCCGACACCTTCAAAATAAGGGAATATTCTTACATCAATGGCGTCAAATCATTTAATGCTATCTGTACGCAGCAAGCCGTTCTCGAAGATTATGTAGAGCTAAGCTGGGCCATCAACGAAACCCTGAACATACTCCACTACCGCTACAATGTTGTGATCGGCTGCGAGTCATTCATTGTCCGCCAACTGGAAAATATTGCCGAAAACATCTCACCCGTAACCTTACTGGCCAATGCCTATCAAGGCAAGACCGCCATTATTCTTACCGGTGGTCCATCAGTCACTACAGTATTTCCATGGCTACTGGACAATCGGCACAAATTGGTGGTTTTTGCGGTTTCTCGCATCTCCAGACAGCTCATTGCTGCCGGTATTGAACCGGATTTTGTGTTCTCAGTTGATCCGCAAGATGAAAACATTGATGTCAGCAAAGAAATGTTTTTATTCAGCGACAAAACCATCTTTATACATTCCTACCACGTACAAGCGGCATTACTTAACCAATGGCAAGGGCAAAGCCTTTATATGGGCTCAAGAATACCGTGGAAATCGGATCTCAACATTGACAACATGGACGGCGCCGGCCCTACGGTAAGCAACTCGGCATTAGCAATGGCACATTATTTTGGCTTTAGCAGAATATTATTGGCGGGCTTTGATGCGTGCTATACAAAAGACGGCATCACTCATGCAGCCGGTAGTGATGAACAATTGGCCGGACCAAAGTACGACTTTATACCCTTACAGGTTGAAACCTATTGTGGCGAATTCAGGCCTACTTGCCATAGTTATTCCATGATACTGACAGCACTCACTCAACAAGCCGCAATCATTACCGCCGATCAATGTGAAATCATCAACCTCGCGCCCACTGCGGCTAAAATCGAAAAGATTATCCACATTCCAACCTCAGAAATCATACTGCCAGAGCTTCTGGCCGATGATCTAAGCATCGCAAGACAGCGTATTCCCCAGCTAAGCAATAGCGTATTGGAGAAATATTATCAGACGATAATTGACGAGCTGGAGAAAGCCGATTTTCAAATGAAAGCTATTGCCAAACTGGCTCAAAAAGCATTGAACATCAATGATCGCATGTATAGCCCGGAAGGCCGGATTGACAACTACAAGGACAAACGCGAACTGGACAGCATTGAAAAACAGCTTAAGCGGAAATACCGGCATCACAGCAAACTGGTTAAAAA
Organism: Methylobacter sp.; assembly: GCA_028712225.1. GTDB lineage: Bacteria > Pseudomonadota > Gammaproteobacteria > Methylococcales > Methylomonadaceae > JABFRC01. Next base: position 17,111 of record JAQTQN010000015.1, read on the forward strand.
AATTGGTGTACGGCAATTTATAAAAATCACCTCACCGCACGACTCCGATGAGTGTAATGCAGAAAAAGCCAAAAAACTGGGCAATATCTATTATCAAGCCTACCGCTCTGGTGCTAATTATTTTTCAACCCTGATTAATGCTGCGATAGACCGCACTAAAACCAGGCAAGAAGAATTAAAAGAAACACCGGACTTTACTTTGCTGCTTGAGCGGTGGAATCAAGACAAAAGCTATCGAAGGGCTGGGTTATGGCTAAAAAAACACCCGACGACACATTGTCCGGAACAAACCACCTTGGCATTACAAGCCATGCAAGACCAGTTCAATCAGGTGTTAACCAACAAAGATACTGTATTTAAGGCCAATGTCGCCAAACACTCCAGCCTGTCATTGTTTAAGAGCAAAATAAAACTATTATTTAAGCACAAAAAAATCGACGATTTAATCAACCTGAAAACCGGTTTTATCAACGACCCCAACTATGCCCATAAAGAACCCTATCTCTTGCTGGTCAATGCTTATCTTGCTGAGCTGGAAAATGACGCAGAAACAGCCCTGGCTGGTTATAACAACATTATCGACCTGGGACAGTCGCCGGTACTTGAAGAAGCATTGCTTCGAGTCGCCTCAATCAGCCTTGAACAGCAAAACCAGCGAAATGCATTCTTGGCTATGGATTGCCTTACTAATCTTTCCCCTATTTACCTGCCTTACAAGGCAGAACTGGCCCGGATTACCGGTGATTACCTGCTGGCTATTGATAGCTATAACGCTTATATCGCTTTTTTTCCGGAAGATACTTTAAGCCAACTAAAATTGACCGCACTCTATATCGATATTAAGGTTTACGAAGCAGCGGAATTGATGTTAGAGCATATTTTACAAACGACTCCCGACCTGGAATCGGCAATCGGTTTAAAAAACCAACTTGCTAAGATAAAAAAACAATCTCTTGATCAACGCGAAGACCAGCCCAACCAAGACATAGCATAATGACCCACATCCGCACTGGAAACTATCGGGGGCGCCGACAACATTTTCGACGAACGCGACGCCAGTGAGCAAAGCATCCTGAAACGGCTTTCCGACTATACCATCCTTGGCGTTACTATATTTACCGACTAACAAACACACAGAGGGTATTATTGGCAAACAATTGTCCGCGAATACAATCCCAACACATCACTATCGACGGCCCTCATGTAACGGCGCAGCCGAAAACTCCTTTGCAAATTTAGTGCTTAACATCCTGGAGACGGGGCACAAACAAAGTACACTTAAGCTTGCAATTCCCGGCCTCTACTCCAAGGATCCATCTGACAGTGAAACTGTTGCTCTACTACGTCGAAGAACTACGCCAACATTCCTTGGAAGGCAGAATTGATCCGATACTCGGAAGATGACCTAAAGGCTCTTAGAAATTGCAGAATGGACTTGCTCAAAGTGGTAGTCGGCCTGGCGAGCGACAGCGTCCGAATGACGGAGGGCCCTAAGAAAGGGAATGGCCACCTACGCAATTATTATGATGTAGTAACGCACTAGCGCCGCTAGATATCGACTTGCTGTCAGGTGCCATTTGGGGCTTCCCCGAGAAAACCATTGACGACCTAAATGATATGATCAAATACATAAGGGAAATCCGTAAAATTCACCGGAATTTCAGGATAAGTACAACTTTTTTAGACCATTGCTGGAACAGCAGCTTTATGATTCCGTCCGGAAACAAGGCTACCTCAACATAAACTCATTCGGACAATGAACCGAATATTCTGTTGGCATTTAATAAAAACATTAATTAATATCAGTAACTTAAAAATCGAACCTGACTATTCGGATTGATACGCCTGAATGGCTTTTCTATCATGGGCAAACGATGCGGCTTGCTTCTGCAATTCCTCTTTTTGACTTTGCACCAATTCCAACAATTGCTTATCTGTGGATTGCATCGAAACCATTACATTTACAGCAGTCTTAAGCTCGAGAGGCGATAGAGGTAATGCACATAGCTGCTCCAGCGCCTCCTGCCGATTAACCAGCAGGTCATTCAAGCCATCCCAATCCCTGGAGTCAATAGCGGCTGCAATAAGCTCAACAAACCCTTCAAGCTGTTGCACTAATTCAGGGACATCGCTCATTAGCCGCTACTGATACATTTCAGGAATAGTATCCCAAGCTTGCTTAATTTCCCTCATCAAACCCTGGACTTCATCCAGTATTTCAATGCTGTTTTGAGCACTGGCTTGAAACAACCGAGCGTTGATGTACTCATACAAACTTATTAAATTAGCCGCTATGTCGCCGCCTTTTTCAGTATCCACACCGTCTATCAATCCTCCGACAATGGCGACGGCTTTAGAAATCTGCACACTTTTTTCCTGAAAATCGCCTCGTTCTATGCCGCCCTTTGCTGCATTGACACGCATCAAAAAACCACTCATCAGCATCTGTATCAACTTATGCGGCGACGCACCGTCTATCACCGACTCGGCATGTACGGCCGCATATTTATTAGCATTATTTCTATACGCTACAGGTGTCATCTGTTGCCTCACTCGCTTAATTGTTGCTAAATTGCGCTAATTGATTAGTTAAAAACGCACCCGTTGATTGAAGCCTGCCCACTGCCGTATCCATAGCAATATATTGCTTCATCAAACTCTTTTGTACGTTATCTAAATGTAGTTGGACAGTATTGCGTTTATCGCTGAGCACTTTTAACTGCTTATTCAGAGAAGTCTGACGGGTATCCAACGGGCCTCCGGTTTGCAGGTATTGCGTCACCTTAGCTTTCAATCGCGTCGCTACCCCATCGGTGGATGAAAATACATCACTTACCGATGACAGATTAGTGGCTAAAGCTTTATCAAGTTTGGCGCTATCCAACGTCATCACGCCGTCTTTATCTATATCGATGCCAATAGTTTTTAAGGTATTAAAACTATTGCTTGCTGAAGAAACTGGAGCGCTGGTGTTTTGGCGTAAATCAGACCTAATACTGCGTAGAGTCGAGTCACCCAATAAGGCACCGTTACTGCCGCCAGCCGCACCCGCAAACTTGCCAAGGCTAGCGGTCGTGCTATTCAATGCATTATAGGCGGTCACAAAACCTGAAATGGTTTCCTTAATCGCCGCATTGTCTAATGCAATGTCCACCTTTACATCAGTACCCAGCGCGGCTCCCGATTGCAAATTCAGCGTCACGCCTTGCAACACATCAGTAATAACATTGCTACTTCGTGTTGCAGCTTGACCATCAATGAGAATCTTCGCATCTAAAGCTGCCACACCACTAAAGTTAGCAGGTGTTGATGAATCCAGTCGACTTAACCCAGCATCACCAGCCACTGCTACAGAAAACCCATTAGCCAGGCCGGTATCTTTAGCAGTCAACACCAATTTCGAGATAGTGCCGGTATTAGTTGAATTATCAACATTAATAATACTCGCGGTCACCCCATTATTGCCTGCCGCACCGTTAATGGCATCTCGAATACCCGCCAACGTGTTGTTGGTAGAATCAATGGTTAACGAAAAGGGTGTTTTGGCTCCCACTGAAAACGTCATTGTGCCTGATCCTACCACTTCGGTAGCCCCAGTAAATTCAGTCGCCGAAATAGAATTCTGCGCCTTAGCCAACTGAGTTACTTGCATAACATGCGAACCTGCTGTCGACCCGGAACCCGAAGTCACTTTTACAATCGATTCATTACCGGATACAGCCTTAGTGGTTTTAAACAGGTTAATATCATTAAGTTTTTGCAAAGCCGTCTGAAAAGTTGATAACGCACTTTTAAGACTACCCAGCCCACTTACTTGGGCCTTTGCGGCGGTTTCTTGTCGCGTAATAGCATTAAACTGGGGTTGACCTTCTGCAGTGACTAGCTGGGTAACGATACCATTGATATCCATACCACTGCCGACTCCTAACGACGATGTAATGCTCATAGCCCTCTCCTATCGTTTTTTGCTCAATACCTTAAGCCCTATCCTGAAGCATAGTGCCCTGTTGCCCGTCTAGTTCCTGCATTCTTTTAATGAATGTCAGCATATCTTCAGAAGGAATTTGCCGAACCACATCACCGCTCTTACTATCAACAATTTTGACCACAACTTTTTGGGTCGACTCATCCACCTGAAACTCCAGGTTACGATTCGTCGCCTGCAAGATTGTATTTCCCTTCACTGCCGCCGACTTTAACAATTCCAATGGCGTATCTTGAGTATCGGCTTTTAATGCAACAACTTGCATTTTTGAACCCTCGTCAGACTCTGCAGCACCTCGCACATTAGCATTGTCTGAAACAACCTTCAGGTCATTTTGCTTATTTCTCAGAACTGTCACAGGAACAAGCTTAGATACATTAGTAATTTCACTGTTCATGACACCAACCTAATTTCTATGTGTTCAAAAAGGGAGGCAGGCACCTCCCCGGTTATCGTCATACAGCCTACCTGAGCAGACTAAGCACGCTTTGTCCTGACTGATTGGCTTGCGCCAGCATCGCGGTACCCGCTTGCTGCAAAATCTGGTTACGACTTAAACTGGCGGTTTCCGCAGCAAAATCAGTATCGGTGATCCGTGAACGGGCCGCTGACTGGTTCTCTATAGAAGACTGCAAGTTGCCAATGGTAGTGGTAAATCGGTTTTGAATAGCACCCAATGACGCTCTTGATGTGTCAATAGCCGCAATAGCCGTATCCAAGGCATCAATCGCTGCCGAAGCACCGGTCGCCGTCGCGTTACTGCCTATGCTAGCCCCAGTAACTCCGGATATGGTAACGGACAAATTGGCAATGTCGATAGATATATGGTTATCCGCAGCCGTATTGGCACCTACCTGGATAACTAAGCCGCCGGACAAAGAACCGTTGATAATTGATTTACCATTAAATTGCGTGTTGGAAATAATCCTACTCAACTCATCATTGAGCTGTTTGAATTCTGTTTGGATTTTCTCCCTATCTGATGATGTGACGCCGGCATCGTTAGCCGATTGCACGGCCAAGTCACGCATCCGTTGCATAGTATCAGTCATTGTTCCCATAGCTGATTCAGCGGTTTGCGCCAAGGAAATACCATCATTAGCGTTTCTAGTCGCAACGGTCATACCGCGTATCTGTGACGTCATTTTATTACTGATCGCCAACCCTGCTGCATCGTCTTTTGCTGAGTTAACCCGCAAACCTGATGATAAACGCTCCATGGAGGTAGACAGGTTATTGTTAGTCGAAGTCAACTGCCGTTGGCTGTTGATGGAGCCCATATTGGTGTTAATTACCATTGCCATGTTCTTATCCTCGCAAAATACCTAAAAAATACAGTTTGCTAAAAACTGCTCTATTCAAACTCATAAGGGTTATCGGCGTATGGAAAAATTTCTTTAATTATTTTTTGCGAAATATGTGTTTTATTAATGCCCAACAAAAAGAAATCGTTTCAGTGCGTAAGCCTTTAAAAAGCGGCTCAATAGAGCAGTCTCACTCGTTGATAATAGCGAAGCGAAAGAAACTTACCCCAGTAATATGAAATGAGGAGCCGCGCACATGTCGCCCGCCAAACAGCCGAAGGTAAATTAACCAAAAAAATTCAGCGTTACCTATTCGCGAACTTTACCCGCTTATCGTGGCTGATCTGAAAGACGCCGCTTTTTGCGACTTAACTTGAGAACATCAATGCGGTTTCAGAAAGCGTATCAACCCCTGAAACCCAAGAATCAGGCCTATCAGACTCCATAGGAGTCTAAAACAGACTGTATTTGAATATGTTTAAATCGTTTACAACCGATAAAGGCGGCACTTAGTCAATAACCATTTATCACCAATAGTCTACGAATTACAGCACAGAGCAGCTTACCTTCTGCCTGAAAAAAGTGTTGGCATATCAATTTAGTAACTTCGCTATTCATGACACCAACCTAATTTCTATGTGTTCAAAAAGGGAGGCAGACGCCTCCCCGGTTATCGTCATACAGCCTACCTGAGCAGACTAAGCACGCTTTGTCCTGACTGATTGGCTTGCGCCAGCATCGCGGTACCCGCTTGCTGCAAAATCTGGTTACGGCTCAAACTGGCGGTTTCCGCAGCAAAATCAGTATCGGTGATCCGTGAACGGGCAGCTGACTGGTTCTCTATAGAAGACTGCAAGTTACCAATGGTAGTGGTAAATCGGTTTTGAATAGCACCCAATGACGCTCTTGATGTGTCAATAGCGGCAATTGCATTGTCCAAGGCATTAATAGCATCAGAAGCCCCGCCTGCCCCCGCGTTACTACCTATACTCCCGGCAGTAACAGAAGCTATAGTGCCTGACAAATTGGCAATATCAACAGATATATGATTATCGGCAGCCGTATTGGCGCCTACCTGGATAACCAAGCCGCCGGATAAAGAGCCGTTGATAATTTTCTTACCATTGAATTCGGTGTTGGAAATAATCCGAGTCAACTCATCATTAAGCTGTTTGAATTCTGTCTGGATTTTCTCCCTATCTGATGATGTGACGCCGGCATCGTTGGACGATTGCACGGCCAAGTCACGCATCCGTTGCATGGTCTCAGTCATTGTTCCCATAGCTGATTCAGCGGTTTGCGCCAAGGAAATACCATCATTAGCGTTTCTAGTCGCAACGGTCATACCGCGTATCTGTGACGTCATTTTATTACTGATCGCCAACCCCGCTGCATCGTCTTTTGCTGAGTTAACCCGCAAACCTGATGATAAACGCTCCATGGAGGTAGACAGGTTATTGTTAGTCGAAGTCAACTGCCGTTGGCTGTTGATGGAGCCCATATTGGTGTTAATTACCATTGCCATGTTCTTATCCTCGCAAAATACCTAAAAAATACAGTTTGCTAAAAACTGCTCTATTCAAACTCATAAGGGTTATCGGCGTATGGAACAATTTCTTTACTTAATTTTTTGCGAAATATGTGTTTTATTAATGATCAACGTAAATACACTACTTTTCAGTGAGCAAGCCTTTAAAAAGCTGTTCAATAGAGAGCTGCCACTTGTTGATAATAGCGGAACGAGAACGGCTTGCCATGTGATACTGGTCGAGAGTTTCCAGGCAACGGCCGCAAGAAAACCCGCCCGTATCATGTTGATTTATACGACGTATTAGCACCATTCTCTACTTGCTGAAAACATTGAGTTGTACGGAGCGAAGATTTTTGATCGCAGATGGGCGTTTTTTGCACAGAACACTTTCAATCGGCATCGCTCTTACCGCCATTATCGGCAAGAACTACCTGCATTTATAAAGAAGTTATGAAATAATTTTTTAACTCTGCGTTAAGACTGATTTTGTAATCACCACGACTAGGCGAATTCACCCCCACAAAATCAATTTCTTCCATTCCCTTCTCAAACGCATCTTTTATCATGTGTAACAGCAAAAAACTGCCTGCACCGGTGTTCCTGTGAGACGGATCATTCGCACCAAACAAATAATATGCCGTTCTATCGTCGTAAAGGAATAAAACCGCGGATACCGGTACATCATCCAACAAGGCGACGCTCATTTTTCCGTAGCCACCGGCAATGGCATGATTACAAATGCTCCTAACCAGCACTGAATCCTGATCGCTTCTGTCTATACCCTGACGCTCAAAAGTCATAGCATGAAGACTATCCAGTATGCCCTCATCATCACTAAATTCCAGCTTCAGTACTTGGGATGCCTTTTTAAATTCCTGTCTTCTGCATGATCTCACCGATGACAGATAAGCATCGAAATTATCGTATTTCTTTAAATCCAGAATACCGGTATAGCGTAGGTCTACCTTGAACTGCCCGTTCTCCGGCTCGTGATAGTTATGCCACATAAACGGGCGAAGATCATTTAATCGCCAGGAATGGCAAAAACAACCTTTCTTGTAACATTCAGTTAGTTGACTGATGAAATATTCGACAATCCTGAACTCATGCGTAATTTGAGAGTGCGCTGGCTGACCGGCGTTATCAGCCAGTAGAATCCCCTGGAATTGGGTAAACGGATACGGTCTGTCTATGGGCTCGCCAGTGTCTGAAAATATCAGCACCGCCCCCGCAACAATTTGGCCTTTTTCGTAGCAGGTCACTAAATCATAATTAGCATTTAGAGAGTCCAGAAATTTAGTGTAAACAAATATACTCCGCTGCTGGGATGTCGATACAAAGGCATCCCATACTTGCTGGTTCTCTTTAAAATTAATTTTCCAGGCACTCATTTATGCAGCGCTCTCCCTAATAGAGTCCCATGATTCATCTTTGAAAACCGCAACGGTATAGTTATAGGGTAAATTGTGGTGTGCAAGAGTAGTTCGTCTGGAGAGGTTTTCTATGCAAAACGACAGCACCTCGGCAGGATCCATGTAAAACATCCCTTCATCTCGATAGGTCACATGGGTTGAAATCATGTTGAAAACCATCACCTCGCCAGACAACTCATACATTTTTTTCAGGAACGCACGAACCCAATCCGGGGTCTGACCGACATTGACATTGAATAGTCCGCTCAAAATAACGTAATCAAAACATTGATCAATCTCTTGGCCCATAATGTCAGCGTTTTGGACGGTAATATTCCGGAAACGCTTTCGCGCCTGGGCAAGCAGCACCTCATTGATGTCATAGCCGGTATAGCCGCCTCTAAACCCAAGAAAATTCAAAAACTTGTAGAACTCACCGTTTCCGCAGCCTAGGTCGAGCAGCATTTTATTACTGCCATTCAAATCCAGGTGTTTGGCAATTTCATAAAACCTGAGATATTGAGTCTGAGGATCGTCCCACAGGACAGATTTGCTGCTAAGACCATGTCTTCCTGCGGCGGCGTTATATTTCTCAATTTGCCGTGCATTTATATTGTCGTTTTCTGTCATAAATAATTGCCTGAAATACTTACTTCTTCACAAATTCCCTGAGATGCAGAATGTCTGTTTGTGGAAGCCGGCAAATCGGTCCGCCGGGCGGGATGCAGCTGACCACCTTCTTTTGCGCCAACAAGCCAATGACTAAAGCCATGCTCTCACAACCAACCACTACATCAGCATCGACAATTTCTTCGATCAACGGCTTGCCGTCACTCAATTGAACAATGCCTGCATATTTATCCAAAAGCCAACCGTACTTACCCGAAATATCGGAAGGATGCGGGCGGATCACAACCTTCTCAACAAGATCGCCGAGTACTTGGATGTTTGCCAAGAAGTATTCGATTGCATCAAATTCGGTATATCCCCAATAACGCTCATCGCCATACTGCAAACGGGCGTGATCTGAAATATTCTCACTGACAAACAAGACTTTTTTGCCTTCCCCATGACCTGAACCCTTGCTCATCTCAAGGCCGGCAATTTTTTGCTTAAGTTCGATGAAGTACGGATTAGCCACAAGCTGAATGGGGATGTCCGGGAAATGTTCTCGCGCCAGCCGTTCCGCATCAACATCGCCCACCCATAGTTCGTCAGGAAGATGTTGAACGCCGTTACGTTCAAAGCGCTGCCGATAATTAACCCAGTGATCCAAAAAGGCGACGACTCGCTTTTGCGTATGATGCGCTTGTTCAATCGCCTGCCATTCCAAATCCGACTGCCAACCTGTTCCGCACAAGCACCAGTCGCAGGCCGATAGGGCCTCTTCCAAAGTGCATATCTCGACTGACTCAAACCAACGTTTGAACACATTGACCGCGGGGCCATCCAATACCAATTTGCAACTTATATTGTTCTGCGCAGCATAACCGGCAAGTATTTCCGCCCCCCCCGCATCATGCGCAACGATCGCTACGATCCCGGAATTATTCATGCATTCAATAGATCGAGGCTGTTCCAGACCTTATGGAATGCGGAAATAATCAAATCGATGTCATCCTCTGCGAGATCGTAAACGCACATGCCGAACCCAAGGTAAGTTGAATCGTTTAGTTGTTCCGCCACCGGGCAGATGCCCTTGCTGTAATCGACATCCCGGCGACAAATATCCGCTGTCCAAGGAAACCCCATCGATCCGTAAGCTATTTTGCGCTGGTAAAGCGGTAACAGGTGAATGTTCTGGTAGTGCTTGCTCACCGCAACACCTTCAGCCTGAAGAGCGGCGTGAATGCGCTCCCGGCTGACGCCTAATGCCTCAATATCCAATACCATCGGATAAACGTAATAAACATGGGTGCAGCCCGGTTTCACCACCGGCGTCCGGAGGCCGCGCAATCCTTTCAATCCTTCAGACAATCTACTAGCCAATGCTTGTCGTGACTCAACAAATCCGCTGAGCTTCTTGAGCTGCTCAATCCCCATCGCGCATTCAATCTCCCCAAGCCGGAAATTATGCCCGATCATATTCGACAGATTGGTCACACCTTTATCGCC
>JAQTQN010000016.1 GCA_028712225.1 Methylobacter sp.
GTATTCATGGTGAACGCGGCCGAGAAACACTGCCATTAGCAACAGCAACAGAAATTGTTGAACACATAGCCAACATTATCGATACCGAATTAAAGCCTGAAAAAGGCCAGCAGGCATTATTATTGGTGAATGGTTTTGGCGGCACGCCGCTATTGGAATTGCATTTAATTTATGATCTTGCGGCCCAATTTTGGGAAAAGCGGGGAGTTAATATCTGTCGCTCGTTAGTTGGCAATTACGTCACATCCTTGGATATGGAGGGATGTTCAATTACTTTAAGCTTGTTAGACGATGAAATTTTGAGGCTATGGGATGCCCCAGTGCATACGGCGGCGTTACGTTGGTAATTGCCCAGCCAATTCACTAACAATCACACAAATTATTAACTGACAAGTTCTAGCCCCTGGATCTATGTGGCCTCTGGATCTTTCCTCTAAAAATGAGGCTCTTCCTTTAGTTGCTACCATATCGCGGGTAGATTCCATGCCAGCGATTGCCGTGCTCGTAATATCACTAAAAATCTCGGCTAATGTCATCGAATCTAAAGCGCCCTTGCGTAACCTTTCTGCAACTGGAATTAAAACATCAAGCATAGTTTTTTCACCGGCCTCTGCTTTACCTCGCTGCTGTACAGCTTGCACACCTTCAGAAAAAATCTCTGCAAAATCCGGTAACGTCAGTTCACTTTCTTTAGTAGCTTTACTCATGGCAATGAACAAAGTGCCATACAAGGAGCCTGAAGCTCCGCCCATGGCTGTCATCAGCGTCATGCCGATTTTCTTAAACGCTGCTGCCCAATCCAGCTGAGCTATTCCTGCGCTTTCTGCCAAAAGACCATTAATTCCACGCTGAAGATTAACCATGTGATCGCCATCACCAATGGCTTGATCAAGAGCGGCTACTTCTTCCGTTTTTTGTGCTAATTCATTAGCAATTAACTGGATTAAATTAGGCAACAAACTAGGAGTAAATTTCATCGAGCTTTCCTCTTTTGGTATGATCGATCGTAGGGGCGGAGACTTAATGCTTGGGTTAAGATCGCGTTTTATGAATGGATCATCAGCTTTATAAATTAAAGGTCAGCGCTTAAATTTATAAGATAGAGAGATATTAGGCCTCCAGTCTATTAGAGCTAATTTGAAATTCTAGAGAACAGCAGAGGACGGATTGGCAAAGGTCTAGCGAAAAGCAAATAAAGCCCTCGGCAGATTCATAAGTATCTGCCGAGGGGTGAAACAGTTAAATCTTAGCCTTCCAAACTAGCTAGACGGGCTGCAAGAATTTCTTCAAGTGATACTAATGCTTTAGTAAAGCCATCAATACCTTCAGCTAATTTATCGCTAGCCATGCGGTTTTCAGCATGCATACGTTCAAAGGTAGCTTTATCAATAGAAATCTTTTCGATAGGCAAGCCAGCCGCATTTTTAGGGTCTAACTTACGTTCTAAAGTACCTTCGGTAGCTTGTAGTTCAGCTAGCAGAGAAGGTGCAATCGTCAACAAATCAGAACCAGCCAATTCAACAATTTCACCGATATTACGGAAACTAGCTCCCATTACTTCAGTTTTGTAACCAAATTTTTTGTAGTAATTGTAAATTTCAGTTACAGACAATACACCTGGATCTTCAGCTGGAGCGTAAGATTCTTTACCTGTGTCTTTCTTGTACCAGTCGAGAATACGGCCAACAAACGGTGAGATCAAAGTGATGCCTGATTCAGCACATGCAATGGCTTGATGTATTCCGAATAACAAAGTTAAATTGGTATGAATGCCTTCTTTTTCTAAAACAGCTGCAGCCTGGATGCCTTCCCATGTTGCAGCAATTTTAATTAAGATACGTTCGCGGTTAATTCCCTTTTCTTCATACTGCGCAATTAAATCACGGCCTTTTGCGATTGTTGCGTCAGTGTCAAAAGAAAGACGGGCGTCAACTTCAGTTGAAACTCGGCCAGGAATAATTTCAAGAATTTTCAAGCCGAACGACACCGCTAAACGATCAAACGCTAGTGATACAACTTGAGCTGCAGTTGCGTCGTTACCCAAAGAACTTCTTGCGCTCTTAAGAGTGTCATCAACAATACCTTGATACTGTGGCATTTGTGCAGCCGCAGTAATAAGCGAAGGATTAGTTGTTGCGTCACGAGGTGTAAAGGTTTCAATCGCTTGAATGTCGCCAGTATCTGCCACAACGACAGTAAATTCCTTTAATTGTTCTAACAAATTTGCCATAACTTTAATTACCTATCATTACTTGTTAAAAAAAAACCGCTTACATAGCAACTTATCCTGCGTTTAAGCAGGAAAAAATCATGCAGCGGATTAGTATTCTTTAATTATTAAAATATAAAAGCGCAAGCACTGCGAGGCAACTTGCGCTTAAATTAAGCAGTTAATTACTACTTTCAACCCTTGTCGCGTAAATATTTTGCAACACCAGTGGCTCCACCAACTGTACCTCTTGGAGAAACTTCAGAAGAAGCAGCTACTCGTTGGCTTTGTGATTTTTCTTTCAAGTACTTTGAAACACCGGTAGATTCGGCTTTTTCTTTTAATGCTGAGGCTTTCTTATCAAGATATCTAGCAACACCTGTTCCTGCAGTCACGTTACGATTCTGTAAATAGCGCTCTACACCTGTTAAACCATTTGCATTACGTGCATTAGCGCTTTTACCAGATGTACCTGCTTTCTTCCTAGTAAAAAAGAAAACGCCAGCAGCTACAACTATACCTAGCCCAATCAGCACATTTGTGTTTGATTTTTCATCTTTGGTTACTGTTGCTGGTTTTGCTGCAACAGAATCAGAAGAATCTTCCTCAGATGCCTTTACTTTGGAAGAAGACTCACTTTTAGTCGCTTCAACACTTGATACATTTTTATTCTTAGTAGGTGCAGCTGATTCGTTCTTTTTTGAACTCTCGTTAGCATCTTGGTCTTGAAAAACTATGACTGGTTTAAAATTTGTGGCCGGATAATCGGATTCAGCCATTGCCATTGTGTTGGTCAATAGCAAAGCAACGAATGCACCTCTAGTTAAAATATTTTTTTTCACCTTATTCCCCTGTAAGTTGTTAAATCGATCAAAAGTCTCTTGAGTTTTGCTAATAAGCAAACCAGGATAAATCTTCACGAAAAATTGTATAAATTTCTTGATACGTCATTATAAATTTTAAAGAATAGATTCAACGTTTTTAACAACATTTTCAACAGTAAACCCAAATTCCTTAAACAATTGTCCAGCTGGAGCAGACTCACCAAATCTATCCAATCCAACAATCGCGCCTTGAGTGCCAACATACTTCCACCAGCCATCAGTAACACCAGCTTCGACAGCGACCCGCTTAGTTACTGCAGCAGGCAATACGGACTCCCTATATTCAACATCTTGGGCATCAAATATGTTTGTTGAAGGTAACGATACAACGCGAATCTTTCTACCTTTTGCAGTTAATTCTTCTGCAGCTTTTACTGCCAATTCAACTTCAGAACCGGTTGCGATAATAATTGCGTCAGCCTGACCATTACAATCACGAAGCACATAACCACCTTTATATATATCCGCAATTTGTTGATCAGTACGAGACATATGTGGCAAGTTCTGCCGCGAGAAAATAAGAACAGATGGCCCATTTTTACGCTCAATAGCTGCCTTCCAGGATATCGCTGTTTCTACTGCATCACAGGGACGCCATACATGAATATTTGGAATCAAACGGAGAGTAGCTGTTTGCTCAACAGGCTGATGCGTAGGACCATCTTCGCCTAACCCAATAGAATCATGAGTGTAAACAAAAATTGACCGAATTTTCATTAATGCAGACATACGCACAGCATTGCGGGCATATTCTGAAAACATTAAAAATGTAGCGCCAAAAGGTATCAGTCCACCATGAAGAGCGATACCATTCATAATTGCCGACATTCCAAATTCACGGACGCCATAATTTATATAATTAGCTTCCGGCTTATTCGCACGCAATGGTTTATAACCAGACCACTCCGTCATATTAGAGCAACCTAAATCAGCAGACCCGCCAAATATCTCAGGCAAAATCTTGGCATAACCTTCAATAGTTGCTAAAGATGAAAGACGTGTAGCTGTAGTTTTAGCTTCTATATTAACGTCACTTACAAATTTACCTGCGTCGTTAGCCCAATTTAATGGTAAGTCACCAACCGAACGGCGTAAGAATTCTGCTGCAAGATCAGGAAACTCAGCCTTATATGGCTCAAAACTTTTATTCCACTCATCTTCAAGTTTAATTCCTTTTGATTTGGCATCCCATTTAGCATAAACGTCTGCAGGTATTTCAAAAGGACCATGATCCCAACCAAGCGCTGCTTTAGTTAAGTTAATCTCTTCCTCTCCAAGAGCGGCCCCATGACAAGCGTGAGTTCCTGCCTTATTTGGAGAACCGAAGCCAATAGTTGTTTTACAACAAATTAGAGTTGGCTTGTCACTAATAGAACGGGCTAGCACTAATGCATCATTTATAGCCTTGTGGTCGTGCCCATCAACGTCTGCAATAACATGCCATCCATATGATTCAAATCTCTTAGGTGTGTTATCAGTAAACCAACCTTCGACATGTCCATCAATAGAAATACCATTATCATCCCAAAAAGCAACCAGCTTACCAAGACCTAACGTCCCTGCTAATGAACAAGCTTCGTGAGAAATACCTTCCATCAAGCAACCATCACCTAAAAAAACATAGGTATTGTGATCAACTATTTTATGATTTCCCTTATTAAATTGGGCTGCTAAAACCTTTTCAGCAATAGCCATCCCAACCGCATTGGTAATACCTTGACCTAATGGACCTGTTGTTGTTTCTACTCCAGCAGTGTAACCGTATTCAGGATGCCCTGGCGTTCTGGAATGAAGTTGACGAAAGTTTTTAAGGTCTTCAATCGTTACGTCATATCCTGTAAGGTGCAATAAGGAATATATCAACATAGACCCATGACCGTTCGAAAGCACAAAACGATCACGGTTAGACCATTTGGGATTGGTCGGATTATGGCGAATAAAATCATTCCATAGGACTTCAGCAATATCCGCCATGCCCATAGGGGCACCTGGGTGACCGGAGTTTGCTTTTTGGACAGCATCCATGCTCAAGGCGCGTATGGCATTCGCCAACTCTCGACGCGAAGTCATATTTTTCTCCTTACATTCGTAAATTTATTGAACATGACGTATTGATTATTTAGCAATGTTGTCACGAAAACTTTTTTATTATTAACTTGGAATTAAGATGAACGAGCAGCTTAAAGCTGCTCGTTACTGCAATCTTATTCTAAATTAGCGTGCCTTGATCTCATCACTTCCTCGGCAATTCCCTTGTCGTGAATAATGTGCGAAATAACGGCTTCTAGGAATACCAGCGTCGACAGCTCAAAGACTGTTCCCATAGGCATACCTACAACCTTGCCATATAACTCGGAACGGCCAATTTGAAATACAGCATCAGCCAAATCACCAATTGTTGAATCGCTTTTTGCTGATATGAGTAATATGCTCGCACCTACTTTCTTAGCACTTTTTGCAAAAGCAATAAGCTGTTCGGTTTCTCCAGAGCCTGAAATAATAACTAACAAATCACCTTGTTTGATGCTTGGAGTTACGATTTCACCAACAACGCTAACATCGTAACCTCCATGCACCAATCTCATCGCAAAAAAGTTGCCAACAAGTTTGGATCGTCCAGCACCGGAAACAAAAATTCTTTTTGCGCCATCAATAAGCTTAGTCAGCTTGACATCGTAAGCATCATCTGTCGCTTCAAGTATGCCTGAAATCTTTTCCAGAATAAGTTGCTGGTGCATAGTTTTATACTCTTACTGCATCAACCAATTCACGAATTTCACGAGCTGCTTCAGCAGGTGAAGGAGCGCCATATATAGCAGCACCAACTACAATGATATTTGCACCAGCTCTTACTACGTCTTGAACTGTTGATGCTTTGATACCGCCAGCAACAGAAATTCTAACGTTTAAGCCAAGTGCTGCGATGTCGTTCAAATCTGAAAATGGTGTGTGTCCAGCGGCCTGTGCATCAAGACCTGTGTGAATACCAACAATTTGCGCACCCAATTTTACAGATTCTCTTGCGCAAGTAACTTTATCTTCAACATTGATAAGGTCAATTTGGGCTTCAGCGCCGTTTGCGTTAGCTGCTTTAACAACACCTGCAATTGTAGCCAGTCCAGATACGCCCAACACAGTCACAATGTCCGCGCCAGCTGCGTAGAAAGGAGTGGCTTCGTATTCGCCCGCATCCATTGTTTTTAAATCAACTAACAACAATTTATCTGGGAATTTAGCTCTTAAAGTTTTTACCAACTCAATGCCATTATGCTTGATGCATGGAGTACCGATTTCGAATATATCAACATACGGGGCAACTTGAGTAGCCAGTGCTACAGTTTGATCAAAATCTAAAGAATCCAATGCCATTTGAATTAATGCTTGTGCCATGATAAGTGCTCCAATGGGTTATAGTAATAGTTATTTACAGATCAGTTACATAATCTTTATGCGGCGCTAACTGTAAATTAGAAAGGGCATAGATGTCAATGCCACCCTATCCAGTATCAACAATTGTCTATCCCTGTTGAAGGCTTGCTTCGACACTTAAGCACCACTCTGCCCTAATAAAAAACACATAGAACCGGATGCCTTCTTAGCTCGTTGTCCAACCAAACGCCCTTATCACCTTTTGCTCGGAACAATAACCTAGTCAGGTATAATTCACAGAAATTAAGGCACCCGCATAAGGCTAATATTAAGCTTTACGCTCATGGCTTCTATCTACTACTGCTTTTGAGAGCCTTGGCAATACAGAAAGCTTTCGACATAGACTTCAAACCCAAAGCATGATTGAACACATACTTTTTCTTACCGGCAAATTGGCGGAGCGCCAGTTGCGCAGTATTCTGGCTAAAATGCAGCCACCATTCACCTATACAGTTCATGAACTGGGTTTAAAAGTTGCAGCCCTCATGACAACTGACATGGTTGCACGCCGCTTAACTGACACTTTCGGAGCTACACGCATCATACTTCCGGGCCGTTGCCGTGGGGACATCGACATTTTGGCTCAAACCCTCAATATTCCGGTTGAACGCGGCCCTGAAGAACTTAAAGACTTGCCTATGTATTTTGGGCAGGCGGCGCATAAATCGGACTTAAGCAATTACAGCGTAAAAATTTTTGCTGAAATTGTCGATGCGCCTAATGTCAGCATCGAAGAAATTGTTAATCGTGCTTTCTACTATAAAAGCAACGGCGCAGATGTTATTGATATTGGCTGCCTCCCCAGCACTGACTTCCCTCATATGGAAGAAACCATTCAGGCGTTAAAGCAAGCTGGTTTTGTGGTGAGCATTGATTCACTGGATGCAAATGACTTGTTGCGTGGCGGCAAAGCGGGGGCGGACTACATGCTTAGCTTGCATGAAAGCACGCTCTGGATTGCCGATGAAGTCGCTGCAACCCCAATCTTAATCCCCGAAAAGCACGAAGACCTTGCATCATTGGATAGAGCCATTGCCGAAATGCAAAGAAAAAATCGCGCTTTTATCGTCGATCCTATTTTGGATCCTCTGCATTTTGGTTTTACTCAATCCATCGTGCGTTATCACCAAGTAAGAAAAAAGCACCCTGAAATTGAAATGATGCTGGGCGTCGGCAATATCACCGAACTCACTCATGCCGACACTATGGGTATGAATGCGTTATTACTGGGCATCTGCTCTGAACTTGACATCAATAGCATTCTGGCAACGCAAGTCAGCAAACATGCTTGCCGCGCCATTAAAGAAGCTGACCTTGCGCGTCGCATCATGTTTGCCGCAAAACAACAAAACACCCTACCTAAACATATTGATGCCGGTTTAATGGCGTTACACGAATCCTCACCCTATCCTAATCAACTCGAAGACATTAAAGATTGGGCCGCACAAATCAAGGATCCTAGTTTTCGAGTTCAAACTAGCGAAGAAGGCGTACACATTTATAATCGCGATGGTTTCCACACTGCCACAGATCCATTCGATTTATTTCCTAAATTGCATGTTGAAAACGATGGAGGACATGCCTTCTACTTAGGCGTCGAACTCGCTCGCGCACAAATTGCTTGGCAGCTAGGCAAACGCTTTACCCAAGATCAAGCCTTAAACTGGGGATGCGCCACACAAACAACAGAGCCGACCATAGATCTGCATACTTTCAAACCTGCTGGAAGCACTTTAAAAAAGCCTTCATGATTCAAGAAATTATCGTTACCACACAAAATTGTGATGGCACCGCACATATTGCCCCCATGGGCATTCATATCGACAGTGACGACATTATTATTCTGCCCTTCCGCCCATCTACAACACTGGACAATATAATTACAACCAAAACCGCTGTTCTTAATTACTGCGATGATGTTCGTGTTTTTGCCGGCTGTTTAACCGGCCGGCGTGAGTGGCCGGTTAAACCGGCAGAAAGAATTTCCGGGGCCGTTCTTGACTGCGCCCTTGCTCACACGGAAATCGAATTAGTGCGAATAGAAGAAGATCCAGTTCGGCCAAAATTGTTTTGCAAAGCCATTCACACTGTTAACCATGCCCCCTTTCAGGGCTTCAACCGAGCCCAATATTCCGTATTGGAAGCTGCGATTTTAATCAGCCGCCTAGACAGACTTCCTTTAGAAAAGATAACTGCAGAGCTTGACTATCTGCGCATCGGTTTGGAAAAAACCGCTGGCGTTAGAGAACTGGAAGCTTGGGATTGGCTAATGGCAATTATTGAAAACCACACAGCGGAGATTAAGGCATGACGGGCATGCTAGCCAGCGTTAACAGCCTACAGGAAGCCAAATTAGCATTAGCTGCGGAAGTTGATATTATCGACCTGAAGCAGCCGAGCAAAGGCGCGCTAGGCGCATTGGAAATCGACCTCGTAAAAACAATTGTTACCGACATTGACAGGGCTCGCCCTGTAAGCGCGACGATCGGCGACTTACCCATGCAACCGGACAGCATCTTTAACGCAGTTGACGCCATGGTTCATACCGGCGTTGACTATGTCAAAATCGGTTTTTTCCCGGATGGCGACTGGCCGGCGACGCTGCAAAAATTACACAGCCATACTGACATTTGGCAACAGCAGCACGCCGGATTAATCGCCGTATTATTTGCCGACACGCAACCGGATTTAACCATCTTGAGCATGTTAAAAGACAGCGGATTTGTAGGCGTGATGCTCGACACCATGAACAAACAAAAAGGTTCATTAACCCAAGTTATGGCGCCCATCACCATCGCCCAATTCGTCAATCTCGCTAGACAGCACCAATTGTTATGCGGCTTAGCAGGATCGCTCAAAGCCGATGACATAGCCAAGCTTATACCGCTGCATCCCGACTACTTAGGATTTAGAGGCGCACTGTGTCAACAGCATGATAGAACCGCACAATTGAACCAATCAGCCGTTATAAAAATCAAGCGGGCGATGCATCCTGCCACTTTAATAAATGGTTAAATGTCGGCCAATTAGATATATAAGCCTAATTGGGCTTGTTGCGGGCAGTTATTTTGTTTTTGGTTTATTAGGCCTACTCCTAAAAGTTCCACCCAGCAACGCTGGAGGATTATGGCCTCCAGCCGGTATTTCCCTGGCTGCGATGCTTTTATTGGGGCCGCGTATCTGGCCGGGAGTCTTTATTGGCAATTTTTGCATCAGCGCCTATGCCTTTGGTTTTACCGAAACCTCTCTACCCATTTACGCAGCCACCGGCTTTGGCGCTACCTGCTGCGCACTGGTCGGCACATCATTGATCAAGCGATTTGTCGGCTTTCCAACCCCCCTAACAGACGATCGCAGCATTCTTTTATTCATGCTCCTCGGTGGACCATTAAGCTGCTTAATACCTGCATCAACAGGCATCGCTGCAATGGTCTTGGCTAACATCGTCACCGCACCGGAAATCACCGTCAATTGGGTTAGCTGGTGGGTCGGCGACACCATTGGTGTTTTAGTATTCACGCCATTAATGCTGGCCGCCTTTGCCCAACCGAAAACCATTTGGACGAAGCGACGCATCTCAGTAGGAATACCACTACTAATAAGCTTTACTTTAGTTGTGATATTTTTTTTCTATGTCCGAAAAGCAGAACAAGAGCAACACCATCAGCAGCTTCTTGATCAATCGATTACTCTGTCTCAAGCTTTAAAAAACCGTATTGCCGGCGATTTTCGTGCCATTAATGCAATAACAAATTTTTTTCTAGGTTCTCACTCTGTCGAAGCTAAAGAGTTTTCTTTATTTAGCGTTCGCACCCTGTCGCCATTTAAAGAAATTAAAGCCATTAGATGGTTTCCTATCAATAACGCCAAAGCATTTACCACTTTACTCAATAAACAGACAGAGGCGCCTAGTGCCATTCCTCAACATGTCCTCGACAGAATTTACGGTACCCAGGAAACCGAATATCTTTCGTATGAAAATGAAATCATCAACTTTTCAACACCGGTTTTTTCACACGCAGATAACACATTGCTCGGCTACATCGTGACATCTATTACGATAAAAGAACTGGTTCAGCAAGCACTCGAAGAACTGAACAATCATGGTTGTTTTTTAACAATCAGTGCGAAAACCCCCTCATCGTCTAATTCATCGACGCTAATCTACAGTAGCAACCACACGCTCAGTATTGCACCCTACCAACAATATTTACTCCAGGTCGCTAATCAGCAATGGCAGGTTAGTTTTTACCATGACCTAGTTATGGAAAACTCCCGTATTCACTGGTCTATCTGGTGGGTTTTAATAAGCGGCTTATTGTTTACCAGCTCGCTGGGCATTGGCCTTTTAATGCTGACCGGACGATATTTTCAAACCGAGCTAATTGTTGATGAACGAACTGCCGATTTGTTACAAGCCAAAAACGCAGCCGAAGCAGCCAATAAAGCCAAAAGTCAATTTCTGGCCAACATCAGTCATGAACTTCGCACGCCGTTAAATGGAATAGTAGGATTTACCAGATTAATCCAAAAAAAATCATCTCTGGCCGACAACGATAAGAAACAGATAGACATTATCAAACAATGCAGCGACCACCTACTGACGCTCATCACCGATTTACTGGATATTGCCGCCATTGAGTCAAGCCAACTTAAAATAAACATTAATGACTTTGACTTTGAAATACTTCTAAGCGGCGTTATCGATATTTTTAGACTTCAGGCTGAAGAAAAAAAACTGCCCCTCATAGTCATCAATGCAGCGATTCCACATTTGTTAAAGGGTGACGAAAAACGCATTCGACAAATCATTACCAATTTGCTTAACAACGCCATCAAATATACCGACCAAGGGCAAATTACGATAAGTTCTGCATATCAGGGCGGACACCTAAAGCTGTCCGTTGTCGACACGGGTCCCGGCATTGCAGAAGAAAACTTAACCGCAATTTTTTCTCCTTTTGTGCAAATCAATCCAACTGCCTATATGCGAGAAGGTGTCGGCTTAGGATTAGCCATTACCCGCGAATTGGTTAATTCAATGCATGGCGAACTGTCAGTAACCAGCAGCGTCGGCGCAGGCAGTGTTTTTTCAATTAACATCCCCTTACCTGCCAGCACTAAAAAAAGCAGCGCAGCCGTCTATTCAAAACAATCGGTACTTGGCAACCAAGATCCATTGCGTGTTTTAATCGCAGATGACAATGACATTAATCTACTGCTGTTATCCAACTTACTAGAACTACAAGACTGCATGGTAGACGCTGTCAGCAATGGCAAACAAGCTCTACAACTACTTAACAGTAATCATTATGACTTGGCCCTCATTGACCTTAACATGCCATTGATGACGGGTCTGGAACTGGTCAAAACGCTGCGAGAGCAACTTAATCAGCTGCACATCGTCGCTATTAGCGCCTACGCCGACGACCATAAAATATCCGAAGCGCTGTCTGCTGGATTTAACTTTTACTTGACCAAACCTGTTGATGAAGATCAACTTATTGAACTACTGCGACATTTGAGAGGACATTTATGAACAACAGACAATGCATTCTCAGCCTGATAATTTTTATTTTGGCCCAATCCAGTTTAGCTGCCGACCGGCCTAAATTTGAATTAACCAGCACTGGTTTGGCGCACTCACTAAAAGCGCAATCAATAGACGTTGGTCATGACCCGGTATACAAATCCGCCAAACAATACCAAGCATATCCTCTAGCAGACATAATTAAAAAACTCGCCATACCGGATGGTCAACAAAGTGATGATTGGATGGTGGTATTTACCGCGACCGATGGTTACAAAGTAGCGATGACTTACCCCGACGCTCTTCAAGAACAGGGTTATATCGCTTTTAAAGATAATTCAGCCGGTACCAATAATTGGCTGCCCTTCAAGTCTGGCAAAAAAACCATCACACCTGAACCTTATTATCTGGTGTGGCCCAAGGCCGGGCTTGATGAATGGCGTTATCCATGGCCATTTCAATTAACCACCGTGTCGTTACAACCTGCTACAGAATATTATGGTGCTGCCGCGCCAACAAACAGCAACAATCCCCAGGTCAAAAACGGTTTTAGCTTATTTAGTCGTTATTGTATTCGCTGCCATTCTGTGAATCTTGCAGGCGGCAATGTTGGTCCTGAATTAAACATCCCTAAAAATGTTAGCGAATATTTTCAGGAACAAGAACTGGCTGGTTTTATTCGTAATGCTCCGACTTACCGGGCAGGTACCAAGATGCCCAGTTTCGAAACATTAATCAGTACGGAAGAGACCCAAGCTATCGTGCATTACCTAAACCAGAAGAAATATGAAAAAATTCAGTAAACGCAATATGTCGATGCTATTTCCGGCTGGATTTAGCAACGCCCTTTAAAGCCCGGTGACTTTTACAATCGCCCCGATTCTTGGATGATCTAAATAATAAATATCACCCAGCTTGACGGGGCGATTTTCGTTCAGGCGATACAAAATCATGTTGCCCAAATTATCACTGAGCCCGGAAGGGTACTCAAGTTCAACATTAACACGCAACGTTTGTTCCTGTAGCAATTGGAGATAGCCATGCAATTGACCATCCGTGCTACGAATACGTACCGGCACACCGGCGCTAACTGCAGCCAAGCTTTGAACCCAGAACGCATACTTAATCACCCGATAATTTGGGCTCTTGCTGAGTAAAGAAAGGGGCTCATCTAGCGTTGTGTTGGTCGCACGTTGTTGATCAGAAATCTCTGTCATTCTACCCGGCCAGTTGATCTTGCTTTCCGTCTGGTCAAACAGCTCGGTGTTAGGAAAATCCTGAGTAAAAACAATCAGCTCGACTTGATAGGCCCGATCTTCCGCCCACACTAGCCCACTAAACAGTCCCATCACTAAACTAAAAAGTAATGCCCTGGTTATCATTTCCCCAACCCCACCGGCGTTAATTTTTTCAACAATTCAGTAATAAACTCCAACTTCTGTTCAACCGACTCAAATGGTTTTATAAACCGTAATTTATCGGCGCCATCAAACTTATAACATTGCGCCTGCGTTTGTATCAGCAGTATCAACTGATCGGCATTGATATTGGGTGTAGTCGTAAAAATAATGCGTCCGCCAGCAGCATTGGCTTCGATTTTTTTAACACCCAAAGCTTCCGCTTGCAGCTTGAGCTCGGCAACACTGAATAAGGTTTTGACCTGTTCGGGCAACAAACCAAATCGGTCAATCATTTCCACCTGCAAATCTCTTAATTCCTGCTGATTTTCGGCACTGGAAATGCGTTTGTATAACACCAGACGTGCATGAATATCCGGCAGATAATCTTCCGGAATTAGCGCCGATGCTTGCAAATCAACCTCCGGCCCCCTATCCATCGGCGCGTCCAGTTCCGGCTGTTTACCGGACTTTAACGCACTGACCGCACGTTCCAGCAATTCGGTATACAGCGTAAAGCCGATTTCCTGAATCTGGCCGCTTTGTTCATCACCTAACAACTCACCCGCGCCGCGAATTTCCATATCATGCGATGACAGCATGAAACCGGCTCCCAAATCGCCGGATGCTTCCAGCGCCTCCAGCCTTTTAACCGCATCTTTGCTAATTAACGCTTTCGGCGGCACCATAAAGTAAGCATAGGCACGATGATGCGAACGCCCTACCCGGCCGCGCAACTGATGCAGTTGCGCCAGTCCTAGTTTGTCGGCGCGATTGATAATAATGGTATTGGCGCTGGGAATATCGATGCCGCTCTCGATAATGGTCGAACACACCAGAATGTTAAAACGCTGGTGATAAAAATCCAGCATGATGCGCTCAAGCTCTCGCTCCGGCATTTGCCCGTGCGCCATTTCGATGCGTGCTTCCGGCACCAGCGCCGCCAACTCCGCGGTCATTTTCTCCATGCTTTTGACGTCGTTATGCAAAAAGAACACTTGCCCGCCGCGCTTGATTTCGCGCAAACAGGCTTCCTGCACTTGCGCATCCACCCACTCGCTGATAAAGGTCTTGATCGCATGGCGATTGGGCGGCGGGCTGGCGATAATGGAAATATCCCTTAAGCCCGCCATCGCCATATTCAAAGTCCGTGGTATCGGCGTTGCCGTCAAGGTCAGCATATCCAACTCGTTACGCAACTTTTTAAAATGCTCTTTCTGGCGCACACCAAAGCGGTGTTCTTCGTCGATAACGACCAAGCCTAAGGCTTTATATTTAATCTCATTGGACAACAATTTATGGGTGCCGATGACAATATCGACTTTGCCCTGTTCTAATTCTTCAAGAATCTCCTTTTGCTGTTTGGGGCTGACAAAGCGCGACATCACCTCAATGCGCACCGGCCAATCGGCAAACCGATCACGGAAATTCTGAAAATGCTGCTGCGCCAACAAAGTGGTCGGCACTAACACTGCAACTTGTTTGCCGCTTTGTACGGCGATAAAGGCCGCACGCATTGACACTTCAGTTTTACCAAAGCCAACATCGCCGCAAATCACCCGGTCCATCGGTTGCGGATTGGCCATATCGACCAAAATGGCTTCAATAGCCGACTGCTGATCCGGCGTTTCTTCAAACGGAAACGCATCGGCAAACGCCTGGTACTCGGTGTTTTCGACATCAAAGGCATGGCCTGCCTTGGCGGCACGTTTGGCATGAATTTCCAACAATTCAGCTGCCACATCGCGAATACGCTCAATGGCTTTTTTCTTGGCTTTACTCCACTGATCGCCGCCGAGTTTGTGCAATGGCGCGTTTTCCGGGCTAATGCCGGTATAGCGGCCAATCACATGCAATGACGAAACCGGCACATAAAGTTTGTCGTTATTGGCATATTCCAGCGTTAAAAATTCCGCTTCGATGCCGCCAATTTGTAACAGCTGCAAGCCCAAATAACGACCGACGCCATGCTCTTGATGCACTACCGGCGAACCTACGGTCAATTCATTGAGGTTATTGACCATATTTTCCAGCGCCCGCACCGACGCCCTTCGTCGTCTACGCCGCTGTTGAACTTTTTCACCTGATAACTGGCTTTCGGTAATGATTGCCAGTGACGGCTTTTGCAGCCATAGACCATGATCCATCGGGGCAATCAGAACATGCGGCGATGATTCAGCCGCTACAAATGCCGACCAACTTTCAATAGGCTTTAGGGCGATTTTGTACTGCCGTAACTTATCAATCAACGCTTCGCGGTGGCCTGCCGACTCGGCAACAAACAACACCCTGGCTTTTGATTGCTCCATAAACTGCCGCAAAGCTTGAGCGGGCTCGCTCAACTTGGCATTAATGGTTAAATCGGGCGGTGGCTGACAACCGAAATTGACTTGCGCGCTGCCATCTAAGGGGCCGTTGGCAATATTGATGCGCGTAAAACGGGCGGATTTTTCATTCAGCTCAGTTGTCGATAAAAACAATAATTCGGGCGCTAACAACGGCCGCTCAACATCATATTTACGTTGTTGGAAGCGCTCTTCCGCTTCAGCATAAAAAGTCTGCGCGGTAGCCGCAAAATCTGCCGAGGTCACCATCGTGGCGGAATTCGGCAGGTAATCAAACAAGGTAGCCGTTTGATCTACAAATAACGGCAAATAGTATTCGATACCGCCTGGCGTTATGCCCTTGCTGACATCCGTATAAAGGGTATTTTTGGGCGAGGCTTGTGGAAAGTATTCCCTGAATGCCTGCCGAAAATGTTTAATAGCTTCATCAGTAAATGGAAATTCGCGGGCCGGGAATAACTGAATCTGCTCAATTTTTTCCAGTGACAACTGGGTTTCAGGATCGAAGGTGCGAATAGAGTCGATGTCTTCATCAAATAACTCAATCCGAAACGGCACCTTACTGCCCATCGGAAATAAATCGACAATCGCGCCTCTGACTGCAAATTCACCGTGCTGATAAACCTGCGAGACACAGTGATAGCCGACACTTTCCAGCTTAATGCGATTTAATTCCAGGTTGAATTGATCGCCCAGCTTTATTGAAAAACTATTGGCAAGCACGTGCTCTCTGGGCGCCAGCCGATGCATTAATGTTGCCACTGACACCACGAGGGCCCCGCGTTTAACTTGCGGTAGTAACGCCAGCGTTTTTAAGCGCTCGGAAATAATTTCCGGCAACGGCGAAAACACGTCATAAGGCAATGTTTCCCAGTCCGGGAACTGCAAAATGGGATACTCACCGGCAACTGCTCCATGCGTTGCTCTACCTCCGGCATCCCTGCCGTCGCCGTCTAAAAAAAACGCCAGTTCATGTTCCAAACGTAAGGCCGTCTGGTTATCGGGGGTTACGATAATAAACAGGCGATTTTCGTTTTTGATCGCCGCGGCCAGGGCCAAGGCATCACCGCAACCGGATAATCCGGCCCAGGTGACCTGCAGATCTTTTTTGTTCGGAACTTGTGGGGAAAAAATCATAACAACGAGGAGACTCCGAATTTTGCTTGTGTGTTGAGGATGTTAGGCAGGTTAACGGCTCAAGAACATCGCATCGCCGTAACTAAAAAAACGATATGAATTTTCTACCGCATGTCGATAGGCATTCATTACATGCTCGTAACCGGCAAAAGCAGACACCAACATCAACAACGTCGATTCCGGCAAATGAAAATTGGTTAACAATGCGTCCACCGATTTGAATTCATAACCGGGAGTAATAAATAACTGGGTATCACCAAAACCAACAGATAAGGTGCCGCTTTGCGAAGCAGACTCCAATGCCCGGACAGCCGTCGTGCCAATCGCAATGACGCGCCCACCTCTAGCTCTGGCCTGTTGTACGGCCGTGACGGTATCAGCCCCCACGGCAAAATATTCTTTGTGCATGAGATGCTGGGACAAATCCTCCACCCGAACCGGTTGAAACGTACCGCTACCTACGTGCAAGGTCACAAAAGTCGTTTCCACTCCCTTTGCGGCAATTTTTTCCATCATTGCCTGATCAAAATGCAACCCCGCTGTCGGTGCCGCGACTGCACCGGATTGCTTGGCAAACACCGTTTGATAGCGTGTTAAATCAGATTCATCATCGGCACGCGTTATATAAGGCGGCAACGGGATATGACCAATCTTCCCCAAAATATCTAACACATCAACACCACCGTTAAATCGCAGCTGAAACAGATCATCGATTCGCCCCTGTACCTCACAACTAAAACTATCATCCAACTCAAGCACGCTACCTGGTTTTGGCGACTTGCTGGCACGAATATGAGCTAACGCATGATGCTGATCCAAAACACGCTCAATAAGAATTTCAATCTTACCGCCACTAATTTTTTGACCATATAGCCGCGCCGGAATTACTTTGGTGTCATTAAAAACCAGTAAATCGCGCTCATCGATTAAATCAATAAAATCGGCAAACTGCTTGTTGCTCAA
The DNA here is from genome assembly GCA_028712225.1 of Methylobacter sp. GTDB lineage: Bacteria > Pseudomonadota > Gammaproteobacteria > Methylococcales > Methylomonadaceae > JABFRC01. The sequence continues at coordinate 17,895 of JAQTQN010000016.1, forward strand.
ACTCCCATCGTCACGATGCATACATAACAAACGGCTTGCATCCCGCTCTGGCAGTGGTTTTTGGGCGATTAACTGAGGGGGTAATTGATAAACAAAGTCACTTTTTTTCATAGGCTGGCGATATTATCAGGTTAGGTACTCTAAAAACACCCCAAAAAAGTGTTGCCATTAGCGAGGTTGATTTCTATAATGTCGCTTCTTTGCCGGGGTGGCGGAACTGGTAGACGCGCCGGATTCAAAATCCGGTGATGGTGACATCGTGCCGGTTCGATTCCGGCCCTCGGTACCATTTATAGGTTCGAGTATGTGCAAAGAGAATTAAAAACCCGCAAGTCTTCTGGCTTCGCGGGTTTTTTATTGCCTGTCGTTATGCAACAAGGTGCAATGGGGTGTGGTGACATCCACCCCAAATAGGGGGTATAACTGGGGGTATATTTATACCCCTACCCAAAAGATACCCCCAATGCCACTAACCGACCCTAGCTGCAAAAACACTAAGCCTAAAGACAAACCCTTCAAGCTTGCTGATGAAAAGGGAATGTTTTTATTGATCAATCCCAACGGTTCAAAATACTTTCGGCTTAAATATCGTTTTGACGGCAAAGAAAAGGTATTGGCTCTTGGGGTATATCCCGACACGACCTTAAAAGAAGCCAGAGATAAAAGAGACAATGCCCGAAAGCAAATAGAAGAAGGCATAGACCCCGGCGCAATCAGAAAAGAACAAGCTACCGCCAAGCGATTAAAAAAAGATAACCAAAGCCGTCTTAATGCTGGCCTACCTATCATAAACAGCTTTGAACATGTCACTCGTGATTGGCTGGCTTCAGTCGCCCACCTTGTCAGAGATATTACCCAGCAAAAGAAAATCAAACGCTTTGAGCAATACGTATTCCCTGCCATTGGTGGCATGGCTATCAGTGAGATCAATTCACCGCATATTCAAAGCCTGATTAAGCCTATCGTTGCTCAAAATAAATTAGAGACAGCACACCGGGTACGTGGTGACATTGCTTGTGTGTTTAGTTACGCAATAGCGCATGGTCTGGCTATCAATGATCCGGCGCAAGCAATAGCAAAACAAATACCCGCCCAAAATGTGAAACATCATGCGGCAATAATTGACCCCAAAGACGTTGCCCAGTTATTGCGGGATATTTTCAACTATCAAGGCACCTTCGTTGTGCAATGCGCGCTGAAATTGTCACCGTTTCTATTTCAACGCCCTGGCGAGATTAGACAAATGGAATGGAAGGACATACACCTGGACGCTAAAGAATGGCGTTATCTAGTCACCAAAAAAGATATTCAGCACATTGTGCCGCTATCGACTCAGGCCGTCGACATCCTCAAAGAGATCCACCCGCTAACCGGTACCGGGCGCTATGTATTCCCGTCGAGCCGTGGCGATGGTCGCCCTATGTCAGACGGCACAATAAGAACAGCACTCAAGGCGCTAGGCTACGACAAAGAGGTAATGACCGCCCACGGATTTAGAACTACAGCTTCAACATTACTCAACGAACAAGGCTGGTCACCGGACGCAATCGAGCGGCAATTGTCACACATGGAACAGAACGAGATTAGAGCGGCTTATAACCGGGCGCAATATTTAGACGAACGTCGGAAGATGATGCAATCGTGGGCTGATTATTTGGACGGGCTAAAGAATGGCGCTCAGGTGATAGCGTTCAAAAAAGCGGCTAACTGATACAATCAAATTTAACCGGATAGCTCGACGGAGCAATAAGCGGGAGTCGTTACCCGTTTCCGGTTATTCCTTTCTTAACGGCCTTTTCACTTTAACGAGGTGCTGTTAGTGTTTAATTTTGATCCTGATTATGACCACGATAAATATAGAAAAGCGAAATTCAGCGAAGCTGATGAGGATCGGGAAAATCCAACTTTTATAGCGTGGGATCAGTTAAGCAATATGCATTTGGCCGAGGTTCATGCGAAGCTTAACGATATTTGCAAGCGCGTTATCGCGGGTGACAGAAACTCAATGTTGGAGTTGATCGAGATCACAGCAGACGAGCTACTTTTATTCGATACTTTATCGCTGGAGTTAAGGGCAAATTTATCTGATGGCTTGAAGGAAATTGGTAATGTTCTTAGGCTATCCAGGGGCAAAAAAGGTTTCCTTCCTCCGCTTCCACCTCGCGGAAGTGGGGTGCTATCAGAAGAAAAAAAACGCGATAATGAAAATCGGGCTTTATTAACGGCAAGGCGTGTCGAGTATTACCGATTTCATGGACTTACTCTTGAAGATGCGAAGGCAAAGGTAGCAGAGATCTATGATCAAAAAGAAGATTCAGTACATGATCATTGGAAAAAAGCTCATCGGCTAGCAAAACCACTCTTTATGGCGATTACTATGGCCTATAACGCAGTTGAGAAAGTTACCGGTGTTAATCCCGACCCTAATCGGCAGAACAAAAAGGTACGATAAACAGCGTTTTAAGGTGTTTACCGTACCCTGACACGTATTATTTTATGTGAATAATGGGGCACTTCATCAATCAAGGGAGTGCAACGAATGACCACAACAACCCACCAACAACTTCAAGAACTTGCCTTACTTAGAATCTGGCAGATCGTCGGCAATTCTAAAACTAATACCCCCGCGTTAATTCCTATCGGAAGAACATCGTTTCTTAATGGCGTGAAGTCTGGAATTTATCCCCAACCAGTTAGGCTAGGCGGACCTAATGCGAGAACGGTAGCATGGCGGTCAATTGATATAAAAAATTTGATCGAAAAACTGGGGGCTTAGTCATGGGCAGATTAGGCACCACCACGGCGGCGAACCGTGGCAGCAAGATTGAAGTAAAACACAATCATTCTAACAGCAAACAAGTAGCGTTGAAATCCGCGACATCTGCAAAAGTCAGTAAATCAAAAACAGAATTGAAGTTAGTCGAGGTACGCGGTCAAAGGCTAATCACTACCAGCCTTCTAATTGCTGATAAGTTTGGCAAGTCTCACAAATTCGTATTAAAAAAGATTGATAGATTGCAATGCTCTTCTGAGTTTCACAGGGCAAATTTTGCCCCGTCGATTTACGTAGCTGCAAACGGTAAAGACGAAAAATGCTACAACGTGACCGAAGAGGGGTTCATGTTTATCGCGATGTCATTTACCGGTATTGAAGCCATGCGATGGAAAGAAGCTTTCATTATCGCCTTCCAAAAAATGCGGATCATACTTAACGAGCCTGGACGGAATATCGAGCTTCAATATAAACGCGATACCGCCATTGAGTTAACCGACACCGTTAAATTCATTCGAGAAACGGAAGGCAAGGAAACTAAGCCGTGTCATTACAGTATTGAACACAAGTTTTGTAATCGAGCCTTAACGGGGCGATGGGAGTCGATAATTGATTCAGAGCTTGATAGCTATGACTTGCGGCTATTGTCAGCTATACGTAGGCACAATTCGTTATTGATGACGAGATACCCAAAGCAAGCAGACCGCAAAGCGCCATTAGATAATTTTGTTGATCAGTACAAGGCCAAGCATCCGCGCTCGGTGGCGTTAGTAGGTGCTAATGGCTAAACCATTTAAGAAACCGCAATACATAGCCCAAGATATAAGCATGATCCGTTCAGCCGCTTATTCAGACCTAAGCGGCAATGCCGTTAAATTGCTCGTGTTGATGCAAACACATTGGCGCATGTATGAACCTATCGCCTATGGCGTTACAGAAGCACAGAAGCGCATAGGTTGCAGCAGGGGCAAGGCTCACGAAGCATTAAGAGAGTTAGAGTCTCATGGCTTTATCAAGTTAATGCTCGAAGGTCACTTCTATAAGCAAATGGCGAGAAAGTGGCGTATTACTTACCGCGAATTTAACGACCAAAAAGCAACTAACGACTGGCAAAACTGGACGCCTGAAAATTGATTTGCTTGTTCATAATATGAACGACTTATGCCGCATGCTGAACGACTTGTGCCGTATGCTGAACAGGTGTTCATAATATGAACAGGATTTACCATAAATCAATAACTTAGCTTTCGTGATTTTGGCCCTTGGTGTTCAGCATAAGGCATGTACCTATTATTTACCATCCACTATGGTTTTATAAAGCATGATTTAGACAACAAACAAGATGCCCAAAGCACGGCGGCATTTTTTCAGCAACAAATTAAAGCGAAGACAACATGAACAATAAAATAATTGAGTTTCCAGAGAACACAGACCAGCCGCCCGAAAGCCCGGCACTGATACTTATCAAGAATGCCATTGATAACCTAAGCAATGAAGAAACTAACGCCCTATTTCATTATTTGAGGTCAATGGATTATCCATTATCAGAATGACCACAGCGGATAAAACCTTAACAAAAGATAACACCTTAGCCACTTGGTTAGGGTGCTCTTTCCATATAAGCAAACTCTTATGATCAGCGAAGAAATTAAAGCACTTTACGAATTAACCGAAGATGTATTGTTGAGCTGGCTTGATAATGTACCGACCGACAAAAGAGAATTGAAGGCGCTGGAATTATTAGCGGATGCCGGGCAATGCTTACATTCAGCTTGTGTGAACATGGGCGTTATTCTTGATGAATAAATAGGATTGATAAACACAGAGCCATAAGGCGGCAGTGTGATCGCAAAATATTAATTGGCAACAACGGCATTTATTTTACTATCTGACTTTTAATAACTCTTATCGAATCTTATTGATTGACTCTAACGCCTTAATCAAGTGACAATCGAGCCGCCTTTACATAAATAAGGCATTAATTAGAAACCACGAATAACAAACCGCTCCCCAACCTGGAAGCGGTTTTTTTTGTGACTGTTACTTTGGAAAGCATTAAGGAATAAAGCGATGATTGGATTTAAACAAACGGCAACGGTGGCTTTGTTGGCTACTGGCTTGGTATTTGGTAGTACCGCACAAGCAGCTTTGATTGATCGTGGCAGCGGTTTGATTTATGACGACATCCTCAATATAACTTGGCTACAAGATGCCAACTACTCCAAAACCAGTGGTTACAGTGGCACTGGCTTAATGGATTGGTTCACTGCAAAAACCTGGGCTGCAAATCTTGTTTATCATGACAGCGTACGAAATGTTGATTACAGCGACTGGCGCTTACCAACAACTAATTCTGGTTTTGGTTACGGATACATGGCAGAAAGTGAGTTGGGGGTGCTTTATCGCTTTTTAGGAGGTCAGCAGGTAGGATCCAATGTTTCGCAATACAACACCCTGTTTAGCAACGTGCAAAATTATTCCTACTGGTCTGGAACGGATTTTGCGGGCAGTTATCTTGCTTTTTATTACGACTTTAGTGGAAATCCAGGGGGGAGCTTAAGCTGGAAAGGTGACCCGTTTTATGCATGGGCAGTTCGCCCCGGCGATGTTGCCGCCGTGCCATTACCTTCAACAATCTGGCTATTTGCCAGCGGCTTAGGTTTACTGTCATTCACTCGCAGGAAACAAAACAGCTAACTTGAACGCTACTTAAAACGAAATCAATCAAGCCGGGTAATACCGGTTTTTTTGTATATGGGCATTGGTGGCGATAAATATTCATTGTGGACAAGTAAAACCAGCACCGGCAAGAGTTACAGCGCCGCCGTTGAGACTTCAAATACGCCACCAATGGCTTTTGATCAATCTAAAACGGATTTTTTTAGAAAATAAGTCAGCTCGTTATCAGTCAACAAAATCAGATTGTTAGCCGCTTTAAGTTTTACCAGATAACAGGTTTTAACAGGTATTGAACGGAGTATTTACTCAACAGATTAATCCATATATCACATAGCCTAGAGCTGAAAAGCTCAACACCATGAACCCACAACAAAAGTATTATCGTGGCGTAACGGGCTTATTTAACGGTGATGTAACGGCGAGGTTATACCCATGGTTAGTACAAGGGTGTTTGTGTGTTCGTGATGGTGTTCGCGCAATAACAACCATCTAACAACTAGGCTTCAATGCGTAAAACAACGAGTCTGCAACGAGGTTTAATCCAAAACTGGATCGGCAATTTTTAACAAAGTGCCATTAAGTACCATCTTGAAACATGCGCGATGAGCAAGGCGCATCAATAAACTGTCGGGATTTGTCGAGAAAGAAACATCCCAGCGGCTATGAAAAACACCCGAGGTTACCCCCCATGTTATTCGTGATCAGGTTTCTTCAATGAATGGCGATATTTTAACGACACTAGGGCAAGGTTACGGCAACGGTTGTGAAGACGTAAAACAGCGATGTTTTAACGATACCAAGCCAAAACTAATTAGATGCGGCAACTTTGTTTCAGCCGGTTGTATTGCCCTAATTAACTAGATGCTAAACAAAACACTAAACAAAAAATCAGTTTGAAAATATCCGCTTATGAACTAGATCACTAAAGTAGTGAGATTTAGTGAAGAAACAATCACGCCATGAATAAAGTGTCGGAATTTGTCGAACCTGAACAACAAGGTTGCAACGATGGTTACAGTTAAACAGCGTTTAATTGATTGGATGTTACCGGCCTGTTTTATGTGATCATTTCAGAATAAATACAGAAGAAATATTTAATTAAGAGATGATTATTAACAGGCTGGGCAGAACGGCATTTTTAATAAATACAGGGGCAGCATTGACCGAATGGGGGTACTTATGGGGGTACATGAAAAACAACAACCCATCAAATCCTTTATAAATAGAGCCTATGGCGTGTTATTAGATTCCGGCCCTCGTACCATTTATAGGTCCGAGTATGTGCAAAGAGAATTAAAAACCCGCAAGTCTTCTGGCTTCGCGGGTTTTTTATTGCCTGTTGTTATGCGATAAGGTGTAGCAAGACTCAGTAACATTCGATTTTTTACGCAGCAACTTTAATATTTAAATTCAACAAAGTGGCTGGCAAATACAAGTATGTAATGAATTTCCTATACCGCTTGAAGTTTGATAACGGAATTTTAAAATTCTTCCCAATCACCACTATCAGCAATTTCTTTCGACTTGATTGTTATTGGGCTTTTAGGTGTCCCCGCTCTGCTCAGTGTTGGCTCGTTATTTGCCGCCTTTATTTCTTGCGGTTGGAAAACAGCATTGCTCGAATAATTGTCTATTTTGAAACTCCCGACTATAGAGACCAAACTTTGCGCCTGCTCTTCCAGTGATTCTGCTGCGGCTGCGGCTTGTTCAACCAACGCAGCATTTTGTTGGGTGACATCATCCATTTGACTGATCGCCACATTGACTTGCTCAATGCCTGATGTTTGTTCAACTGAGGCTGAGCTTATTTCATACATAGTGACAGACACGCCACGAATCGAGCTCACAATTTCTTCCATGGTCTTTCCGGCTTGAGCAACCAATTGAGTGCCGTCGACAACTTTTTCTACAGTATCGTTAATCAGGCTTTTAATTTCCCCGGCGGCTGCGGCGGCACGTTGAGCAAGATTACGGACTTCCGAAGCGACTACAGCAAAGCCGCGGCCTTGATCGCCGGCACGTGCCGCTTCCACGGCCGCATTGAGCGCCAAGATATTGGTTTGGAAAGCAATGTCGTCTATAACCGAGATAATTTCAACGATCTTACGTGAGGCTTCATTGATTGCTTCCATCGTTACATCAACTTCGTCCACCACTTTTACACCTTTACCTGCAATGTCTGTGGCACTGACGGCAAGTTCGTTGGCATGCTTGGCATTTGCGGTGTTTTGTTGAACGGTGGAAGTGAGCTCTTCCATGCTGGCAGCGGTTTGTTCCAAACTGGCGGCCTGCTCTTCGGTACGGTGCGACAGATCATTGTTACCAGAAGCAATTTCTTTAGCGCCGTTGTTAATATTGTTACTGACATCCTTGATGTTATTAATCACTTCTTTAAGCTTTTCTACAGTGGTATTACAGTCATCCTTGAGTCGTCCAAACGTACCGGAATAGTCATTGGTGATTTTTTCCGTCAGGTCGCCACGGGAAAGAGCAGCCAGCACCCGAACAACTTCGTTTAACCCGCTGGAACTGGTTTCCATCAACTGATTAATATTTTGACTCAGCACCAGGGAAAAGCCGGTTTTTCCCTGTTCATTTATACGCTGGGTAAAGTCGCCTAGTCCGGCACCGCCGACGACTTTGGAAATTTCCTGTTCGGCAATAACTTCATCAGTTCTGTTCAACCATTCAGCGACGAAGCCGATGCGTTCACCACTCGAATTAATTACCGGATTAACAACCACCTTCATATGCAAATCGGCAATGGCCAGTTCCGAAATGAATGTACTGGTTAATTTATCCAGCATGCCCCGTTGATAAGCCGAGTTTTTGTGAAAAATATCCACATTGGTTCCCATCAGCTTACTGGCGTCAAAATGAGGCATCTGCTTGCGAATATCCTGTTCCGCGTTATTGAACAACTGTTGCACGGATTTATTCATATAGATAATGTTTAAATCGGGATCTGTCACCATGACGCCGGACTGCACATTATCCAAGGCCTGATTAATGCGCGTGGCATCGGTGGCGATTTGTTTGGATTCAGCAAAATTAGCGTTCAATCTAACCTGCATGGAATAAATCCCCCGATAAAAATCGCCAATCTGATCATTACGGCTTAAGTCAATTTTGTTTTTGAATCTTTCATCCGCCAATCGATACATGAGCCCAACTGAATACTCCAACAGTTGATCAAAGGACCTGAACAGGATTGTGTTAATGGTTAACGTCAGCATGGCAAGCGCAGCAACACCACTCAGCAGAAGATATTCCCCCGATAAAAACAACCGGTAACACAACAACAGCATCAGCCCAGACAGAATTAGCGTTGATAACGCTGCTTTTTTCCAGATAGCTACTTCTTTTATCGATTTAAATCTAGCAGCTAAACCGGTGGGCCTCATGGTTACGGCCTTGGCTTTGAGTTTTTTATAAAACTGCTCCGCTTGACCAATCTGTTCTTGCTTAGGCGCATAACGGATGGAAAGATATTCCTGAACGGCGCCATTTTTAAAAATGGGAATTACGTTCGCTTCAACCCAATAATAATCGCCGGATTTGGTCCTATTTTTGAGTAATCCCACCCATGGTTTACCCTGCTTTAAGTTAAGCCATAAATCTTCAAACGCCGCTTTCGGCATGTCAGGATGACGAATAATGTTATGACTTGAACCGATTAACTCTTCACGGCTATAGCCGCTAATCGCCACAAATGCATCGTTGACACAGGTAATTTGACCTTTTAAATTGGTTCGCGAGGCCAAAATGTCATCTTTTTTCATCAAAACTTCTTTGTCCGTTACCTGCGTATTGATTGTCATAAAATTGTCTCTTGTTATGTTTGCCATTTGGAAAAATTGTGTCAATTCTGTTGTGCAATCCCAGTCATTTTCATTGTGCTTTACCCTGCCTGTTGGGAACCCGGCACTACCACCCTACTTGTCGAAATACTGGGCGCGCGCCATTTTTAAAACCGCCTTAGAACAACGTTATAGATCCGTCAGTACACCTGCTGAAAACGACTGCTCAGCAGCGCCTCAAACTCCATT
>JAQTQN010000164.1 GCA_028712225.1 Methylobacter sp.
TCAGGCAATTGGTATCTCAGCCAATAGCGGGTGCGCCCCAGCACTTCAACATGCTGCTTTTGCAGCCCTGTCTCCTCCCACAATTCTCGATACATCGCTGTTTCCGGGTCTTCGTTGTCATTGATACCACCTTGCGGGAACTGCCAGGAGTTCATGCCCATCCGCTTTGCCCAAAACACGCGACCCTCGTCATTGCAAAGGATGATTCCGACATTTGGCCGGTATCCTTTAGAGTCTATCATGTCAAAAAACCTGTGTTATTACCTTACCCGTGTCTTTAATTCGACTGTGTTAGAATCGCCCAGCAGGCAAGCTAGTTTTATAATGCAACCATTGTTCCATAAATAAACTACAGACGCCATAGGGCTTAATTTTTTTATTATTTCAGACAGGTTTAACCGTGAGCTTAGCGATTTTCGATTTGGACAACACCCTAATTGCCGATGACAGTGACTATTTGTGGGGACAATTTCTTGTTGATAATGGCATCGTCGATAAAGACTACTACGAGAGCGCCAATACTAAATTTTACGATGATTACAAGCAAGGCAACCTGGACATGGTTGAATTTCTTAAGTTTTCTCTACAACCATTAGCCGATAATCCTGTGGAACAACTTTACAGCTGGCGCGAGCAATTTATACAAGAAATTATCAAACCCTTAATGCTGAAGTCTGCTGAAGAATTAATCGCTAAACATAAAGCGCGAGGCGACACTTTAATGGTGATCACCGCAACCAATCGCTTTGTTACTGAACCGATAGTTAATCTATATGGTATTGAACATTTGCTGGCAACCACACCTGAATTTGTCGATGGCCGATATACCGGTGGCTTTAGCGGCATTCCCTGTTTTCGCGAGGGCAAAGTAAAGACACTGGAAGCTTGGCTACAACAATCAAACAATACGTTAAAAGGCAGCTGGTTTTACAGTGATTCTCACAATGATTTACCGCTTTTACAACGAGTAGACTACCCGGTCGCTGTTGATCCTGATGAAAAATTAGAGCAGTTTGCCAAATCATCAAATTGGCCGATCATAACGCTAAGAGATGGAATTTGCCCGGGCCATCATTTCAAATAACCGCTAAGTTGTCATTTCTTCTTGATGAAAAAAATTCGGCTGTCGGATTCTTGTATACACGCAAGAATTTGGTGGCCGGTTTGATTGGTATAAACGCCAAAATCCAAATGCGCGGCAGGATCTGTGGTGATAACTTTAACAATTTCATTACTAGCCATTGTTACTAAGGCTTTTTTTAACCTAAGCAACGGTAACGGGCACTGCAGGCCACTGGCATCCACTTCAAAATGACATTCAATATTCATGCTGGTTTTAAGTTTTATTGCATTCTTTAAGAGTGCTTATAATACCACCCCTTTTTAATCCCAAAAATCATAGCCCTTAAAATGGATTACTTTCCCGTTTTTATGAAACTCCAAGGCCAGCCTTGCTTGGTAGTCGGCGCAGGCGAAATAGCTGCCAGAAAAATAGAATTATTACTAAAAGCTGATGCCAAAATTACTGTTATAGCGCGCGAAATAAGTTCGCATGTGGCCGAATTGCAGGCAGCGCATGGCTTAAATGTATTACAAAAATCCTTTGTTTTAGAAGATTTAATTGGCTTTAGACTGGTTATCTCAGCCACCGATAACAGGCAAACTAATGAGCTCGTTGCGCAAACCGCCTCTCAACAAAATATTCCTGTTAACGTGGTCGATAGTCCCGATCTGTGCAGCTTTATATTCCCGGCAATAATTGATCGATCACCGATTATTGCCGCAGTTACCTCGGGGGGCTCTGCACCGGTGCTGGCAAGATTACTTAGAGCAAAGATTGAGACAGTGATCCCCCCTGCTTACGGCAAGCTGGCTGTGCTTGCGGAAAAATTTAGAACGGCGGTTAAGCAAACAATTAAAGTGCCCTCTCAAAGGCGAATATTTTGGGAAAATAATTTCCAAGGTTCAGTCGCTGAATTGGTTTTTGCCGGCAAAGGACAGGAAGCTGAACGGCAATTGACAGAAAATCTTGCCAAGCATGAGCAAGGAACTAACTTCGGCGAGGTATACTTAATTGGTGCAGGACCTGGCGCACCTGACTTGCTAACCTTTCGTGCCCTACGGTTAATGCAGCAAGCAGATGTTATTGTTTATGACCGCTTAGTCTCGCCAGAAATACTCGAATTGGCCAGGCGCGATTCCGAAAAAATTTATGTTGGCAAGCAACGGCAATATCACGCCTTGCCTCAAGAAGACATTAATACCTTGCTTGCCGACTTAGCTAAATCAGGTAAGCGCGTAGTGCGTCTTAAAGGCGGCGATCCTTTTATTTTTGGTCGTGGTGGAGAAGAAATTGAGACACTGATGCAACAGGGCATTAATTTTCAGGTCGTTCCCGGCATTACAGCTGCTTCAGGCTGCGCAAGTTATGCTGGCATTCCACTTACACATAGAGATCATGCGCAGTCCTGCACCTTTGTCACCGGACACTTAAAAGATAATTCCATCAACTTAAATTGGACGCAACTGGCGGCGCCAAATCAGACCATCGTTATCTACATGGGATTGGTAGGACTAGAGAAAATTTGTGAAGCATTAATAGCCCATGGTAGCCCAAAAGACTTACCCATTGCCTTAGTACAACAAGGCACGACCAGCAATCAACAGGTCATCACCGGCACTCTGGACACGCTGCCGAATTTGGTTATTGGCAAAGACATTAAACCACCGACACTGATAATCATCGGCACGGTGGTAACGTTACACGACAAATTGGCTTGGTTTCATGGCGACAGTTGATATTCTTTACTAACGCATATCAATTTATAGGGCGACTTAACATAACAGACGTCATAAAATATGCACTGATCAATGCACAAAACCAATAAGCTTTAATTCATCTGTTGTTCATTGCAAACTTTGATAATCGATGTCGGGATTTAATCACTATTTGCATAAAACAATTGAAATTTACCGTTAAACTGCCTATCCTTTGCGCCGTTTAACTTTAAGCGAACTGTTCGGGAGGATGGTTCTTTTTTTTCCACCAAGAGAGGTCAACATGAAAATAACAACAATAGGTACTATCGCAGCAGTTGCTTTAATTGCTTTAAGTGGGCAAGCAGTCGCCGATGAAAAGTTGGAAATCGGTCAAAAAATTTATGAGCGTTCTTTCGGTCGCGGTTGTGGCACTTGCCATGACATCTCATCAAACCCACAATTGTTCGCTTTGGTAAAAGCTGGTACATTGGATAGAGCTAAATTTGAAAAAGTTCTAAAAGAAGGCAAAGGCGGCATGCCAAAAGCTATCGAAGAAATCCTAAAAGTAAAAGCTGTTACAGCTGCAGGATACGGCGAAGATCAAGCAGTGGATGCACTTTACGCTTACTTAGGCAGCAAATAACACCTAACGTAAGACACAAAAAAACCGCCCCAGCTTTAAACTCTGGGGCGGTTTTTTTGTGCCTATAAATTACTGATGTCGTTTGCCTAAAAAACTTGTTTTTATATACGGAAGGCGTTTGCGATTTTTTATCCAAATACCCGCAACAGCCGCCAGCATTAATCCACACGAAGTAATAGTTGTATAAATAAGTCGCTTCAGCTGTGACATTTCCTGTAGCACTTGCTCATTAGAAATTGCTATCGACTGAGCTTTTTCAGGTTCTGAATATGTACGAAGAATTTTTACGTCATTCTTCAAATCTTCGATAGTGCCCAATGAGTTTGCAAAAGAGCCGCCTTTGATGCTGCTTTCCAATGTTTTCAGCTTGCTTTCGATTGACCCACTGACCAAACCTACGACTTGACCTTTTAAAGCATTCACCTCGACAGACAATGCAGGATTCATTCCCTGAGCATAAGTTGATGACACTGAGTTTTTATAATCGACAATAAAATCATTGCTTGGCAGTAACAAAACGCCAATAACCATAATCACAGTCATCAAAAAAGCAATGACTGCCAGCAGCAATCGATTAACCTTCACCAGTTGCTGATGCGCAGGTATTAGCCCGCCATCGATTTTAACTAGCGCGGACTTTGTTTCTCGCATGTCGCTCATTATTTACTTCCTCTCAAGCCAGGAACAGGCAGGCCGACTAACATTATTATTTTTATGGCAGTAATAATCGCCAGTTAGTCGGCGATTATACAAGCTTGACTGAAATTTTCCTTGTTTTGGTGCAAGCCGGCAGCACAAACAAAAACGGCATGAAACGACGAGTTCCATGCCGTTAGGATTATTTCAGTCGTTTGGCGGCTATGCGCAACCGTAATGCATTCAACTTAATGAAACCTTCCGCATCTTTTTGGTTATACGCCCCCCCGTCGTCTTCAAAAGTTGCGATACTTTCGTCGAATAAACTGTCAGTCTCAGACGCCCGACCGACAACAATCACATTGCCTTTATAAAGTTTGATTCTGACTTTGCCGTTAACATTAATTTGCGACGTATCAATCATGGTTTGCAGCAACTTACGCTCAGGACTCCACCAATAGCCGTTGTAGATTAATGACGCATACCGCGGCATCAGCTCATCTTTTAAATGCGCAACTTCCCGATCCAATGTTAAGGATTCAATCGCGCGATGTGCTTTTAACATCACTGTGCCTGCCGGAGTTTCATAGCAGCCGCGAGATTTCATACCCACATAGCGGTTTTCAACAATATCAAGACGACCGATGCCGTTTTCGCCGGCCAACTTATTTAATTTCTCCAAAACTTGCGCCGGACTGTGAGCCACACCATCAATCGCAACAATGTCACCTTGTTGATACGTCAGCTCAATATAAGTAGCTTGATCTGGCGCGTTCTCAGGTGACACTGTCCAACGCCACATATCTTCCTCAGGTTCTGCCCACGGATCTTCCAGAACGCGGCCTTCATAAGAAATATGCAGCAGATTGGCATCCATGGAATACGGCGATGTTTTGCCCTTTTTCATTTCCACGGGAATGCCGTGCTTTTCAGCGTAATCCAGTAAAGTTTGGCGCGACGTTAAATCCCATTCCCGCCAAGGTGCGATCACCTTAATATCAGGCCGTAGTGCATAGGCGCCCAACTCAAAACGTACTTGATCATTACCCTTACCGGTTGCACCATGAGAAATCGCCGTGGCGCCGGTTTCATTAGCAATTTCAATCAAACGCTTGGCAATTAACGGCCGGGCGATTGAGGTACCCAGCAAATACTCGCCTTCATATATCGTATTGGCGCGGAACATTGGAAACACGAAATCACGGGCAAACTCTTCCCGCAAATCTTCGATAAAAATGTCCTTAATCCCCAAGCTTTGAGCTTTGGCCCGAGCCGGCTCAACTTCTTCTCCTTGACCCAAATCGGCAGTAAATGTCACCACTTCACAGTCGTAAACATCCTGCAACCATTTAAGAATAACGGAAGTATCCAAACCTCCAGAATAAGCAAGCACCACTTTGTTAATTTCTGACATAGACCTTTCAATAACGTAAGTTAAAACTGTCGACAATTATAACGGAAAAGCCACCTGCCACGGTAACCAAACAAGCGCGGAGATAACAAAGTTATCCTCGCTTAATAATCCAACAAATATTGTTCTACTGATGACTTGGCGGCGAAGATAATCGTAGTGAGTTTGCAAAGAGTGAATAAGGGCAATAATGGATCTCGGCCGGAATTACCTGCCTCCTCTCACTGAAATGTTGTTGGACTCAGTGACGCCCGCTTAAGCACTGTAATTCATGCCACGTAAGAATGTTTTTATGCCCTAAATGCGGCACGTATTGTGGATATTTTTTAGAAAAGTAACAAAATTGTGCAGCCCATCCAACCAAAATTTTCCGGATCAATGCGTCGGGTTATTGTTTTCCAGCCGCTTTTTTAATTCGCGAATCAACTCTGAAGTGCAATTCTAGTAATCATGCGGCTTGCATCTCCGAATACGCGCCCATTCGGCAAATTCAAGAATTGGTGGTAAAGGTACCACCGGATGCGGGAGCCGGGTTCAAAAACAGCCGTCGCGATAGCAGCCCCGCTCCAACTCTATCATTCCATCGCATAGATAGATCAAGCACCACTTACAACAAAAGTATTCGGAGATGGATCATCTGATAACATTTTTTTTTGTGCGGCAACAAAATCAGATGCTCGCATTGGCCGTGCAATGGCATAGCCCTGACCAAATTCGCAGCCCATAGAAAGTAGCGCGTCAAACTGCTCAATCGTTTCTATACCTTCCGCCACCGTCTTGAGGCCAAAGGTTTTCGCCAGC
>JAQTQN010000017.1 GCA_028712225.1 Methylobacter sp.
CAGTGATAAATACCATCTTTTTTACAATCGACATATTTACCGGTAAATGGCGGCTCAGTGCTTTTTAAACGGCAAATACTAAATTGTTCCGGGGTCAATTCATCGCGCTCTTTTATTCGAGATGATTGATCTACGTGATTCTTATCTGTCATGCGATTTTCTCTTCAGGAAATCTAATTTTTTTTAGTCATTAGCTTGATATTAAAAAAACCTGTTAAAGTAAATTTTAGACAGGGTTAAAAGAAAACCAAGGCGCTCTATTCTTTAAGTTTTATCATCGTCTTTGCCAGCACAGATCCCAAATTTAACACTATGCCCCGTGCCGACTCCTCAAACAAACCGCCATCCGCGTCAAATGCTTGGCCTGCTTGAGACAATGCATGTTGTTCAGGTAACACCGTAACACCGATATTGCTTAGCAGCAATCTTAAAAAAACCAGGCCTCGCAAACCACCCAAGGCACCAGGTGAAGCAGACATAATCCCAGCAAATTTGCCGCGATAAGCCAATAAAGGCGGCTCATCGCCCGATCTACGACTAGCCCAATCTATGGCATTCTTCAGTAACGGACTAAATGCACTGTTGTATTCCGGCGAAGCAATTAAAAAACCATCATGCTCAATCAACAGCTGTTTGAATTGCTGAGCCGCTTTAGGAATACCTTCAGCAGTTTCACTATCTTGATTGAAGATGGGCATCGGAAAATCCGCCAAACTGATAATAGTAACTTGCGCCCCAGCTTGTTCTGCACCGAGCGCAGCGATTTTTACCAGTTTTTGATTATAGGAATCGGCTCGGGCGCTACCGGAAAATGCAAGTATTTTGGCCATGAAAATTACCGGGTCTGAGCGTTGATGTTTTCGCGTTGTTTCTCGGCACCGTCTATTAGCACCTGTTCAACTTGCTTGGCTTTTTCCAAAGCTTCTGTTTGTGTTTTAAACGCTTCTTTATCGGCTGCTTTAATTGGCTTGTCTTGGTCATTACAGGCCGCTAAAAATAACAGCATCGAAGCGGCTGAGGCTTTAAGTAGTTTGTTCATAATTTGCGTCTTATTAGTCATAGACGGTTTGCTAGAGTAAACGGCTGGTTTCGGCGGCTTTGTCGTAATCCACGCCAACACTGACAATAAAGCTGGTGGCTTCTTCAATATTCATTGCTGACGCTATCACTTTAGATTTATCAACTATCACGGTAAATCCAGACGTTGGATTTGGCGATGTGGGAATAAACAAAATGTATTTATCAGCGTATCTGTTTGTTACATAAGCTGGCACCCACACGCCCTCTTTGGGATATTCGACGTAAACTACTTCTTTGGCAATAGTCTGATCATGCGATGAAAACATACTGATCACTTTTTTTAGCACCCGGTAGATAGTGTTAAGAAAAGGAATTTTTTCTATAACAAAGTCAATAGTTGCAATGACCCACGAACGTCCTTCCTGGGCTATTTTATGACCGATATAAACCAAAATTAAAAAACTGACCGTAAAAAACAACACGGTATAGAGATAATTGTCTGAATAGCCGTAAACCAGTTGAAATAAATCCGACACCCTATCCCTAACAAAAATCATGATTTGTAAAACGATGACAACCGGTATCACCGCCAATACGCCGATCAGAAAATAATTTAATGGTTTTTTAAGCAATTCTTTCACTGGTTTCTCCACTATTACAAGGACTTGATGATTAAAGTTATCCCGGCCACAAACAAAAACAACGTAAACAACTTAGCGTATTTTTCATTATCAATGCTGTTGTATAGCACTTTTTCAGTAAATAAATACATCACAATGCCGACCTGCACCAAACTGATTCTCTCAGCATAAGGAATTTGTAATTCGCTACCGATCAAATACAAAGTCAGTAACTGACAAAAAGCGAAGGTGGCGTAACAAGCGGCGGCTGTCGCACGGGTTTGGTCTTTGGGGTATTTTTTGCTGTATATCATTACCGTCAACAACGACCCACCCAAATTGCTCATCCCATGGATTAGGCCGGTCATTGCCAGATAAATCCGTTCATATCTGACTACCCACTGCAGCGCATTTTCTATCACCACCGAAAAACTTTTCACTGCAACAAATACCAGCAAGACTCCGATTATGATGCCTATGTTAATTTTAATGCTGGTTACTAGAAATAAAAACGCCATTATCAAAGGCACACTGTAAATCAGCACATTTTTATACAGCGCACGATCAATATATTCGTGATGTTTTAATAGCTGTAAACAGCTAATAGCCAGAGAAACCGGCAGCAATACTGACAGTGCATCGACAAAACCATAACCCAACAAAAGCATTAGCGGAGTGCCGAACAACAAGACCCCCACACCGAAAATGGATTGCACCATCGAAGTTGCTAGAATGATGACTAAAATATCTACAGGCATTTGCTTACTCTATCTATTAAATGAATGGGCCGATTATAGTCGATGGCTTAAGCAGACAATAATTTATAGTTATGTTCATTCATTCAATTACCAGCACACATAAAAAAACCGGCATAAGCCGGCTTTTTTATGTGTGCATCCTTACCTTTAGACCGTCCTTAAAACACCACTTTTTGCAGCCGCAATCCTGAGTAATTCAGCCACTTCATGGTCAATTGTTTCAATCGCGTCACCAAATTCTACAGCATGTTCAGAATACTCTGTCACACCAACATTGATCTCCACCGCCAAATTCTGCGGAGTTCTGACTTTTGCAAAAATATCGTTTTTGACTTTCAACGCAACCTGTTCGGCTCGGTGTAAAGGCGCTCCAGGCATGGCGATTACAAAATCCTGCTCATCCATGCGGGCGGCTATATCCAAGCCATTTCTAATATCTTCTTTAAGACAACCGACCACACTACGTAACGTAGCATCCATTTCGTGAGGTTGCAGATTATGCTTATTCTTAAACTCCGTGAGACTGATAAATATCAGTGAAAACGGAAAACCACTAAGTCGGGTGTTTTCAATTTTTTCTCTTAGCCTGACCAACATCGCATCGCGAGTTATCAACTGTGTAAGTGAATCGACAGGAACATGTTCCTTATCCCAGGTTTCCTGAGCTTCTAATCTAAGCACATTGATAATTCCCAATGAACAGGCCAGTAATAAACCGAGTATCCAGGTGAAATACCACATAACAGCCTCCTAATACGCCGTATGATTGTTAGTATGAATATGTTCAATCGTGATTTTGCCGCGCAGTACACGAAACACCCAACTGGTGTAAATAATCACTATAGGCAAAAATACCACAGTCACCCAGAACATTATTTTTAAGGTGGTCAGGCTGGAACTTGCATCCCATACTGTCAACGAACTGTTAAGAGATAAGCTGGAAGGAATAAGAAAAGGAAACATGGCTACTCCAGCGGTTAATATGATCGCCGTCATGGTCAGAGAACTGCTGATAAAAGCCAAGCCGGGGCGATTAATTTTCGATAAAGCCAAAGTAGCAAATCCCGCTATAAAAGCCAATCCCGGAATACCCCATAAGATTGGATATGTCCGGAAGTTATTCAGCCATAATCCATTTTCTTTATGGACAAACTTTAATAACGGATTCGATGGTCCATCATGCAACATTTCAGAAGCCACATGATATCCATCCATATTGGCAACCCAAACGCCTCCAAAGGCAAAAGCTACCAAGGTTAACACCGAAAAAAAAGTGACTGCTTTCTTACAACGTTGACTAATGTCGGCTACCGATTTTATCTGCAAAAATACCGCACCATGCATCAATAACATTGACAAACTAACAACACCCGCCAATAAAGCAAACGGTGTGAGCAATTGCCAAAAGCTGCCGTGATAAAAAATACGCATGTCTGTATCAAGCTGAAATGGCACACCAATTAATAAATTGCCGAATGCGACACCAAAAATTAACGAAGGAACAAAACCGCCGACAAATAATGCCCAATCCCAACTATTACGCCATGTTGAATTAGCCAATTTGCTGCGGTAGTCAAAACCAATAGGCCGCATAAACAAAGCAAATAAGGTCAATAATAATGCC
This sequence comes from Methylobacter sp., assembly GCA_028712225.1. Lineage (GTDB taxonomy): Bacteria > Pseudomonadota > Gammaproteobacteria > Methylococcales > Methylomonadaceae > JABFRC01. Next base: position 4,023 of record JAQTQN010000017.1, read on the forward strand.
AGGTAAAATCCCGAGAATGCCACCGCATAAGCCATTGGCCAGGCTGCGAACAGTGCTCCTCCAGCGGTCACAAACCACACTTGATTACCTTCCCAGGTGGGACCGACCGCGTTAATTATCACCCGTCGCTCTGTATCGTTTTTACCCAAAAAAGGTAATAAAGCGCCTACCCCTAAATCAGCACCGCCGGTAATAGCGAAGCCAATTAACAACGCGCCTAAAAACGCCCACCAGATAAAACGCATAGTTTCATAATCGAATGTCATTGTGCTGCTCCTTCTGCGATTTCAAAGTGATAGCGGCCTTTGTGCAAACTGCTGGGCCCCAATTTGATGAACTTAATCATCAAAAACATTTCTATGATTAAGAACACCGTATAGAACCCGACATAGCCAGCCAAGCTAATGTACAAATCTAATTCCGACAAACTCGATGCACTTAAAAACGTCGGTAAAATCTCAGCAATTGTCCACGGTTGCCTCCCTACTTCTGCGACAAACCAGCCCATTTCACAAGCAAGCCAAGGCAACGGAATCGCGTATAGACTTAAGCGCAACAGCCATGTTTGCCGACATTTACGAATTGAACTTGCAACAAAAGCCAGCACAAATATGGTCAGACTAATAAATCCACAAGCTACCATTACTCTGAAAGTCCAAAACAGCGGCACTACGCGCGGGATGGAGTACTGTGCTGCTTGTTCAATTTGTTGATCAGTGGCATCGTCTATATTTTCGGTATAACGTTTAAGCAACAAGCCATAACCCAAGTCCTTTTTGTAGTGGTCAAACTGAGTACGTGTTTGTGTACTTTTGTCACCGTCTTTTAACAACTGTAACAATTTGTAAGCGTGTATCCCGTCGCGCACTCGTAAACGATTTTTTGCCAAGATCTCTGTCAATCCGATAATCGGCTCATCAATCGATCGGGTACCAATCAAGCCTAGAACCCATGGGATCTTGACAGCATAACGCGTTTCCATAGCGTTTTGATCAGGCAGGCCAATCACAGTAAATGCGGCCGGTGCTTCTTCGGTATGCCATTCAGCCTCAATAGCGGCCAATTTCGCTTTTTGTACCTCGCCGTCGGTATAACCGCTTTCGTCTCCCAACACAATAACAGACAATACCGCTGCCAAACCAAAGCCCGCAGCAATGGTATAAGACCTTTGTGCAAATGCTGCGTCCCGGCCTTTCAACATGTAAAAAGCGCTGATACCCAACACAAACGCCGAGGCCGTGGTGTATCCTGCCGCCACGGTGTGTACAAATTTGACTTGCGCCGCCGGATTAAACAACAAATCACCAAAGCTGGTAATTTCCATACGCATGGTTTCGTAATTGAATTCCGACCCCACCGGATTTTGCATCCAGCCGTTGGCGACCAAAATCCATAATGCTGACAAATTGGTGCCCAATGCCACCAGCCAAGTCACCAGAAGATGCTGACCTTTACCTAATTTGTCCCAGCCGAAAAAAAACAAGCCCACAAAGGTAGACTCCAAAAAGAACGCCATTAAGCCTTCAATTGCTAACGGGGCGCCAAATATATCGCCGACATAATGAGAAAAATAAGACCAGTTCATACCGAACTGAAACTCCATTGTCAGCCCAGTCAACACTCCCAACGCAAAGTTGATTCCGAACAACTTGCCCCAAAACTGGGTCATGTCTTTATAAATCTCTTTGCCGGTCATGACATAGGTCGATTCCATAATCGCCAGCAAAAACGACAACCCCAATGTTAACGGCACAAACAAAAAATGATACAAAGACGTGATCGCAAACTGCCAGCGTGATAACTCCACTACTCCATCTGTAATCATACGGTTCTCCTCAATAGACGTCCCGCAAGAAGGGACTTTTGAAATAAACGTCAAGAAAATGTTTAAAAAAAGATATTAGCACTTCCTTATGCATATGCAATACGCTGTTTTCTTTTTAGATCATTATTTGGTAGCTAGTAATTTCAAGGTATGACGGGCAATCATCAAGTTTTCATCGCTTTGCACCACCCATGTCGCGACCGCAGAATCTGATTTTGAAATGCTAAACCGACCGCTTTGTTGTTGATTTGCGACGATGTCTATCGTAACTCCCAACCAAGCCGCCTGATTACAAATCAGTTCACGAATTATTGCAGAATGCTCGCCGATGCCCCCCGTAAACACTAGCGCCTCAATTCCGCCGAGCGCTGCTGCCAATGAGCCTAGTTCCCGGCCAACCCGGTATACGAATGATTCAACTGCTTCTTGTGCATGCATATCTTGACTGGCTAACAATGTAGCCATATCAGCTGAAATGCCGGAAATTCCCAGCAGCCCAGATTGAAAATAAAGCAGTTTTTCCAGCGCGCGGGCATCCATCTGGTAATGATCCATCAAATACAACAATACGCCCGGATCAAGACTGCCGCAGCGCGTGCCCATCACCAGCCCATCCAGCGGTGAAAAACCCATGGTCGTCGCAACACTTCGGCCTTCTTTTAGCGCGCAAAGGCTGGCACCACTGCCAAGATGCGCAACAATGACGCGCGCACCAGCAAGCTTTAATTGCGGGAGTAAATTGGCAATATATTCATAAGACAGTCCATGGAAGCCATAACGCCGAAGACCGGACTCGGCAAACTTTCTGGGTAAAGCGAGTCGATGAGCAACTTCCGGTTGCGTGTAATGGAAAGCCGTATCAAAACAGGCCACTTGCGGTAAAGTCGGTAAAAGTTTTTGTAATTCCCGAATAGGAGAAAGATTGTGTGGTTGGTGCAGTGGAGCCAGCGGAATCAGGGTTTGGAGCTGCTCAAACACCTGATCGTCAATGAGCCTGGGAACCGCATAGAACTGGCCCCCATGCACAATACGGTGCCCCACTGCCAACAACGTCCGACCCTGTAAATAACCTAACAGCCAATGATAAATAACCTCAAAGGCTTGACTATGTAGAGCCACGGCATGGGGTTGCAGCTGTTGATCAATGAGCTTATTGCCAGCGGCATCGGAGGCGGTAAATTGCCCCTGAGCGCCTACCCCTGCAACTTGCCCATTTATCTCAACGGCAAGATCGGTGTCTTCAGTCAAGCCATACAGCGTAAATTTGATGCTCGATGAACCGGCATTAATCACCAGCAGGCAGGCGCTCATGATGCTAAACCCGCTAATCTAAACCGTGCCAGGCCATTGCCAATGATCTTCTTCCGGCCTGTCAGTCCCATGCTCATACGCATATTGCCGACATTCAAGTTGCCGATCACGCAGTTTTTGTTTTACATGCGCACCTGTCACTTGCAAGGCTGGAATACGATCAATTGCGTCGATGGCCAGACTGAAGCGGTCAATTTCATTTTGAATGGCCAGTTCCAGCGGCGTGTTGATGCTGCCTTTTTCTTTGTAACCACGCACGTGCAGGTTTTTATGATTATTACGACGATAAGCCAGACGGTGTATCAGCCACGGATAACCATGGAAATTGAAAATGATCGGTTTATTCAAGGTAAACAGACTATCAAAATCCCGATCCGACAAACCATGCGGATGCTCACTGGTGGGCGCCAATTTGTACAAATCCACCACGTTAATAAAACGAATTTTAATGTCAGGGAAGAATTCGCGTAGCAAGGCGGTGGCGGCTAATGCTTCTTTGGTCGGAATATCCCCGGCACTTGCCATGACTAAGTCAGGCTCGACATTGCCATCACTGCTGGCCCATTCCCAAATGCCGATGCCTTTGGTGCAATGCTTGATTGCCGCATCCATATCCAAATATTGCAGATGCTTTTGTTTGTCGCAGACGATCACATTGATGTAATTGGTGCTATTCAAACAATGATTGGCAACTGACAGTAAGCAATTAACATCTGGCGGCAGGTAAATACGCGTCACTTCAGAGCTTTTATTGACGACCAGATCCAAAAAGCCGGGATCTTGATGAGTAAAACCGTTGTGATCTTGGCGCCAGACAGTTGAGGTAATCAGTAAATTGAGTGAGGAAACCGGCGCGCGCCAGGATACGGCTTTAGCCATCGCCAGCCATTTGGCATGTTGATTAAACATCGAGTCAATCACATGCACAAACGCTTCATAGGTGGAAAAAAAGCCATGACGCCCAGTCAGCAAATAGCCTTCCAGCCAACCTTCCAAAGTATGTTCTGACAACATTTCCATGACGCGACCATCGGCAGATAATTCCCCACCATCGGTATCTTCCGGAAAACGGTCAGCCAGCCAGGTTTTTTTGCTGACGGCGTAGACATCATCCAGCTTGTTGGAGCTGTTTTCATCCGGTCCAAAGACGCGGAAGTTGGTCATATTTTCACGCATAATGTCGCGTAAAAATTTGCCCAGCGGCCGGGTATTTTCAGCTGAAACGTTGCCCGGTTTATCCAGCGCCAGTGCGTAATCACGAAAATCCGGCATGCGCAGTGCTTTACGCAACAAGCCACCATTGGTATGGGCGTTGGCACTCATACGGCGATTGCCTTTGGGCGCTAAGGCTTTCAGGGCTGGGATCAGCGTGCCATTGGCATCAAACAATTGCTCAGGCTTGTAGCTGCGTAACCACTCTTCAAGTTGTTGAAGATGCTGAGGATTCTCTTTAACGCTACTCAATGGCACTTGATGAGAGCGCCAAAAACCTTCTACTTTATGACCGTCAACTTCTTTCGGTCCGGTCCAGCCTTTGGGACTGCGCAAGACGATCATCGGCCAGCGCGGTCTTGACGCATCACCAGTGCTACGGGCGTGTTCTTGTATGCGTCGAATCTCAACTACGCAGGCTTCCAGCGTGCTTGCCATCAGTTGATGCATGGTTTCCGGGTCGCTGCCTTCAACAAAGTAAGGTGTGTAACCATAACCTTGAAACAGCTGCTCCAGCTCCTCATGAGAAACCCGCGACAGTATGGTCGGGTTGTTGATTTTGTAACCGTTAAGGTGAAGGATCGGTAACACCGCGCCATCGCGAATTGGGTTAAGAAATTTATTGCTATGCCAAGAAGTTGCCAGCGGGCCGGTTTCTGACTCGCCATCACCGACGGCAACTGCTACCAGTAAATCCGGATTATCAAACGCGGCGCCATAGGCATGGGAAATACTGTAACCCAGCTCACCGCCTTCATGGATGGAACCCGGCATCTCCGGCGTGCAATGGCTGCCAATACCGCCTGGAAATGAAAATTCCTTGAAGAATTGCAACAAGCCTTCTTCATCTTCGCCTTTGTTGGGGTAAACCTCCGCGTAAGTGCCTTCTAAGTAAATTGGCCCTAATAAACCGGGTGCGCCATGACCTGGACCGGCCATAAATAAAGCATTGAGATCATATTTGTTAATCAGCCGATTTAAATGCACATACATAAAGCTTAAACCGGGACTGGACCCCCAATGGCCCAACAGTCGATTTTTGATATGTTCAGGCTTAAGTGGTTCTTTCAGCAGAGGATTATCTTGCAAATAAATCATGCCGGCGGCCAAGTAATTACAGGCGCTCCAATAGGCATTCAATAAATGGATTTCTTCCGTCGTCAACGACGTATTAGCACTGTTGGGAGTTGTCATGGCTGCTCTCTTTAGAGGGAAATATTAAATTCAATAAGTGTAGTGTAATTCACAAAAATCATCGGCCAAGCTGAAACCATCAAGCAAATCGATCAGGCAACCAACCGTTTTCAACACAATCACGAAAACACCAAGCGGGCGCAGTCTCTGTTTTGTAACTCCAAAAAAACCAACCCAAGTATTTCTCAAAGGTTAGTAATTGCGCGGCTGCATAACCGCGATAGGCAACATCCATTTGGAAATCATCCATATTTTCCAATGCGTGATTAAACGGCCCTTCGGCCCACAGCGATACTATCTTCAAATCAAGGCCCAAACTCCATTCGCCTAAATAGACGGGCTGGCCCAGCTCATTGATAATTTCATCCGCCTCGTTTTTCCAATCAATTGCCGCTTTATGCATATGCCCGTAAATATCGGTATCAATATCCTCTCGCACAAAACATTGATAACGGTGCATATCAAACACCACATTGCTAAATTCCGGCTGATTGATAAAACCCGTAAACTCATGAAATGACCTAAAACCATCATGAAATACCACAGCGACATCTTCAGGCTGACAATACAGGCGAATGCGCTGATAAGCATTAAGATAAAAGTCTTTAAGCACATCCGTGGGTATATCCCAGCGCGGCTCATTGAGCACTTCAATGGCATGCAAGGCAGGACGCTGTTGATAGCGCTGGGCCAAACGCTCCAGCACAAGCAATGAAAAATTAATGTATTCAGGCTGAGTGTGCCATTCGCACACATCTTGAATGCCGCCGTTGTCAAAACCGTTTTGGCATCCCGGCGCGGCATGCAAATCCAACACTATCGCTAAACCAAACTCCTCAGCCCAATCAAAAGCACGATCCAGCACCTCAATACCACCCACTACAAATGGCTCAAGATTATCGCCATAAGTTCTGTGATAAGGATAACCCGGCCCAAATATCCAATGTCCCACAGGAATGCGCACTGCATTGATGCCCCGTTGCGCCAGCCAGGCAAAGTCATCGCGGGTGATAAAAGTATTCCAGTGTTGCTTAAGCATCCCGTCGGCACGATCGCCTAATTCAACGCAGTAAGTGGTTTCATCGGCGGCTTGTAAATCTTCAAAAACACTCGGTGTCATCCATTTTTCCAGCACCAGCCAACCACCCAGATTGACGCCGCGCAGTTTCTTTCCGTATTTATTATTAAATGCTTGGTTCATGTAGAGTCCTTTTGACTTAATGGATTAGCAAATATTTATTGAAAGGTTCGGTCGGCGTGTTTAATCCAACCCGAAACATGGTGACCTTTAGGATCGCGATGCGTCCAATGGATAACGCCACCTTTATTATTCCACTCATACTCACCATAAAACTCGACGCTATCCCCTTCTTTCAGATCGTCAATTCGTGCAGCAAGGCTTGTATTATGCGCGATTAGTAAAGTCTGGCCTGAATTCAGGCGAACAAGAAACCGTTGATGTCGACTGCCGTTATTATCGTCGGGAAGCAGTTTGACGACCGAAGCCGTGCCCTGAACTTGAAAATCACTACGCTGCGTTTTATAAGCTTCAGCCAATAATTGCTCACTGTTTTGGCTAACTGCAACCGCCTCGCCCACTGCATAACTGACATTATTAATCGTGCCAACATACAAAATGGCAACGACGATGATGATCAATAATTTTTTCATTCCCTTCCTCAAATAATCGATTGACTTGTATTTTGTGGCTTCGACAATATCAAAAATAAGTGCTTGGGACTAGACATATAACTTGTAATTACAGGTACCTAAAAAATTTAATTAGCTTATGGAAGCAATGCCCAAAGGCAATCGAGGCAGCTTCATCAATACCGCGAGACCCAATTCTAAAAGACATTTTCTACCAGCGGCCAACTACTTCCAGTAGTGCTTTTAAGATTAGGCATGGTTATCATGCTCGTCATAAATACTTGAAGGAGCACTCAGTAAGTGACGACAAACACCGACACACAAAAAACAACTGATACCACTGCAACCCTTGATGGTCATACGCCAATGATCAGGCAATTTTTACGAATCAAGGCGGATCATCCGGACACACTGTTGTTTTACCGCATGGGGGATTTTTACGAGCTGTTTTTTGATGATGCAAAAAAAGCGGCGCATCTATTGGATATTACTCTGACCAGCCGCGGACACTCAGGCGGCGTACCGATTCCTATGGCGGGTATTCCGTATCATGCCGCGGAAGGCTATCTTGCCAAATTGCTAAAACATGGCCAATCGATTGCTATTTGTGAGCAAATCGGCGACCCCGCTACCAGCAAAGGTCCGGTGGACCGCAAAGTAGTGCGCATTGTTACCCCTGGTACCGTAACTGACGAAGCGCTACTGGAAGAGCGCAAAGATAACTTATTGGTAGCGGTATGCGCTGTCGATAAGCTCTACGGCATCGCCAGCCTGGATTTAACCAGTGGCCGCTTTGTGCTGCAACAATCAAATTCCGAAGATCAGTTGCTCAGCGAATGTGCTCGGCTTAATCCGGCTGAATTATTGTTTAGTGAAGATTGGTTATTGCCTGCCGCATTAAAACAACGTAGCGGTTTAAGCCGTAGGCCACCCTGGCATTTTGAACCTGAAAGCGCGCGACAATTGGTACTTAAGCAGTTCAATACCCTTGATCTAAAAGGCTACGGTTGTGAAAACATGCCGGCAGCCATTGCCGCCGCCGGTGCGTTATTGCAGTACGTTAAAGATACTCAGCAAAGCGCCCTGCCCCATATTCAAGGCATCAGCACCGAAAACAGCGATGACAGCATCTTGCTGGACGCGGCTAGTCGGCGCAATCTTGAGCTGGACTTTCATCCATCCGGACAACTGCAATACACCTTATTTGGCGTGCTGGATAAAACCTCAACTGCGATGGGCAGTCGGTGTCTAAGGCGTTGGATAAACCGCCCCTTGCGCGATCGAAAGATCCTTAATAATCGCTATGCCTGTATCGACAGCTTGCTTAATGACCGGCTGTACCAGGCCGTACAAATACAGTTAAAACAAGTCGGCGATATTGAACGCATCAGCTCCCGCATTGCGCTAAAGTCGGCACGGCCAAGAGATTTGCTGGTGTTGCGCAACACGCTGGCAGTGTTACCGGATTTACAGCGCGTGCTTATCGACAGCGATAATCCACAACTGGGCTTGCTGCGCAATAATATCGGCGAACAGCCGGACATGCTCGCATTGCTACAAAAAGCCATCATCGACAATCCGCCGGTGTTGATCCGTGACGGCGGCGTGATTGCTCCCGGCTATCATCCCGAACTGGATGAGCTACGCAATCTCAGTCAAAACGCCGATCAATTCCTGATTGATATGGAAAATCGGGAAAAAGCCGCCACCGGGCTAAGCAACCTGAAAGTCAATTACAACCGGGTACATGGCTATTACATCGAGATTTCCCGGCTGCATGCCGAAAAAGTGCCGGTGCATTACACTCGTAAACAAACCTTAAAGGGTGTCGAGCGTTACATTACCGAAGAATTAAAAGCTTTTGAAGACAAAGTATTAAGCGCCCGCGAGAAATCCTTGTCGTTTGAAAAATCGTTGTATGAAGAATTGCTCAACCTAATCGGGGCGTCTTTACCCGAGTTGCAACAATGCGCAACTGCGCTGGCGGAGCTGGATGTCTTAAGCAATTTTACCGAACGCGCCGATACGCTGAACTTATCGCAGCCGACCTTACTGGATAAAGCGGGGATTAATATTGAAGGCGGCCGACATCTGGTGGTGGAACAAGTATCAGACATTCCGTTCGTGGCCAATGACCTGACATTTTCAAACCAGCGCCGAATGCTGGTGATTACCGGCCCCAATATGGGCGGTAAATCAACTTACATGCGCCAGGCGGCATTGATTGTGTTGATTGCGCATATCGGCTGTTATGTGCCTGCCAAAAGTTTAAGTTGCGGCCCTATCGACAAGATATTTACCCGCATCGGCGCCTCCGATGATTTGGCCAGCGGCCGGTCTACATTTATGGTGGAGATGTCAGAAACCGCCAATATCTTGCATAACGCCACCTCAAAAAGCCTGATTTTGATGGACGAAATCGGTCGCGGCACCAGCACCTTTGACGGTTTATCGTTAGCCTGGGCTTGTGCCGATTTTCTAGCCAAAGAAACCAAGGCATTCACACTGTTTGCGACGCATTATTTTGAATTGACTACGCTTGCCGATGAGCAAAAAACCATCCACAACGTACATTTGGATGCGATGGAACACGGCGACAGGATTATTTTTTTACATGCGGTAAAAGACGGCCCGGCCAATCAAAGTTATGGCTTGCAGGTGGCGTCATTAGCGGGTGTACCACGTTCGGTAATTGACAAAGCTAAAGCCAAATTAAGGCAATTAGAAGATCACGCTTATCTTGAACAGCAAAAAGAAACCGGTGTTAATCAGCTGGATTTGTTTGCCTCAAAAGAATGCCATCCGGCGGTGGTGATGCTTGAAGAAGCTAACCCGGATAATCTCAGCCCGAAGCAGGCCTTGGATTTACTGTACCGGCTTAAAGATTTGGTCTAAATTCGGAAAAATTAAACTGCGACGCCCACGTTTTAAATCGCGACGTGGGCGTCGCTCCCACTAGTAATTGGATACTATTCAGAATCTTTTATATGTTTGATCGCGCGATTTATCCTGGCTAAGGTTTTGTCTTTGCCTAACAGCGACAATGTGACATCAATAGCGGGCGAAACGGCTGAGCCACACACAGCAACACGCAACGGCTGCGCTACTTTGCCTAAGCCCAACGCCAAGGTTTCCGCAAGATTAACCACCAGTTCATGCAAAACATGTCCATCCCATTCGGGCACGGCGGCAAACAGATCGTGGAGCTGTGTTAATACGTCAGCGGCAGCGGGATTGAAATTCTTTTTCGCGGCTTTTTCGTCGTAAGTCTCAAACTCTTTGTAGAAATACACACTGGCTGCAGCTATTTCTACCAGTGTTTTACAACGTTCGCGCTGTGCCTTGACAACATCAACCAAGCTTGGGCCTTCAGTAGGATCAATACCCAGCTGCCCCATGTGCCAGCTCAAATGCCTTGCGACATGCGCTGGATCACTGTTCATGATGTACTGGTGATTTAGCCATAACAACTTTTCCATGTTGAAAGCCGATGCGGAGCCATTCACATTTTCCAGTTCAAAATACTGGATCATTTCATCTATCGAAAATATCTCCTGATCGCCATGCGACCAACCCAGGCGCACCAGATAATTCAGCAATGCTTCCGGCAGATAACCTTCATCACGAAATTGCATCACACTGACCGCGCCGTGACGTTTGGACAACCGCGCGCCATCGGCACCTAATATCATTGGTAAATGCGCGTATTTGGGTAACTCGGCGCCCAAGGCTTGCAGGATGTTCATTTGCCTGGGCGTGTTGTTGATATGATCGTCACCACGAATAACATGAGTTACTTGCATATCCATATCGTCAACCACCACCGTTAAATTGTAAGTGGGCGTGCCGTCAGCCCTGGCGATAATCAAATCATCCAGTTCTTTATTGCCAACGACAATATCGCCTTTGATTAAATCAGGAATAGTTACCGCGCCATCAACTGGGTTTTTAAAACGAATGACCGCTTCTTGGTCTTTTTTAGGCTCAACCAAATCTCGGCATTTACCGTTGTATCTGGGCTTTTCTTTATTGGCCATTTGCTCAGTGCGCAACTGTTCCAGTTCATCTTTACTGCAGTAGCAGTAGTAAGCATCGCCTTGATCAAGTAACTGCTGAATAATTGCTTTATATCGATCGAAATGATGCGTTTGATAAAACGGCCCTTCATCATAATCCAAACCTAACCACGTCATGCCTTCCAAAATCGCATCCACAGATTCTTGAGTAGAACGCTCCAAATCAGTATCTTCGATTCTCAAGATAAACTTACCGCCATGCTTACGGGCATAAAGCCAAGAAAACAAAGCAGTACGAGCACCACCTACATGCAAATAACCGGTGGGACTGGGGGCAAATCGAGTTTTTATAGTCATTTAATTGAATTGTTTGTTTAATTTTAAAGGGGCTTTTGCATTGATTTCACTCTGTAATCCTGAGATAACCTCAATACAAAATTAGTTGCTGGTGCGATTATATCAGCCACAGTACGAGAACTAACAATCTCAAAAAGGGCTGAGCAGGTTAGAATAGCGATGTGGCGCACAAAAGGTGGTGTATTGGATTGATAAAATCTTCAACCACTCACCTTATCAAAACAACTCGACGAAAATTGAAATTTTGTAACAAATAACGCCTCAAAACATCTATTCATAAACCAGTAACTCCCCATAAAGATAAGTCACTTAGTATGATTATTAATTTAAACAGACAACGTTTGGCAGTTCTTGCAAAAATGCTTGTCGTGACTTTGATTTACATCATTTTAGGGCGGATGGTTAGCAGTTTCGCAGGGACTAATTTTGCCAATATCATTTACCCTTCAAGTGGCGTTGGCTTGGCTGCAATCTTGCTCGGAGGAAAAAAATACGCCTTGAGTGTTTATTTTGGCGCTGTTGCAATCAGCGCGCTTTATCAGAGCCCGCATGCACTAACATTTATCCTCCCTTTAGCTAGCACGTTAGAATCCTTGGCCGGCGCCTGGTTATTGACCTACAACGGGCAAGACTTTAAAGACATTAATTCTTTTAAAGACTTTTGTCGATTGACGGGAATCGCAGGGGCCTTTAGCAGTGCTATTGCCGCATTCCTGGGGGCAACAATATTACTAGTCGCAGGGGGGATTCACAGCAGTTCCTATTTGCCTGCATTTCGCGATTGGTGGATGGGCGACATGCTGGGCATTATTCTGGTCACACCGCTGATTTTAGTCTGGCGCATCCCACCCATTAATTGGCTCAAACCGGTAAAATTGTTTGAGTTTTTCCTGTTGCTTACACTGACTTTCGTTGCTGGACAAATTATTTTCATGGGCTGGTTGCAAAATCTGCTTGCCCCGGTAACTTATGATTATTGGTTGTTTCTGGTCATTACATGGGCAGCTGTGCGATTCGGCCTTCATGGCACAGTCGCAGTATTATTAATTGTCGCCATACAAGCGCTTATCGGCTCATCGTTGGGGCTGGGCTTTTTAAGCCAGGATTTTGCCAATACCCACCTAACCAATTTGTGGTTTTTTTCCACAACACTATCAATCACCGGGATTGCCTTAGCAACATACATTAAGCAGCAAAAATCAGTAGAAGAGGCATTGCGCGACAGTAAAAACAACTTTCGAACCTTGGCACAAAATACCTCAGCGCTAGTTTGGATGACTGGTCGAAACAATCTGCGCAGCTATTTTAATCAAGTGTGGCTGAATTTTACCGGCCGCACCTTGGCGCAAGAAAAAGGCAACGGTTGGCTGGCGGATGTACATCAAGACGACATCCAACCATGCCTGGCCACTTATATCAACGCTTTTGAAGCACACCAAGAATTTACTATGGAATACCGGCTCCGACGCAAAGACGGCGAATACCGCTGGCTGCTCGATCACGGTGTACCTCGCTATAACAATCAGGGTGATTTTATAGGCTTTATTGGCTCTTGCATTGATATTTCAGATCGTAAAACAGCAGAAGTAAAAATTCATCAATTGGCTTTTTTCGATCCTCTCACAGGCTTGCCAAATCGAAGATTATTACTTGAACGCATGAAACACAGCATTCAAGTCGGTAAGCGTGAAGGCACTCAAATGGCGGTGATGATGCTCGATCTGGACCGTTTTAAAGCCATTAATGATAACTACGGCCACCAAACCGGTGATGAGCTGTTACAACAAGTCGCTACCCGTATTACCGATAGACTACGTGATACCGATATGGTGGCGCGCTTGGGGGGTGATGAATTTATCGTACTTTTAGATAACATCACTTTCCCGGAAGATGTCGCACGAATTGCTGAAATCATTATTGCGGATTTGAGTAAACCCTTCGCACTAAGCCAAACCAGCAATGCCCAAATTGGCACCAGTATTGGCATTAGTCTGTTCCCGCAACACGGCAGTGTACCTGAAATATTGATGGATAATGCGGACACGGCGTTGTATCAAGCCAAAAATGACGGTCGCGGCTGTTTTGCTTATTTTTCTGAAGCACTTACCTTGGCAGCCCGTGAACGCATTGATCTAGAAATAAATTTACGCTCGGCCCTTAAACATAACGCCCTGAAAATATACTATCAACCTCAAGTTGATGTCAGCAGCGGTCATATCACTGGTGCTCAGACGTTATTACGCTGGGAAATATCACCTAACAAATTTATTGCTCCAAGCCGTTTTATTCCGATAGCCGAAGAATCCGGTTTAATCGTTGCGCTTGGCGAATTGGCATTACGTCAAGCCTGTCTCCAAGGTCGGCAATGGCTGGACCAAGGCCTGCCGGCGTTGACGCTGGCAGTAAAATTATCCCCCTATCAACTCAGGCACAGTGACATAAACGGCTTGGTTGCTGCTGTGTTGAAAGAAAGCAATTTTCCTGCTGAGCGTTTGGAGTTGGAATTAACCGAAAAAACCTTAATCGAGCACCCTGACTCCGCCAGTATCTTGCAAAACTTACGGGCACAAGGCGTTCGTTTGGTGATAGATGATTTCGGCACAGGGTACTCATCGTTGTCATACCTAAAACGCTTCCCGATAGATGCGCTAAAAATTGACAAACTCTATGTAGACGAACAAAGCGATTTGGACATCACCGCAACTATTGTGGCAATGGCGCGGACGCTAAATATGAAGACCTTGGCTAAAGGGATAGAAACGTCGTCTCAACTGGAAATATTACAAAGCCAAGGGTGCGATACTTATCAAGGTTACTTTAAAAGCCGTCCTCTGCCCGCGAGCGAATTTACTGATTTACTGCGAACACAACAAATTTAAGCTCAAACTGCATCAAATCGACTTAAGATTTATTTCCTTAAAGTAGCCGGAGAAACTGTCTTTTTTCTGTGGTACTCTCTTATGTAATCCATAAATTTAACAGCACTTTTGGGGTTACTATTATGAACAAACGACATGCTGTCAACACTGTGCAATTCATTACTTCATTACTGGGTCAATTGCTATCTTTCCTGAAAACCTGGTTCCATTCGCTATTACAAGCGCCCGCAGAAAAAAATATTAATCAGCCCGATAACAAAGCCAAAGCGGCTCGCTTTGTTTGGGTGGCTTTGGCATTAGTGGCAGCGATTTCGGTTTTCAATCAATCCAAGGAACTGCTTCAAGATGAACTGCCCTATAACAAATTTCTACAATTGGTTAACAACAAGCAGGTTGAACACGTTGTTATCAGTGAAAAGCTAATTACAGGTTTAATCAAGCCTGAAAATGCATCAGAAAACCCACAGCATTTCATCACCATACCGCTATGGGACGAACATTTGTCCGAAAAACTGGCCGAGCACAATATTGATTTTGTGGTCAGAAGCGGCGAAAACTGGTTAACCAATCTATTTCTCAACTGGGTAATCCCTTTACTGGTACTGTTGGCGATCTGGTCATGGATGTTCAAACGCATGGGCGCTAATGGACCTGGCAGTAACCCATTCCTAAATATCGGCAACAAGGTGCGTATTCATTCCGACACCCAACCCAAAATCACCTTTGCTCAGGTAGCGGGGTCGGAAGATGCAAAACAAGAATTGAAGGAATCCATTGAATTCTTAAAAACCCCGGAAAAAATTCAAAAATTGGGTGGGCACATGCCCAAAGGCATGTTGCTGGTGGGCCCGCCCGGCACAGGTAAAACTTTACTTGCGCGCGCCGTTTCCGGGGAAGCAGGCGTGCCCTTTTTTAACATCAGCGGCTCTGAGTTTATTGAGTTATTTGTCGGCGTTGGCGCGGCAAGAGTGCGCGATTTATTTGATCAGGCCAGAAAACAAGCGCCCTGCATCATATTTATCGACGAATTGGATGCCATCGGCCGTTCACGCGGCGGTCCAGTGGTAATGGGGGGACATGACGAGCGGGAACAAACATTAAATCAGCTCTTAACTGAAATGGATGGTTTTGACACATCAGTTGGCGTTATCGTCATGGCCGCAACCAATCGTCCGGAAGTATTGGATAAAGCACTGTTACGTGCCGGCCGCTTTGATCGCCAAATCATCATCGACAAACCCGATCTGGAAGATCGCATTAAAATTCTCAAGCTCCATACTGCGGGTATGCAATTGGCCAACGATGTTGATTTGAATATCGTCGGCAAAAGAACACCCGGTCTGGTAGGCGCCGACTTAGCCAATATTGCCAATGAAGCGGCAATACTGGCCGCTCGTACCAATCGCAATAATGTACAAATGCAGGATT
This sequence comes from Methylobacter sp., assembly GCA_028712225.1. Classification (GTDB taxonomy): domain Bacteria; phylum Pseudomonadota; class Gammaproteobacteria; order Methylococcales; family Methylomonadaceae; genus JABFRC01. The sequence goes on from JAQTQN010000017.1 coordinate 19,895, forward strand.
TTGAGGCCGCTATCGATCGTGTACTGGCCGGTCCGGAAAAGAAAAATCGCGCGCTGGGTCCCGAAGAAAAACGCCGCGTCGCTTTCCATGAAGCCGGACACGCGCTGGTGGCAAAATCCGTTCCCACCGGCCAACCGGTTCATAAAATATCGATTATCCCCCGCGGCGTATCGGCATTGGGCTTCACGTTGCAATTGCCGGTTGAAGAAAAATTTCTATCAACCGATGCCGAGCTGAAAGATCAAATTGCCATATTACTGGGCGGTCGCACAGCGGAAGCAATAGCACTAGGTAACGTCTCCACCGGCGCCCAAAACGACCTGGAAAAAGCCAGTGAAATTGCCCGCGCGATGGTTTGTTATCTGGGCATGAGCGAAAAACTTGGGCCATTAACTTACGGTAAACGCCAGCAATTACAGTTTTTGGAAACCGAAACTACGGAATATCGGAACTACAGTGACGATACGGCACGCCTGATTGATACTGAAGTAAAAGCGCTGGTCGAAGAAGGCATGCACAGAGCGCAAGAGATTCTCAATCGAAGACGGCAAGACCTGGACAAACTGGCTGAATATCTACAAGAAAAAGAAGTCATACAAGGCGACGAAATCGACGCCTTGTTACTAAAGTAATCTTCACCTGCGTGGCTTGCCGGGTGTTTGCAGGTATAGATTAGCTGGCAAACACTCGGTCAATAGTCTGAAAAACATCAGCGAACATATCGCTAGTCAATCGTTTGGTCTGTATGTTGTAGCGGCTGGTATGGTAGGAATCGACCAATGTGTGCCCCGTCGGCAATGCATGCCTTACATTATGCCCGAATGCCGCACTGCTCAGCTTTAACCCAACTGCTTTTAATACCGATTGATGAGCAATCGTGCCCAGCGCCAATATAACCGACCGCTCCGGCAAATGGGATAACTCGGCTGCTAAAAAAGCATTGCACTGATTGATCTCGGCATTGGTCGGTTTATTTTCCGGCGGCAGGCATTTAACGGCATTGGTAATTCTGCAATTTTTAAGCTCCAACCCATCAACCAGCGACTCAGAAATTGGTTTGTTACTATAACCAAAATCATACAAAGCCTGATACAACAGCAGCCCGGCATAATCGCCGGTAAATGGCCGTCCCGTCGCATTGGCACCATGCATTCCCGGTGCCAAACCAACGACCAATAACTGAGCATGATTGTCGCCAAACGGTGCTACCGGACGGGCATGATACTCAGGGTGCTTTTGTTTTACCGCACACAAAAAATCATCAAGCCGTTTACATTCCCGGCACTCTTGATCGAAAACCTGTTTTGGATCCATACGTAGAAAATTAATTGAATTTGCTTGATTAAAGTCTGATTTGAGTAGCTGCAGCTTTTCAGACCGAGGGAGTTTTTTTATCGCGCTTTCTCGTTTGCTTGCCGAACTGCGGTCATGTCCGGTTTCCAGGTAAACCAGCGTTTTAGGCTGTCGCCCGCGAAAGTATTTAGCGCCTTGTTGATTTTTATGTTGATTAAATCGCCTGATGACATCATTGGTGATGCCTGTATACAGCGAGTTGTCGGTACACAGGATAATATAAACATTCCAGTTCATGGCGCTTGAACACTACAGGGTAGTTCCAAACAGGAAGCCTACCCCCGCCGTTAAACCCATGGCTAATGCTCCCCAAAATGTTACTCGCACAGCGCTTTTGATAATACTGGATCCGCCGGTATAAGCCGCCAAGATTCCTAATAATGCTAGAAAAGCCAATGACGAGGCTGACACTAATACTATCAACTCTTTAACCGGCACCAACATTACCAGCGACAGCGGCAGCACCGCGCCGATGGCAAAGGTCAATGCTGACGTCAATGCTGCTTGGATAGGCTTGGCGGCACCGTTGTCAGAAATACCCAACTCATCTCGTGCATGAGCCCCCAAAGCATCATGCCGCATCAATTGTTCTGCAACTTGCTCTGCAAGTACAGGATCCAAGCCTCGAGAGACATAGATCGCTTGTAACTCATGTATTTCATGTTGTTCGTTTTCAGCCAGTTCTTTGCGCTCACGGTCTAAATCAGCACGTTCCGTGTCGGCTTGCGAACTGACCGATACATATTCGCCCGCCGCCATGGACATGGCGCCGGCAACCAATCCAGCAACACCGGTCAATAAAATATTTTCATGTGTGGCATTGGAGGCGGCAATACCAACGATTAAGCTGGCTGTCGAGACTATACCGTCGTTGGCGCCTAGTACGGCGGCTCTTAACCAACCGATCCGATGGCTTCGGTGTCTTTCGGCATGATGAAACATTAGTAGTCCTCTAAAAATCGGATAGCGTTTTGGGCGGAATAGCCGCTCGTAAGGCGTTTAAGACGGCAAGTGCATCGATGACTTCCTGAGTAATCGCACCTGCGACCGGGCTAAGATACCCTAATCCGGCCATGACCATACCAATCAAACTCAGTAACATTCCCCCAATCGCACTTTGCAACGCAATCGTGCGCATTCTTGCGCCAATATGAAAAAGCTCGTCAACTTTTAATAAAGAACTGTCCATAATCACCGCATCCGCGGATTCCCCGGTAATATCGCTATTTTGCCCAAAGGCAATGCCGATAGTGGCAGCCGTCAGCGCTGGCGCATCATTAATGCCATCACCCAGAAATACTGTTTTAGCCAAGAGCGTTTCTTGTTTAACCAACTCCAATTTTTGCTCGGGACTTTGACTAAAAAATACATGCTTAATGCCTACTTGCTCGGCCAGATAACGCACTTCTGATTCCCGATCACCCGATACCAGCATCACTCGATCAAACAAGTGATTAGGCTTTAAATGGTTAATAAAAGACGGGCTATCGCTACGCACTTCATCCCTAAACTGCAACGTTGCCGCATATTTACCATCAATCAACACCACGCATTCGAGACCGCCGGAACTGGGGGGTAATTCAGCAGCGGTTAAAGGATCTTGATCGCTATAGTTTTTTCGGCTGGTGATTTGCACCTGTTTACCGTCAACGTTGCCTTTCAAACCGTCTCCAGGCAATTCGGTAATATGGGTGACGGGGAGTAACTTGATCGCAGCGCGTTCCGCAGCTTTAATAATGGCATTTGATAACGGATGTTTGGAATAGCGCTCCAGGCTGGCAATGAGCACCAAAATATCCTTCTCACTGTAAGACTGAGTAGTAATTAACGCAGTGAGATTTGGCCGACCGTAAGTCAATGTACCTGTTTTGTCGAAAATCGCGGTGCGGCATGCGCCAATCGTTTCCAAAATAGCAGGATTCTTGATAATTATTTCCCGCCGCGCCGCCAGTGAAATGGAGCTGATAATAGTAACAGGTATGCCGATCAGCAACGGACAAGGCGTAGCTATCACCAAAACTGCCAAAAACCGAATCACATCGCCGCTGCCTGCCCAGGCAATCAAGGCAATAATCACGGCTAACGGCGTGTAAAGCGCTCCCAGCTGATCACCCAATCGCCTGATATTTGGGCGATATTGTTCAGATGAACGCATCACCTCCATAATTTTGGCGTAACGGGAATCAACTGACAGCTTATCGGCACGAATGGTTAATGCCGAATCCCCATTAATAGCGCCGGAAATAACGATAGAACCGGTAGTTTTCGACATCTGGTAAGGTTCGCCAGTAAGAAACGATTCATCCATGGTTCCAACACCTTCCAGCACAGTACCATCAACGGGACAGATCTCATGTGGCAAAATCAACAAGGTATCGCCGATCAGCACTTGGTCAGTAGCAATGTCGACTAGCCCATCAACGGACTTTCTGTGTGCTATTGACGGCATGCGACTCGCCAGTGCCTCCAACACAGAAGACGCTTTGCGGACTGCATAAAGCTCCAATACAGCGCCGCCGGAAAGCATCATCACAACCAAACTGCCTGCCAGATATTCATCCAGTAGAACCGAAGTGACAATCGCTATACCAGCCAGTAAATCAGCACCAAAATCACCTTGAAGCAATTTTCTGAGTAATTGATAAAGTAACGGAACTCCGCCAAACAATAATACTGTCAATAATGGCAACTCAGCCAACACCAGGCTAAAAGAAAAATGCCCTTGGTCAATATTTTCAGTAGCCGAGGTTAGTAAAGTATTTAAAGCGAGGGTGTAACTTTGATGCCCTATACCCAGGGCATATTTGAGGAGTAGAAAAGCAATAATACCGATAAGGCTCAGTATGGCAATGCTGATCTCAGCATTTGAGGATGTAGTTTGTCTGGCATTTTCCGTGTTATTCATAACACGGAATGTTACCACTGTTTCTGAAGCTTAACTTTCACATGTTCAGGAATTTTTTTCGTAAACCGTGCTTATTTCTTATATAAAGCCAACACTTGTTTAACGTAATTTTGTGTTTCCGGATAGGGTGGGATTGAGTTGTTATATTTGACCACCGCACCTTCACCAGCATTATAGGCAGCCACAGCAAGGTCAAGATTGGAATGAAACATCCCCAGTAAAAACTTAAGGTATCTAGTACCACCATCTATGTTCTGGTCAGGGTTGTTTCGGTCAATGACACCAAAACGTCTGGCAGTATCGGGCATCAGCTGCATCAAACCGACGGCACCTGCAGAGGATATAGCATTGGCATTGTAAGCGGATTCTGTTTGGATAACAGCGTGAACCAGTTTTGGATCAACTTGGTGCTTATCTGCTGCTTGAGCGATGAGGTCGGCAAATTTCTTTCTGTTGCCGGTCATAAACGGCAGCGCTTTGTCATAATTCAGCGCCCTGGTTCGAATGATACGTTTGTATAAGCTGTGTTTAGGTTCATCGGTATAGAAAACATGACCATCCGTATCAACAAACTTATAAATATCAGCTACGACCTCGTCTGTTGCCAGCAAGGTTAAAAAAATCACTGCTATTTTCAGCATATTTGGCACCGCCTCTCATGTGGATTTAACAACGACTAAATTCGCGGCTTTTACCGCTCTGTTTCTAGCTTCTTCAATAGTGTTAGCTGAAGCTAACGCCACACCCATACGCCGATTTATAAGCGCTTCGGGTTTAGCAAATAAACGAACTTCACTTTCAGGAACAGCTAAAGCTTTATCAAGGTTTTCATACGTCACATCTTTACCTTGTGAAGCCGCTAATATAACTGCACTGGCCCCGGCACTGCGGCTTTGAGCATTAACAGGCAACCCTAATATGGCTCTAGCATGCAAATCAAACTCACTTTGATACTGCGTAACCATGGTTACCATACCGGTATCATGCGGCCGTGGACTGACTTCACTAAACCAAACATAGTCGTCTTTAATGAATAACTCAACGCCAAACAATCCTAAACCGCCAATTTCATTCGTGACTTTGAACGCAATTTCCTGAGATGCTTGTAATGCAGCATCCGTCATTGCTTGCGGTTGCCAGCTTTCCCGGTAGTCGCCGTTTTCTTGCCTGTGTCCGATTGGCTCGCAAAAATGGGTTTCTATTTCACCCTGTTCATTCAAAGCACGTACGGTAAGCAGCGTAATTTCAAAATCAAAATCAATTTTGGCTTCAACAATCACTTTGCCGGTGTCAACCCGACCACTCGATTTGGCGTAATCCCAAGCCGTTTTAAGCTGATCGGCACTTTTGACCATCGACTGGCCCTTGCCTGATGAAGACATCGTCGGCTTAATAAAGCACGGATAACCAATGCCGTTATCGACCGCAGTTTCAAGTTCTTGAAAAGTTTTAGCGAAAGCGTATTGCGATGTTGGGATATTAAGTTGCACTGCCACTAACGTTCTGATGCCTTCGCGGTTCATCGTCAACTGAATCGCTCGGGCATTAGGCACTACCGTAGTCTTGCCTTCGGCTTCAATTTCCAACAAGGCTTGCGTAGCAATCGCCTCAATTTCGGGAATAATAAAATCTGGTTTTTCTTGGGCTATTAAATCTTTAACCGCATGACTATCGGTCATGTCAATCACGTAACTGCGATGCGCCACTTGCTGTGCGGGTGCATTGGCGTAGCGGTCGACAGCAATCACTTCAACACCAAAGCGTTGCAAGGCAATAGCCAATTCTTTGCCTAATTCGCCGCAGCCAAGCAGCAAAGCTTTGGTCGCGGAAGGTGATAACGCGGTTCCTAATTTCATTTTGATTCCGCCAGGTAGTTGTCTATATCTTCTTTAGAAAAACCAATTTTTTTCGCCACTCGATCGGCATGGCTAACGCGGGAAATGCCATCAACTAATTTGTAAGTGGGCTCATCATTGGCAAACTCGACTTGTTTTGGAATGCCTTGTCGTTGTTTAAGGAGAGCATCAACCAGTTGATGATTATGGGTAATCAAGATCGTACTGTTACCTTTTCGATAAAAGCCGTCGAGTACCGTGGCCGACGATTCCATTTTTTCCTCAAAGGTAGTGCCTTCGGACATTTCATCGAGCACCACCAGACTTTTGGCAGTGCTTGCCAAAAATATCTCTTTGGTCCTTTTTAATTCTGTACCGAACCGGCCTTCCCCATCGTCCAGATGACTGATTTCCGGTGCTTGGTAAAAAACGCGATCAGCCACTGTTAACGTGGCTGATTTTGCCGACACATAACTCCCGGTTTGTGCCAGCAATTGAATCTGGGTAATGGTCTTACAAAATGCCGTCTTGCCGCCGCTATTGGGTCCGGTAATCAGAACGAGCTTCTCATCTTCAAGACTAAAATCATTGCCGACATAGTTTTCATTCACTTTGCCCAATACTGGATTTCTGGCGTCGACAAGATTGATACGGTGATGATCGGCATCGATCAATTTTGGTAACACCGTCTGATGACCAAATGTGTCAGCAAACTTTATAAATGACAACAACTCATCCAATTGACCCAAGGCATCCAATACGTCGGCCACTTCAGTCGACTGTTTAAATTCATTACGCAACGGGATGATGCAGCTGTCACGATCAAATCCGCCAACAATGGGGTAATAAATCAATAACAAAGGCACTACAAAAATTGATGCCGTGGGAATCGCTTCAATTGATACTTTAAAAACATCCGTGGGGAAAAAATGTGCAGCCGCCCAAACTAAACCGAAAAACAGCGTTATCAGCAACGGTTTGAATAATTTTGGTTTAAAAATGACAGCCGGAGAAAACGCGCCTTCCCTCTCCTGCTTGCTTTTTATGCCATTCTCGGTGATGTACACCGGGCCTTCCATCAGCGAGTAAGCGCGGCTATTGGCAAACCCCTTGATTTTGTCAAATATGCTTTTTAAATAGGCACTTTCCGGTTCAGCTACGGCATTAATTTCATCGACAAG
>JAQTQN010000165.1 GCA_028712225.1 Methylobacter sp.
TTATCTACCCCTGGCAAGGAGCGAATACTTTTTTCTACATCACCTTGAATAACAGGGCCCATGCCACAACCCGGCGCGGTCAGCGTCATCTTGATATGAACATCATTTTTATCTTCATCAACCTGGGTTACCTTACATTCATAAACCAAGCCAAGATCAACAATATTGACTGGGATTTCTGGGTCATAGACTGTTTTCATCACTTCCCAGCAATTTTTTTCTACCATTTCCGGGCTGGTTTCAGATACCAAGGTATATAACTCATGCGGTTCTTTACCTAACGCATCGGCATCGGCACCGGCAATCCGCACCATGTGCCCGTGATCTGTGACCACGGTATAGTTGGTACCAAGCGCTTGATGAATAGTGACTGTTTCACCTTTGTTTAAGGTTCCAACCGCACCATCAGGAATAGTGATGATATTGACATTCCTGGTTAATACAACAGTTTCTCTTTCCGCCATGACAGTTCTGTTTTATAAATGAAAAGTACGGGCATCGAAAGCTTGCCCGGTTATGCCGATGCTCTCTGAGCCAAATAAATAGTTGTATACAGGTGCCAAGGAATTCATATTCGGCAGCCTGTTTTTATCTTCCGCAGGATAGGCGCGTTTTCTTAGTGGTGAATTGACAGGCCCCGGTATCAAGGTGTTCACTCTAATTTTTCCGCCCGCTTCCAATTCGTCCGCCAAAATTTTTGCGTAGCCTTCCAGTGCAATTTTGGCAACGCCATAAACACCGGAAAATGCTTTAGCTGTCCGCGCAGAGGAATCAGACGTAATCACAATGCTGGCATGCGTACTTTTTTGCAGCACAGGCAGGAGCACCCGTGTCAGTAAAAACGGCGCATTGAGATTGACGTTAAGGCTATGTCCCCAATCTTTAGTGGTCGTCATAGCCATTGGCACAAAGGAGCTAAACTCAACCGCCGAATGCAGCAGCCCTTGTAATGAACCGTAGGTTTGGTCGATTTTATCGGCCAGCTCCTGATAATCCTGCTCGGTTGCACCCGCCAAATCAAATGGATACATAATCGGTTCAGGCGCGTTGGTAGAGGTTATGGCATCGTAAATCGCTTCCAATTTGGCAATGTTTTTGTCCAAAAGCACGACATGCGCACCCTGCCCGGCCAATGTCAGCGCAGCAGTGCCACCCAGACCGCCACCGGCGCCGGTTATCAGAATGACTTGATCAGTTAAGGGCATGAGGCTATCCAGGTGATTAAATGTTCGGGAGAGGCGATTACGGCATCCGCACCCCAGTTTTCCGGGGTATCGCCGGGTTTAATATAACCGTACAAAGCGGCCAGTGTTTTCATTTGGGCGCTTTTTCCGGCAGTAATATCATGTTCAGCATCGCCAATATAAACGCATTGTTGCGGGTTCACGCCGGCCTGCCTGCAAGCCGTCAGCATGGGTTCCGGGTGAGGCTTGGGATTTGCTGTGGTATCGCCGCTAATAATACAGGCAGCACGATGAGTCAGCTTAAGGGCATCCATCAACGGATTAGTGAATCGCTCGCGTTTATTGGTCACCACACCCCACTTGAGGCCGCGTTCTTCAATGGCTGCCAAGGTGTTTTGCATGCCTGGGAAGAACACTGTGTGCTCGGCAATATTGTCCTGATAATGATCCAGCATGGTGGCCAGAATATCGGTCATTAGCGTGTCATCGTTACTCGGCACACTCGCGCGAATCATTGCCGCCGCCCCATAAGAAATAAAAGGCTTAACAGCTTCCGGCGCCACATTGGCAAAACCATGCTGGGATAATGCATGATTAAGACATGAGATCAAATCCGGCGCGGTATCAACCAAGGTGCCGTCAAGGTCAAATAACACGCAGGATAATGTGAATTCAGCGGTCATTGGAATTATATAGGCCGTTTAAACGCGGCGATGTAATTGACATCGACATCTTTACCCAAGCTAAAACGCTTGTTGAACGGGTTGTATTCGATACCCACCATGCCTTGCAGTTCTAGTCCGCAGGAACGCGCAGATTGGCTCAGTTCGGATGGTTTGATAAACGTTTTGAAATCATGCGTGCCTTTGGGCAACATTCTCAACACATGTTCGGCAGCGACAATCGCCAACAAGTAGGCTTTAGGTTTTCGGTTAAGTGTGGAAAAAAACACCATGCCGCCGGGTTTAACCAATTTTGCGCAGGCTGAGATAATCGAGCCTGGATCCGGCACATGCTCCAACATTTCCATACAAGTGACATGATCAAAACTTGCCGGTTGTTGATCGGCCAAGGCCTCGGCGCTGATTTTTTGATAATACGCGTTAACGCCCGATTCCAGTCCGTGCAAATCTGCAATGTCGATAAGTTCTTCACTTAAATCGATACCCAGCGCATCTGCGCCTTGCTTGGCGAGACCTTCGGTCAAAATGCCGCCACCGCAACCGACATCAACAATGCGTTTTTCGGCGATGTCTGCGTAACGTTTTATAAACTCAATGCGTAGCGGATTAATGTCGTGCAATGTTTTAAATTCGCCCATTGGATCCCACCACCGCTCGGCCATAGAGCCGAATTTGTGAATTTCATGCAAATTTACGTTTTCTTTAGCTGTCATCGTACAGTGCCTTAATTTGATGTTTTATAGTTTACTATATTACTAGGTTATTAGTCATTGCTTAGCTTGCTTAAGACCGTTGTTTTATTCCACGCTAATGTCAGAAGCTGCTTTTACCAGCACTTGTTTTGCACGTAATTCAGCTCCCGATGGCAATTGCGTTTGGCGGCTATCGATCCATACCTTAATGTCTTGCCATACAGTTTTTGCCTGAAGATCGCGCAACAGCATGTGATAGCCCTGCGGATAAAACGCTATGGTTTTATTGGTTTTGTTGACTGCGGAAAGTCGCTGCAGAAAATTGTAAGTCGGTTGCTTAGGGATAATGTCGTCTTTTTCGCCATAAAGCATCAACACATTGCCCTGCAACGAGGACGCACTGGCGAATGCCTGATCCATTAAATCTGCAAGGCCATACAAAGCATCGACTCGCGTTGCCTTAATCACCCAAGGATCTCGACCTAACGCGCGCAACATATCGATATTATCAGAAGGGATAACCTTAACAACACCCTCACCGGTCAGCGTTAACCAAGGCGCACTGTGCGCTAGTGTCCACAACAATCCGGTTTGATACCACGGCATGGTCGATCGTGCCCATAATGCGGGGGCCGCCAGAATAATGCCGGATAACTCGGGCATTGGATGCTTGCTAAGCGCAGCCATGATGACGGCTCCCCCCATGCTTTCGCCCAGCAAATAAATAGGTTGTTGCGGGTAGCGCTGTTTAAGTAAGCGCACCAAAGTATGTAAATCATCAGAATAAGCATCGGTACCCGCCCACAATCCGCGCTTGGGTGCTGCACCAAATCCGCGTTGATCGTAGGCAAAACAGGCTATGCCTTGACTACTAAAAAACGTCCCCGGCTGCTCAAAAAAACGACTGTAATCATTAAAGCCATGCAATGCCACAATAACGGCATTGGCTTTGGTTTTAGGTAACCAATGACGCAGCGGCAGATGTGCGCCATCTTCAGTCACCAGAATATTGTCGACCAGATGAGCGGGAGTGATTGGCGTTCCGACCCCATATTCTTTGGGCACACAACCGCCAAGCACCAGCACTAACAAAGGCAAATAAAATGCACACAAACGCTGTAACCTCCCGCTTCGAAGGAGTGTTACAACGCCGGACTTAAATTGAGTGTCAGCCAAGTTTTATTTCTTACGCAAGCTCTGTAGGAATGGCCACACAGTTGACGACCATTTTTCTTTAGCCACGCTAGCCACCCGACTAAGGGTATCAATAAGCTCAATAAGGATGTCAACGGTTCGATCCAGCCGAGCCTTGTTTTTTTCAGACTTAAGACTATCTCGCCATTGCAGGTAATGCATTCCTAAACCGCTGACAAACACCGGTTTGAACAGCCACATCTCTAGAATGGAAATCACCCACATATAAATAAATGAGGCCGCCATACCGGTTCCTGCCAAAATCACCAACCAGGCAAACATCGGGTGAATTTTGGTAAGCCACCAAGACAAAATATCGGCCATCAAAAACGCATAAGGCATACCGATGGCAATACATTTGAATTTTACGGGCGTGGTTTCGGCAAAACTAAAAATCAACCCGATAAACATAAAGATAAAACTGATGCCGAATAAATGGATATGAGATACCCGTGTCAGGGAAGCGAACGTGGCCCCCTCATCTTGCTTAGTCAATTCCTTTAAAGTCTCGAATTTAGTTAAATCAGGGATTCCTGAGGCTGCGGAGTTATGGCACATCACACAGCGAGATTCGATGATTTTCTCTATGCCGTTATCCTTGTAGTCGTCCAAATCCGCACCGTCTCTAGCCCATTGCATAATGTCAAAACGCTCTTGCTCGGGGGCATTTTCCTTCATCGAGCCGTTTAGTTTTTGTTCCAACACCGTACCCGAACGGTTGCCGTAATAGCTGTAAACAATATCATCCACTGACAAACCAAACTTACCGTCGGCCATGCCGTGGGTAAACAAAATTTGAATCAATGCAAACATATAGCCTACGCCCACTGTGCATAGATAGCCGGTAAACAGTACCTTAATCGGGGTATCGTGATCTTTTAGCGGAGTGTATTTTGAGGTCATAGCGTTCACTCTGGGTGATTGGATGTAAAAATGGCTTATTTTGTAAGCCTAGGCGGGCAGTTTACCATCAAACAACATCAACTTAACGCGATTGCCTGTACCGTCAAAGGTAAATACAGCGTTTACTTTTAACGACAGGTAGCCTGACAATAGCTCGAATTTCCTGGTCTTTATCACTCTGCATTCATATATCGTGCTCAATATCATCTGGATTGGTTTCTTTCTTGTCGCCTTTATTATCGCCTTATTCAAACTGCTGGTGCTGGGCGACAGCCACGTGTTCGCCGACATCATGGCGGCTTTGTTCAGCCAGTCCAAAGCCGCATTTGAAATTGCCCTGGGGCTAACCGGTGTCTTGTCTTTGTGGCTGGGCATTATGCGCATCGGCGAACAAAGCGGCTTTATCCGCTTATTGACCAGCGCCCTCACCCCATTATTTAGCCGCTTGATGCCCGATGTGCCTAAAGATCATCCTGCCTTGGGCGCTATGATGATGAATATCTCCGCCAATGCGCTGGGCCTGGACAATGCCGCAACGCCGATGGGCATTAAGGCGATGCAGGAATTACAAACCCTTAATCCCACGCCGGAAACAGCCAGCAATGCGCAGATTTTGTTTTTAGTGATCAACACCTCCAGCGTCACCTTGTTTCCTGTAACCATTTTCACTTACCGCGCCCAACTGGGTGCGGCCAATCCCACCGATGTGTTTATCCCGATCCTGATTGCCACATACTGCTCGACGCTGGCGGGCTTGCTTGCTGTTGCCGCCGTACAAAAGATCAATCTATTGGACAAAGTCATCTTGGCTTACATAAGCGGAATTACCCTATTGGTTGCCGGACTGTTGACGTATTTTTCCGGCTTGCCGCAACAGCAAATGCTTGAACAATCCGCCGCCGCCAGCAATATCATCCTGTTTTCATTGATCATCGCTTTTCTTATTGGCGCCATCAATAAAGGCATAAATGCTTACGAAGTATTTATCGAAGGTGCAAAAGAAGGCTTTCAGACTGCCGTCAAACTAATCCCTTATCTGGTCGCCATGCTGGCGGCAATTGCAGTATTTCGTGCCAGCGGTGCATTGGAATTATTGGCCGATGCGGCTCGCCATGTTGTGCAACGTTTAGGCGTTGACGACCGCTTTATCGATGCGCTACCTACAGCCTTAATAAAGCCCTTTAGCGGCAGCGGTGCCCGGGCCATGATGATAGACACCATGACCACACACGGTGCTGATTCGTTTGCAGGTCGCTTGGTCTGTATTATCCAAGGCAGCACCGAAACCACCTTTTACGTATTGGCGGTTTACTTCGGCGCCGTCGGTATCAAGCGTATTCGTCATGCCGCCGCCTGTGGGATAATAGCCGACCTAGGCGGCATGATCGCTGCCGTTTTTATTACCTATCGGTTCTTTGGATAAATGCAAATACACCTTAAAACACTGGGCTGCCGCCTGAATGAAGCGGAACTGGAAACCTGGGCACAAGCCTTTCAAAAACAAGGCCACCAAATTACCCGGCAAGCCGAAAA
>JAQTQN010000166.1 GCA_028712225.1 Methylobacter sp.
TCGGCATAGAAGAGCCGGTGTCAACGCATCCCCTGGTGCTGAGAAGATTTCCTAAGAAATCCAGATAGGGTTACCGTTAATCATGCACAAAGGCATTGTTGCGTCTTTCTTCACCAAATGTGGACATTGGTCCATGGCCCGGAATAAAAGCAATATCTTTACCTAGCGGCCATAAATTAGTCCGGATTGACTCAATCAACGTATCGTAATCTCCGCCCGGAAAATCGGTGCGGCCAATCGATCCCTTAAATAACACATCGCCTACCACTGCTAATTTTGCTTCGCGATTAACAAAAACAACATGTCCCGGCGTGTGTCCAGGGCAGTGATAGACGTCCAGCGTTGCATTGCCGATATGAATGACGTCACCTTGCTTGAGCCAGCGAGTGGGGATAAAAGCGGGGCAGGGCGGAAAGCCGAACATCCTGGCTTGTTCCGGGAGCGCATCCAGCCAGAACTTATCCCCAGCATGCGGCCCGATAATAGGAATGTCATAGTGAGCAGCTAATTGCGTCGAGCCGCCGACATGGTCAAGATGACCGTGGGTCAGTAATATCGACTGCAACGACACCTGTTCTTGCTTAACGATGTCGATAAGCAAGTCAATATCGCCGCCCGGATCAACAATTGCCGCTTGTTGGGTTTGCTCGCAAATCAGCAAAGAGCAGTTTTGCTGATAAGATGTCACAGGAATAATACGAAAGCGCATAAGTGTGCAGACAAAAATTAAATTTTAACACCAAAGGGAACCTCGAAAAACCATGCACTTCGATAAACTCAGTGCGAACGGTACTTTACAAATCAATGAGTTCCGTTCGTGGTGAGCTTGTCGAACCATGAGCGGAATGAGTTTTTCGAGGTTCCCCAAAGCATAACGCTACTCTAAACGATCACCTTTTACCAAATTATCCAAACACATGACGGACATCCAATACATCAACACCCCGGAACAACTTGAGCAGTTGTGTACACAAATCAACAAAGAAACCTGGCTGGCGCTTGATACCGAATTTCTCCGCGAAAAAACCTATTACCCGAAATTCTGCTTGCTGCAAATTGCCACGCCGGATTGGGTGGCTTGCGTTGATCCTATTGCCTTGCCTGATCTTGATACGCTATTTGCCGCCCTTTATAACCCGGCAATAGTTAAAGTGTTCCATTCCTGCCGTCAGGATCTGGAAATTTTTTATCAATTGACCGGAAAATTACCGACGCCGGTATTCGACACCCAAATCGCCGCGCCGTTACTGGGCTTTCAAGAAAATCCCGGTTACGCCATGCTGGTCTCAAGCCTGTTAAATATCAACCTGGATAAAGCCCATACCCGCGCCGATTGGAGCAAACGGCCGTTATCCGAAGGCGAGATTACTTATGCGGCGGATGATGTAATTTACCTTTGCAAAATCTACCAGCTGATGCAGAAAAAATTGGCCGAGTTGGGCCGCAGTGAATGGTTGAAACAAGACTTTGCTGAATTAGAAAACCCCGAGCTCTACCAAGTTCGTCCCGAACAAGCCTGGTTAAAAATCAAAGGCAAAAACAAACTGACCGGCAAACAGTTATCCATCATTCAAACCTTATCAGAATGGCGAGAAAAGGCCGCGCAAATTGAAAACCATCCGAAAAGCTGGCTGTTGCGCGATGAAATGCTCTTTGACATTGCCAAATTACAACCGGAAACCGTTGCCGACCTGAGTAACATCCGCGGCCTAAATGAACGAGTTAAAAACCGTTATGGTCGAGAGCTATGTCTATTGATAACCGCCGCCAAAAATCGCCCACCCATTCCACTCAATGATAAAGGCCGACCGCTCAAGAAAACCCAGCAACAAGAAGCCATCCTGGATATTTTGACCGCTTGGGTTCGCGTGCGTGCCGAAGAAAATGCCTTAAACCCAATCATCTTGGCAACGCGCAAAGATTTGGAAGAGTTACTGTTCGGCGACAACGACGAATGCCCGTTATTGCATGGCTGGCGTTATGTCATGGCAGGCCGCGAACTGCTCGGCTTGCTAAAAGGCGAGCTATCCCTGTCTATAACTGCGGATAAATTAGAAATTATTGAAAAATGACAATCGCTTACTCCCCCCTTAAAAAAAGGGGGGGTTAAAAAGCCAAATACGGCTGCAATTCATCCCGATTAAGCAACACAATCTGCTGAACCATCGCCTCGCGTTGATAATCATCCTTACCGATCCGAATCGATAACAACAGATAAGACAACAAAGCCGCTCGCACCGTTGTCGAACATTTACCATCCACCATACCAAAATCCCGCTCCACCGCCTGCTTTTGCGAATCACTCAAACCCGGATGCGGGCCGATTTCAACCGTCAGTTGCATTTCCCACAACGTATCGACAGGGCTGGGTTTTTCCGGCTTGCCGACCACCGAAGCCTGATGAATCCGCGCCAGTACAAAATCGCGAAATTCATTATGCGAATAACTAAACGCCCGCATATGCCAGCGCCAACCGTCAAACACCAATGTATGCGGCTGGACCTTGCGAACCGCAGGCTCCGGCGAACTCATCGATTGATAACCAATCTCCAACACCAGCCCGAAACGCGCGGCTTGCAATACCGGCCGCAACACCCCGACATCAATATGTCGAGTAGGTGAGGCCAATACTTCAACAGTCGGTAAATTGCTCATCAACGTCACCACCGGCGGCGCGGCCGATTGCGACGCCTGTAACACCTGCAAACACTCTTGCGGGCTGCCGGTAATCAGCAGTGGTGAAAACTGCTCGGTGATCAGATAGCGCTTCAGCGAACGGTCGTAACGCAAATTATCCGGCCGTAACGACAAATACAACGCAATATCCTTAGTCGCCTGCACCCGGCTAATTGAAAAAGTAGAAGTCAGAAAACCGGTTACCAGCTCGCCAGTCCAGTAAACAGTAGCTTCCAGCAACGTCAATCGCTGCTTAACATCCCATTTGAAAAAGTCTTGCGGAATTTCGGTCATAAATATGTGCAAATAAAGATTGCATGACAAGTAACTGCTAGTATAAAGTTTACACCAACTGCAGAGCGTTACCGATACTTTCCAGTGATTGCCGAAGTTCGAACTACAATCACACCACTTGGCGGCGGATGATGGAAGCAAGGCTGCAATGTTTAGCGAAAAGTTATAAGCGATTTCAGATAATTTTTATAAAAAAACATCAATGATAAAAAGCCAATCTTACATAGCTCACGTCCGCAAAACGGATAAACAACAGCAAACAGTCGCTGTCCATTTGCAGGAAGTGGCTGAGATTGCCAAAACGTTAGCCGCCAAAATCAATGTGCCTGAAGCGGGAGAGTTAATAGGGCTGTTGCACGATTTTGGTAAATACAGCGCCTCTTTTCAAAACTACATTCAATCCGGTACCGGATTACTCAATCCCGATATTGATGAGGAATACGTTGATACTGCCGCCTTAAAAGGCAAGATAGATCATTCAACGGCAGGCGCGCAGTTGATCTGGGAAATGCTGGCTAAATATGGCAAAAATGGCGAAGGTAGATTATGCGGACAAATACTGGCGCTTTGTATTGCTTCACACCATAGTGGCTTGATTGACTGTCTGACACCCGAAGGCACCAATGGCTTCAAAAAACGCATAGATAAAGAGGACGACAGGTCGCATCTCGCCGAATGCAAACAAAATGCAGACGACCATCTTCTGGAGCAAGCCAAACGTCTGGCTGGCAAGCCATTGATGTTGTCTATGCTAAAGCAGATAAGTTCACTTACAAAAAATGATCAACATGAAGCCATTAAATGTTTTTATATCGGCTTTTGGACCCGGTTTTTATTCAGTTGCCTGATCGATGCAGACCGCATCAATAGTGCTGATTTTGAAAGACCACAACAAGCTGCTTATCGTAATAAAACCGTGGCATGGGATATTGCCATTCAGCGCATGGAGTTGTTTTTAACCGAACAGCAAGTTCACGACACACCCATCAACACCATACGCCGGACGATTTCCGATACCTGTAAAAATCGCGCTCAAGATGCCCAAGGCATTTACACACTGACCGTGCCGACGGGCGGCGGTAAAACCTACGCCAGTCTCCGCTATGCTCTGCATCATGCCAAGACCCACGGCTTAGGACGGATTATCTACATTATTCCATACACCTCCATCATCGAACAAAATGCCGAAGCCATCCGAAAAGTCGTTGAGCAGGAGGGTGATCAATTTCCCTGGGTACTTGAGCATCACTCAAATTTAGAGCCGGAAAAGCAAACCTGGCATAGCAAGCTGGCTGCTGAAAATTGGGATGCGCTGATAGTTTTGACGACGATGGTGCAATTTTTAGAAACGCTGTTTAGCGGCGGTACGCGCGGCGTGCGCCGCCTGCATCAACTCGCCAACAGCGTTATCATTTTTGATGAAATTCAAACCTTACCCATTAACTGCACGCATCTATTTTGTAACGCTCTTAACTTTTTAAGTGCACATACCAAAACTACCGCGGTGTTATGTACAGCAACCCAGCCGCTGCTTGATCAATTGAATTCACCCGAAAAAGGCCAACTGCTGATCCCCGAAGAAAATCATCTGATAAAAGATCCCAAACAATTATTCGACGAATTAAAGCGCGTTGAAATCAGCAATAAAACCAAATCGGAAGGCTGGTCTGAAGAAGAAATAGCGGAATTGGCATTGTCCGAATTCAAAGTAAAAGGCAATTGCTTGGTGATAGTTAACACCAAAGCCTGGGCGCAAGCCTTGTATGTCAAATGTTCTGATTCCGTTGATAGGGATAGTTTGTTTCATTTAAGCACCAACCAATGTTCAGCGCACCGCAATGAACTTTTTCACAGAATGCGGACAAGGTTAGCGGCTAAACTGCCGGTGCTTTGCTTTAGCACGCAATTAATAGAAGCCGGGGTGGATATTGATTTTGCCAGTGTGATTCGCTTTCTGGCCGGATTGGATTCGATAGCCCAAGCAGCAGGGCGCTGCAATAGAAATGGCCGCTTGGACACAGCTGCTGTGCATGTCGTAAATCCGGCAAAGGAAACCATTGATCAACTGATTGACATTAAAGTCGGGCGAGACAAAACCAAGCGCGTGTTCAGTGAGGTTAATGATAAAGCCTTATTAGATCCGGAAAATATGGCGTTGTATTTTAACTATTACTTTTATGAGCGTGCCGACCAAATGGCTTATCCGTTAACAGCGAAAGAAGTAGGAAGAGATGACACACTACTCAATTTGCTCAGCGACAACAAACTCAACACCGGAGCCAATGCGGCACTACACCTAAAGCAATCGTTTATGACGGCAGGCAATGCCTTTAAAGCCATAGACGCACCTACGCAATCTGTGATTGTTCCCTACGGACATGGAAAGTGCTTAATACAAAAGCTTTGCGAAATCTCTAAGGATTTTGATGCTTCTGGTTATTATGCCTGTTTAAAACAAGCGCAAAAATACAGCGTCAACGTGTTCCCAAACGTATGGAAAAAATTGCGTGAGCAAGATGCCGTGAGTGAAATTCAAGGCGAAGGTGTGTACTACCTGGAAAACCACTTTTACAGTTCCGAGTTTGGTTTGTCTACTGAACCCGTTGGCAAAGCCGAGGCCATTATTTTGTAAGAATTGTCCCCTCTTTGAAAAGAGGGGTTAGGGGAGATTTTTAAATAAATTCACCTCGATCCCCCCTTTTTCAAAGGGGGAAGTGAGTTGCCACAATAATAATTATGCCCAAAGGAGGGTATCTGTGAAAAACAGCATTAGTTTTCGATTATGGGGCAAGTATGCTTTATTTACTGATCCCATCACCAAGGTGGGCGGTGAAAAATGTTCGTATCAGCTGCCTACTTATGAGGCCATCAAAGGCGTACTCAAATCCATTTATTGGAAGCCGACGCTGATTTGGCATGTTGATAAAGTCAGGGTCATAAAACCGCTGCGCACCCAAACAAAAGGCACTAAGCCTTTAGTCTGGGGCGGTGGCAACAGCCTCGCCATTTATACGTTTTTGCGGGATATCGAATATCAGGTTGAAGCGCATTTTGAATGGAATGAACATCGTCCGGAATTGTCAGCCGACCGGATAGACGGCAAGCATTTCAGTATTTTAAAACGCACTTTAGAAAAAGGCGGCAGGCAGGATATTTTCTTAGGCACACGCGATTGTCAGGGCTATGTCGAGCCTTGCGAGTTTGGTG
>JAQTQN010000167.1 GCA_028712225.1 Methylobacter sp.
TAGCCGGAAAAACCATGTTCGGGCAGTGGCACAAACAGTAAATAATTCTGCCCCTTGCCCGATGATACTAAACGTATCGCCTCCGGATAAGCCGCTTGCAAAAACAGGGCACGGGCTTGTTGTAAAACTTCGGGCGCTACATTGCGTTGCAAGATGTCTCGATCTTGGTCGTCTACCGCATAAACCGGCGGTAAATGGGCGGTATGCAATTTACCCAAAAACAGCCGTAATTCCGCATCCCCGCCATAGCGGTAAGCGCTTTCCGCCACCTCCAGCAATGACGAGGCATGTCTGACATCAATCGCCGCACGCGGAAGCTCATCGCCGCTGTTTTGCCAGGTGTTATGCCGTAACCAGACCGCCGTGCCGACGCCGATACCGGCCACCAACAACGCCAACCAAAAGGTAAGAAAAAATTTCCAGAATAAACGCCCCACTTGCTTACTCCTTAACCAATTGGTAGCCGTGACCGCGCACCGTCTGGATATAAGAGCGGCCGTCCTGTTGACAGCCTAGTTTCTGGCGAATGCTGCTCATATGTACATCGATACTTCTATCGAAACGCGCCAAAGGTCGTCCCAGTGCTTTTTCGGATAATTCGTTTTTTGTAACAATTTTGCCAAAATGCTTTGCCAAAGTTTCCAGCAAATTGAATTCGGTGCTGGTGAGCTCAAGATCTTGATCGAACCAAGACGCCCTGCGTTTTTCACACCAAATCTTTAGCGGACCGGCAAAAATCGGCCCGTTACCACTCGCATCATTGATAGGCTGAGTTCTACGCAAAATTGCGCGAATGCGCGCAGCCAACTCCCTGGGCGTGCAAGGCTTGGGCACATAGTCATCCGCCCCTGATTCCAGGCCGATAATCCGGTCGACATCATCGCCTCTGGCAGTAAACATAAGTACCGGAATACGGCTTTGCAAGCGAATGCGCGTTAACACCTCGGTGCCTTTTATATCCGGTAACATGATGTCGAGTATCACCAGCTGGTAGTCTCCGGACAAAGCCAGACCCAAGCCTGCCTGGCCTTGATGAATAACATCAACCGCAAAGCCATCCTGCTCTAAATAGTCTTTGAACAGCCCGGCCAGCTCGACATCATCGTCAATTATTAACACCTTCGTCACTATCGCCACCTTATTGTTTGGTTGACAGCATCATAGCGATACCATACTGAGGCTACCACTATATAGAGCAGGATTTACCTAACTTTACACTTCAATAACAGCGCTTTACGTGGAACGCAGTAGTATAAGCCCAACGGAATTAGTCCAATTCCGTCAATCACTTATCAAACTAATCGGAGATTTTTTATGCGTAAGATACTTTTGATTTTAGCCCTGTTCCCTGCGTTAGTTCTGGCCAATCCGCCAACACCCGGCGAGCCTCCTTTTGGAGACGGCCCGCATCAGGGCAAGCATCATGAACGTGGTCACGAACATGGCGAAAATTTCTTGCCGAGGTTTTTACATGATGTCGACCTGACCGAAAAACAACGCAGTGACATTAAAGCGCTGATTAAAACTCAGCATGAGCAATTGGCCGCTAAGGACGATGCTGCGAAAGCAATCCATCAAAAAATTCAGCAGCTGACTTTTTCCAAGGATTATAGTGAGGACAAGCTTGTGAGTTTGCTGGATCAAGCAGCAGCGAGCCATAAAGAACACATCCTGCAAAATACAAAATTGGATAACGCTATTTTTAAACTGTTAACTCCCGAGCAGCAGCAAAAGCTGCAAAGCAAACTGGCAGATGTAGCGCATTGATTCAGGCTAATTGCGCCCAGTTGTATTAACTGGGCGCAATGTCGATCAAACATTAATCAGTTTAATGTCGGCGCTTAGGTTATCCAGCGCTACCGCGCCAACCAAACCACATCCCACATCCAAATCAAGCACCCGCCACACTGAGGCGGGTGCAAATTCTTCCGGTACATTTAAAAATTCCGTCGACTGCTCGGGGTTAAGCACACATTGCTTTAAGCCTAACGCGATGCCTCGGCCGGTGGCTTTTACAAATGCTTCTTTGTGCGTCCAAAAACGGTAAAACGCGGCGGTTTGCTGATGTTCCGGCAAGCTGTGCCAGTAGCTTGCTTCAACGTCGGCAAAGCATTTTTCAACCAATGCAGGCAGATTGGTTCTGGGTTTGGCGATTTCAATATCCACGCCCAACCGGCAACGCCAACCAACGGCGATGATCCAAGCATTCGCCGAATGTGACAGGTTGAACGCCAGCTCAGGATAGTCGGCAAGATAGGGTTTGCCGTGTTCGGCTTTACTGAACTCAATAGTTTTCGGGGCCACAGCCAGTTTTTGCGCCAACACTTGCCGTAAATAACTGCGCACGCTGAGGTAACGATTACGCAATAAAGGGTTTTTAAATGTAGCGGCATGGGCAAGTTCAGACGCACTGAGATGTTGCCGGTGCTGTTGGTCTGCGTCGTCGCTAAGTTGGCCGTGCCAGCATTCGATGGTGTTCATGGCTTGAGTTCTTCGGCAGGAGAGTAGCGATGCAGCTCATCCTGCGCATCAATATTTTTAGGATTGATTTGTAAGGCCCGCTGCGCGCGTTGGCGTCGGGATTCCACACTATCGTGCGCAGTTGACGCGCCTAAAATGTCTGTAGCGATAATGTCGGCGAGGTTGCTATCGCGTACTTGCGTAGCGGTTTGTAAATCGATGCCGGGCGCGGTGTGGGCTGTGACGGCGGCGGTGAGCGGCGTTAAATGTTGCTGAATAAACGGCACTAAGGCGCTGGCGCGTTGATCGGTGTGTTGAAAATTACTGACGCTGTAAGACAGTTGCAGTTTATCGTCGGTGTAGTGCGTTGCCGGAGCAATGTTTGCCAAGGCGTTGAGTTCCGCGCCTGACGCCAAAAAGCTGCCAAGAAATACCGGGAAGCTATTCAAACTGTAGCTATCCCCACCCCAATAATTGAGGTCGAAATCAGCGCCAATACTGGGTTCTTCGGTAACTTTGGCAAAGCCTTCCGGCGACAGTTGGCGGATGTCACCTTTAAACCCAATCAGCAGCAATTCATCGGTGTTGTACCAAAGCTGCGCATTAGGAAATGCCGACAGAAAGGTTTTCAACACACCGGCAAATTCAGCCGGACGCAAAAAACTTAACGGTACAAACTGACAAATCATGCCGTCAGCGTTGAGCTTGGCGGCGGCTTGCTGATAGAACTCTTCGGTATAAAACACGCTGACACCGGGACGATCCAATTGCCCGATTTCCACAGAAATAAAATCATAGTGGCGGCCCGTATGTTTGACGTAATTGCGGCCATCTTCGGCAATCATATGTACACGCTGATCGTTCATCCAACGGGAAGGAAAATGCTCACGGGTAAATTCAAACAGGCGCGGCTCAATGTCGACAATGTCTAGCTGCTCAATGTCATAACGAAGAAAGCGGCGGGCCGTGTTACCTGCACCCAGCCCGACCACCAGTACATCCTTGGCGTCCGGGTAATGCAGCATCGGTATATGCGCGACCATAACCTGATAATTGCTGGTTTCCACACCTTGCCAAAGGCGGTCGATCAACAGTGTTTTTACCTGGTCGCGCAGCACGACAGCGAGATTGGAGTTGTAACCTTCGGTAATGCTGAGCAGTTCATCGTCGGGGTCCAGGTAATCATCAGGAATGCGCACCGGCGACCAGAGCAACATCAACAGCCAAACTGCGAAGCCGGTATAAACACAAGTTCGGGCCATGAATGCTGGGGATTTTTTGGTAATGGTTGCTGTCGATGCAAACATGATTGCTAACCAAGCCGCCGCCAGCGTCCAGGCCGAACTAATAAAAATACCGGCATCCAAGCCGATATGCGGCAGTAACCAAAAACCGGTTAACACTGAACCAACAATGCAACCGGCAATGTTGACTGCAGTCATCATGCCGATTTGTTTAGACGCTAATTCGGTTTGCTGAGTGACTATTTTATTTAACAGTGGAAAGCTGGCACCGGCAATAAATGTCGACGGCAACATCAATAGTATAAAAGGCAGCAATCCCCAGGGCTGAAGACCTTGCCATATTGGCGCAGGCAAGTGTGTCAGCAACAGCAGCAGCGTTGCTGACAGCGCTTGTAAAACGCCGAAGCTGATCAGCAATGCCTTAGGTTTTTTGGATTTATCAAAATACGGACCGAGCAACAAACTCCCTGCGGCCGTGCCAATCAACACCACGGCAAGGGTAATGGTGTAGGTGTACACCGAGTTGCGGATAAAGTTGCTTAAAAAACGCGCCCAGATCAATTCATTAGCCAACGCGGCCGCGCCGATCATAAAAAACAGCCATCCGGCAAGTAACAACAGTCGGCGGTTGTAATAGGGTTCAAGCGGTTGTAAGAGTGCGATTGGCACTGATGCTTCTACCTTGTTGCTTAACCGCCAGAATCCCAAGCCGGTCAACACATTCAAACCGGCCGCAACTTGCAATGATGCCGCAAGGCCAAACGTTGGCAACAATAAAAATCCGCTCACCGTGCAGCCAACTGCCGCGCCCACGGTATTAACGCCATAAATAAAGCTAAGTTTTGCCGAAAGCCGCGCCGGATCGCGAATTATCTGCCGACAAAACAGCGGCAAGGTACCGCCCATTAATAGTGCCGGAGGTAACAAAAGTAAACCCACCAAGCTGGCGCGGATTAACAATAACAATGCGGAGTGCGTATCGAAGTGTCGGTAGCTCAGGCCGTACAGATTATCGGCCCAGGCAAACAACGCCGGAGTGCATAAGCCGTTGACGGCCAATAACAACTCAATCCCGGCACACCAAAGCAACGGCTGTTTGGCAGCGCTCCCAGTGCGGCCGAATAACCAACTGCCCAAACCCAGGCCGAGAAAAAATACCGCCAATACCGTCGACATGGCCAAAGTGCTGGAGCCAAACACAAACGAAGCTTGCCGAATCCAGACAATTTCGTAAATCAAACTGGACAGGCCGGATAGAAAAATGAGGGGGTAAAGCAAGTGAAAATTCCTAGAGTCGCGGCGATAAAACTGAATTGTACGCACCGCGCACCTTTTGGACTTAATTTAGCGGAAGTGATTTAAAAAAATCGGTACTTAAAGAGTGAAACACCCCGCGCAGCAATGCGGCGGGGTGTGGTGTTGCCGTTTATTTCACGTTAGCGCAGTCAACATAAGTAGGATGCGTTGTGCTGATAGTGACAATACGGTTTTCTTGATTAGGCGTTTTGTCGGGGCCTGGGCCTTCGCCAATAGACTGAATGCTAAGTTGATCGGCATTAGCACCGTGTGAGATCAACAAATCTCTTACCGATGCCGCACGTCGATTTGATAACTCCTGGTTGCTAGCCGAACTGCCAACAGTATCGGCCGAGGCAATTACATCTGCCTTAGAATCAGGGTGTGTATGTAGAAAATTGCCTATATGAGCAATACCGACGTCGTTAGTTTTAAACGGAGTTGATTTGCCGGTTTTAAAATACGCCGCAACATGGTGGACGGCTTCTTGTTGATGATGATTCGGACCGTGAACTTCAGTTAACCACTGGCATAGCTCTTTTTCGGATTCCAGGCGGTGATGCGCAGCGTCTTTAGCGGCATCCAGGCCTTTTTGCTGCTCGTCGATATTCCAGTATTGATCTTTTTCCCAGTGTTTTAATACCCGATTAGCCACTTTCTGCCTATCTTCAGCAATCTCTTCGTGACGAATTGATTGCCCATAGTGACCGCTGTAAGAGGCATCGATTTCCGCCTTGAGCGCGGAAGTGTCTTTTTTCGGTGTGGAGCAAGCAGTCAGCGATAGCGCTAAAACGGCAAGCGGTAGATAGATATGTTGCTTTTTCATGATGTTATCCTCGTAATTTAATAGTCTGGGCGGGTTTACTTGCCATGATCCAGCGGGCCGTAATGCGTCCAGTAGCCGGGATAATGCAGACCAAAATAACGGGTGTCTTCGCTAAAGCGCTCCCACACATAAGGCGGACTGATATAGTCATCAGTCGGGATGGGTGACGTAAGCAGCTCGGCGCCGCCTATCAACGTGCGACTAACCGCATGGCCCACGCCCCGCAAAGTGCCCCACGTCAAGCCGACAAAAATGTTTTGCTCGTGACTGATGTTGACAATGTTTTTAGGTATTTCAATAAAGC
>JAQTQN010000168.1 GCA_028712225.1 Methylobacter sp.
ATTTTGTTTTGACTCCTTTGTTATTAAAAGACCAAGAAAAGGCTGTTTTAGTAAATAGAGGATGGGTGCCTTTAGGCTCAGATCGCTCAATGTTGCCCAAAATCAATCTTGATCAAGAATTAGCAACTATTAAGGGGCGCATCAATAATTTTCCCAGTGTGGGCATAAAGTTGGCAGGCGCGGAGCGACCATCTAATGGCTGGCCATCCATCGTGCAGGTGGTCAATAGCGATATAGTTGGTAAAAAATTAGGTTATTCACTGTTAGATTTTCAGCTGGAACTTGATAGAGACATGCCAGATGGTTTCAAGCGGGAATGGCATGCGCCAGTTGTGATGTTGCCAGAACAACATGTTGCCTACGCGGTACAATGGTTTTTATTAGCACTGACTCTCACAATAATTTTTATTTGGTACAGTTTAAAATCAGCAAAATGAGTAATCAAAGAAACAAAAATAGATTATTGATCATAAGTATTTTCGCTATGTCCATTGTGCCGTTTTTGATGGCCTGGGGGTTAAAGAAAAATCCGCAGTTTTTATCGGGACGAACTAATCACGGGCAGCTGATAATGCCTGCCGTGACGACAGAGCGCTCAGAATTATTAGGTTTTGACCAGTTTTCTCAGGACAATATAAAAGAACTTGCCGGGCACTGGTTGATTGTTAATGTCATTCCCAGTAAAGAATGCAATGAGCTATGTCTGCAATCTATTCAAAAAACAAAGCAGTTACGGCTTATGTTGAATAAAGAATTGACCCGAACACGGCGAATAGTCCTAGTGTTACAAGATGTTCCGCCAGAAATTGCAAGTAAGTGGTGGGAAAGTGACGACACTTTGTTGAAGATCAAACCCAGTGAAGCAATAGTGAAAAAAATTGCTGATTTAAGGTCCGGGTTTATTCCTGATGGCATGATTTTTTTAATGGATCCGCTGGGGAATTTAATGATGCAGTATGAACCTGGCTTTGATCCATACGATGTAAAAAATGACCTCATGCATCTTTTAAGAATTTCACAAATTGGCTAACCACAATATGTTTAGAAAATTAACTCTGTTTGCAGCAATTTTGGCATTTTGTATTGCCGTGTTCGTTTTAAATACGCACCATGATATTTGGGCATCTCTTACTTGTAGTTGGTATGCAAGCTGTCAGGATTGGAATCAACTTGAGTCTTATAAATATTCTAAATATTTTATTTTTCCAGCATTATTGACGGTTATTAGCATAGCGTTACTATTCCTTTCATGGTGGCAAAAACATTGTCGACTGGTAGCCATGACATCGTCATATTTTCTATTGATGTTGATTTCTGCGCTGATTAGCTTAGTGTTTGTGTTCGAAATTAATGCGCAAGTTATTGTCCAAACCAGTGTTTTTACAATACTAAGTATGGCTTGCGTTTGGTTGTTATTTTGGATGTATTTGCGAGTTAACCCAGCCATTTCGAATTTGGAGCGCTTCAGTTGGGTCGGAGTATTTGCCAGGATTGCTGTTGTTTTGTTATTAGTTGAGATTGGTTTGGGCATTCTCGTATCTGACGGACAGGCGACTTTAGCCTGTGGTGGTTTTCCTGAGTGCAATGGCTCGTGGTGGCCGCAGGCTGATTATCGCAGTCTAGTAAACTTATTCAGTCTCTATTCAACGTATCCAATTAATTTGGATTTACAGGTAGCTGTCCATTGGCTTCATAGAATGGGTGCGCTAGTTTGCTTGGTAGTGTTTACCTTAATAACGCTAACTGCCGGGGCAAAACATCGCCCTAAACAAGTGAGAATTGCATCGCTGTGGTTGATTATTCTACTGGTTGCTCAAATCAGTTTTGGTATTGCAATAATTGAATTGGGTGCGTCTTTGTGGGCAACTGTGGTACATAATTCAGTTGCTATATTGCTTATGTTGCCACTGATAGCCATAAGTTTTTATAGTAGATATGGTTATATAGGTGAACAAGGTGCTCTAAAAGAAGTAGCTCAACAAGCGGGTGTTATAGCCGCTGATATTGAGATTCGGGCTGAAAAAACACCAGAGACTTTATTTGTACGTCTCAAAACCCAGTTAAATAAGACCCGATCCGGTCTAAGTGGTGTATTAGCTGTTATTCCACTTGGACAGAAATCGATCAACGCCGATTTGCTGGAAGAAATTGAAGCTAGCCTGTTGATGGCAGATATGGGGGTTGATGCTACAGCTGCGATTATTAATCGATTAACAACCAGTGTTGAAAAACATCAGCTAAATGATGTTGATGCATTAACTGCAATTTTAAAGCAGGAATTGTTGGATATGCTTCGGCCTTGCAATTTGCCATTGCATATCCCCAAACAGGATAAGCCGTTTGTTATTTTGGTTGTTGGAGTTAATGGGGCAGGTAAAACTACTACTATAGGTAAACTTGCAAAACGTCTCCAAATCCAAGGCCATAGTGTGATGCTGGCTGCGGGCGATACGTTCAGGGCTGCTGCGGTTGAACAATTGCAAACCTGGGGTGAACGTAACAACATTCCTGTTGTGGCTCAACATACAGGAGCAGATTCTGCTTCAGTTATTTATGATGCGTTGCAATCTGCTCAAGCTAGGGGGGTAGATGTGTTGATTGCTGACACTGCTGGGCGGTTACATACCAAATCCCATCTAATGGACGAATTGAAAAAAGTTAAACGGATTATGAGTAAACTGGATGAGTCCGCGCCCCATGAAGTTCTGCTGGTTCTTGATGCAGGTACAGGACAAAACGCCTTATCACAAACGAGATTGTTCAACGAAACAGTGGCACTTACTGGCTTGGCGCTAACTAAGCTTGATGGTACCGCGAAAGGAGGGGTTGTTTTTGCTTTGGCCAAACAGTTTGGTATTCCCATTCGCTATATAGGCATAGGCGAGGGGATAGACGATTTGCAAGATTTTGATGCAGATAATTTTGTTAATGCATTGTTTATAAAAGATTAGAAGACTTAATGTTACAGTTCGATAAAGTCAGCATGCGTTACCCTGAAGTTGGCGATGTGCTGAAAAATATTTCTTTTAGCTTGCATCCTGGAGAAATGGCATTTTTGACAGGACATTCTGGAGCAGGAAAGAGTACTTTGTTTAAGCTGATTGCAGTGATGGAGCGTTGTAGTCGAGGAGAAATTTTATTTGCCGGTCAAAATCTAAACAAAGTAAGCAATAGACAAATTCCCTATGTCAGACGGAACATGGGACTTATTTTTCAGGATTACAAACTGCTTCAAGACAGAACGGTTTTTGATAATGTTGCCTTGCCTCTAGTCATCGCTGGCTATGGACACGGCGAAATTTCTCGGCGTGTGCGGGCGTCTTTAGATAAAGTCGGTTTACTAGGTAAAGAAAAAAAGTATCCCTTGTTATTATCGGGTGGTGAGCGGCAGCGTGTAGGTATAGCTAGAGCCGTGGTCAACAAGCCGTCAATGATTTTGGCTGATGAACCGACTGGAAATTTGGATCCTGAATTGTCCAAAGAGATCATGCATTTGTTTGAGCAATTTCAACAAGTCGGGGTGACGGTGTTAATTGCATCTCATGATATCTCTTTGATTACACGAATGAATTATCGCGTCTTGAAGCTGGATCATGGGCAGTTGGTTGCGAGTTAAGGTATGAAACACAGCATTAGAAATCAGCACAGAGCGGAAGGCAGACAAACCAGAAAATCTGGTGGTTATTTTATGGATAGGTTTATAGCCTACCGCGATCTTCATGCCCATGCTTTGTTTTCCAGCCTTGGTCGCTTGGTTGCGTCACGTTTTGCTACAGTTATGACAATTGTAGTGTTAGCGATAGGGATTTCCTTGGCTAGCGGTTTTTATATATTGGTGAAAAATTTGCAGCAATTGGCTGGTAATCTGGAGTCCAGTAACCAAGTTTCGTTATTTTTAAGAGAAGAAGTCTCTGATGCAAACGCTAAAAAACTTGCAGAAGTCATTAAAAAGAATTCAGATGTGCTCGATGTCAAACTCATCTCTAAGGAGCAGGCTTTAAAGGAGTTTGAGACATACAGTGGCTTTGGCGCTGCGGTAAAAGCGCTGGATAAAAACCCTCTGCCTATCGTCATTCAGGTATTACCCAAAAATTCATTGGAAGTCGGATTTGCTTTAGATAGCTTGGTTGAGCATTTTAAACAGATGCCGGAAGTGGATCTTGCTCAGATAGATACGCAATGGGTTAAGAGGCTGCAATCAATTATGGAGTTGGCGCGGCGAGGTGTCGCGCTGCTGAGTGGTTTGCTGGGAGTGGGTGTGCTGTTTATTACTGCTAACACAATACGTTTAGAATTACATAACCGTCGGGAAGAAGTGTTGATTGCAAAGTTGGTTGGGGCAACCAACGGTTTTATTCAACGACCGTTTTTATACGGTGGTTTTTGGTTGGGTTTTTTTTCCGGCGTTGCTGCTTGGTTTATCGTGACTTTGACGACATTGATTTTAAAACAACCGATTGAGAAGCTATCTGGTCTGTATGATGGTTCCTTCCATGTGGTATTTTTGGGTGGATTAGAAACCATTGCTATGTTGGCTATTTCTGCTGGACTGGGTATGCTGGGATCCTGGATAGTTGTTTATTTTCAATTGAGGCAGCTTAAACCTGAGTGAAAATATTGTTATAAAGTTGTTAGCACTCTATTGTCGAGAGTGCTAGAATAAAAACAAATAATTTTTGAGAGGGGAATGATTGTGAGTAATTCATTAGTTTTGCCCGTAAATTTGTCAGTCGGCACATTTGACACTTACCTCAATGTTGTCAGACAAATGCCTAAGTTGGACGTGGAAGAAGAGCGGGAGCTGGCATTAAAATTTAGAGATGATGGCGATCTGGAAGCAGCTCGTAAGTTAGTAATGAGTAATCTGCGTTTTGTTGCGCATGTTGCCAGAGGCTACAGTGGCTATGGGTTGTCGATGCCAGATATTATTCAAGAGGGTAATATTGGTTTGATGAAAGCGGTAAAACGCTTTGATCCTGACATGGGGGTTCGGCTTATCTCATTTGCAGTGCATTGGATAAAAGCCGAAATACACGAATATGTGATTAAAAACTGGGGCATTGTAAAAATTGCAACGACTAAAGCCCAGCGTAAATTATTTTTTAATCTTCGCAAAACTAAACGTGATTTGGGTTGGCTATCTGGCGATGAAGCAGCATCTATTGCTAAAGATCTGAATGTCGATGTTGAAGAAGTATATGAAATGGAAAAGCGGCTGGGTAGTCGTGATATGTCTTATGATGCACCAGTTGATGAGCCTGAAGATGAAAGCTACTCTGCGCCTGCAAACTATCTGCAACAGCACGGAGCCGATCCGGCCTTATTGCTTGAAGATGCTGATTGGCAGGGCCGTGAACAGGATTTGTTAACAAATGCGCTGTCTCAGCTAGATGAGCGTAGTCAGGATATTCTGACAAGTCGCTGGTTGACAGAGCAAAAAGCTACTTTGCATGAGCTTGCTGATCGTTATGGGGTTTCAGCAGAACGAATACGGCAGCTGGAACAAAATGCAATGAAGAAACTGAAATCGTCGATTATGCTCTCAGCTTGATAACCTTAAGTCGACACTTCACAAGGCTTGGTGATAAAGTTCACCAAGCCTTTTTTATTGTTAAAGAAAGTGGCCGATCTTACGATGGAGTGAGTAGATTCAGTACAGCTTGTGCCTGTTCTGCTGCTTCACGGCCCACGTCTGTAAGGTAACCGCCATCTTCCAAAGTTACCAACCCCTTATCGAACAACCGGCGTGTGGCGGCAATAATTTCCGGTGCGGCAGTTTTATGTACCTTGATGCCTTCTAGTGTGGTGGATAAGTTGTAACGAACAAGAATATTTATTTCTTCGACAATATCTTGGGTATAGGGCATAGAATTTCTCATAATTGATTAACGTGGGGCGATAGCATAAAGCTATTTGCTAGTAAGAACGACTCTTTTGTCGTAATAGTACCGTTATACACGACGACAAGGTCAAGGTAGACAAAAATGGTTAACAATTCGATATCGTTACCGATACTCGGCTGGCGCGAATGGGTTGCTTTGCCGATATTCAATATTGAACGTATCAAAGCTAAAATTGATACAGGTGCCCG
>JAQTQN010000169.1:0-2225 GCA_028712225.1 Methylobacter sp.
GCTCAAACACTTGTTTAGGCTTGAAAGGATCGGTGATGTCGAAGGCTCGGGTTTTGCCATCCATAAAGGTATTGACCCACAGCGTGCCGTCGTCGCTGGAAATAGAAATGTCCACCGGCAGCGGGATTTTGGAAGGATCACCAATATCAGCCACTTCTTTAGACTGCCAAGTACCGTCTTTATCTTCGTAAATCAGCCAGATTTTGGAGGTCAATGCAGTGCTGGTGAAACAGTAATTGTGGTTTGGCCCCCAGGCACAACGGATTTCCAGCGGCGCGCCCGGTACGTCGAAGACTTTTTTCGGTTGCTTGGTATGTAAATCCCACTGCACGACGGTGTTGCCGAAGCGTTTCATGGCTTCCGGGTCTTGCAGCATTTTGCCGAAGTCCATCATGTAATTGGACCAGCCGGTAAACGATGAGGTCAGCATCAGGTTACGCCTTGGTAACACGCGCAAATCATAGCCGTAACCGTCGGCGTATTTACCGGTTTTGATGGCGCCTTGTAGGTTGTCATCGGTGGGCGTCCAGTGTGTGCCGATGTACTCGCCGTCGTTGGTGTATTCAACAACTGCGGTGCGGCCGCCATGGTCTTTGTTGTTGGATAAGCCGGTAATAATCATCCGCCCAGGCAAGGCATAAGTGGTATGCGGGCCGACTACGCCGCCGCTTTTAGCGACAAAATCGGTGATGGTTTTAACCAGTTTGGGCTTGGCCGGATCGGTATGCACGTCAAAAATAAACAGCTTGTTGGTGTCCAACGCACCCGCCCATAAATACTTGCGATCATCGGTAAAGCCGGAGTGATGGGCTTCATTGCGACCGCCCACAGACACGCTGTTGATGACTTTGCCGTACTTGGCCGACTTGGGATTAACATCGACAGTGACCATTTTGTCTTGCTCGTCACCCAGCCCTTCCACACCCAGGGTCCAGATATAAACAAAGTCCTCTTGGCCGACAATTTTGGCCATATACGGCGACATGCAGGTTTCATCGGCTTGTACCGGGGTTATCGCAAGCCCTGCCAATGCCACCACAGACGCCGCCACAGCTGCGCTAATCAGCCGAGTTTTGTTGAGTTTTGTCTTCATATTTCTTCCTCGTTAGTTATATCTCTTTTACGGTGGGTGTTACCCAAACTGCTCAGCAACACGTCATCCAGAGACTTATTGTCGTTATCACTTGCCTTGTCAGTGTCACTCCCTAACGCCACAAAGCGTTACAACGCAAAACCATCTTGCGTTTGCCATCACATCGCACACTCTCTGTGTCTGATTGTCGTTATCTTGCTGATAACAAAGAGTCGATTTATCATAACATTAAAATATGACCGGTCGTCTTTAATTTATTCGCTAAAAATTCGTTTTCCACCTCCGGATTTTATATAGCGGCTTTATCTTAATTTTTATATCGGAAATATTGCCGCAATGCAGTGCTTTACCGGCAAAGAGATATTAGCGTTGTATCGACCACCGAAACTCACGCGGCGAGCAACCAAATTGTTGTTTAAATGCACGACTAAAATGCGCGGCATCGTTAAACCCCCAGCGAAACGCAATATCGGAGATTCGATGATCGGCGAAAACCGGGTTAAGGAGATCCTTGCCACAATTCTCCAGCCGACGTGTCCAGACATAACGCATCAATGAAGTGGCTTCCTCTGCAAATAGATCATTGATATATCGAGTGGATAATCCGGCGTAACGGCTGATCAGACTGGCGTCCAGCTCAGTATTCCGAAGATTTTGCTCAACAACCGTTTTGATGCCGTTAAGCGAGCCTAACCGGCTTCTGGACAAATTGATGTCACCCGGGCGCACCGATGTGATTGCCAATGTCAGCAAATCCAGTGCATGGTCGGAAAGCGTGGAAAATTCGTGATCCTGTAACTGGTCGGCATGCGTGGCTGACGAGTGCAGGAAATTTGCCGCGACAAAACCGATGCCTTTATTGCCGGGAATAAGTAGAAACAGCCGTTTCAGTCAAATTGTAGAACCGTTTCATACCAGAGAAAAACCACAAAAAGCGGCATACTAAAACTGATCCGATCAACCATTAATGTCGTTCGGCCAAACTTTCAACTCACTCAAGGACTACAATATGGAAGAGTTACTCAGCCACACAGCCTCTCGTATAGCGCTTAGCGCTTCGGGGATTTTCTTTATGACGGGCTTGCTGACAGGAACATGGAAATATCTCTGCATCAGACAAAGCCAGAAAAGC
>JAQTQN010000169.1:2325-6078 GCA_028712225.1 Methylobacter sp.
CAATATGGAAGAGTTACTCAGCCACACAGCC
This sequence comes from Methylobacter sp., assembly GCA_028712225.1. Lineage (GTDB taxonomy): Bacteria > Pseudomonadota > Gammaproteobacteria > Methylococcales > Methylomonadaceae > JABFRC01. Next base: position 2,357 of record JAQTQN010000169.1, read on the forward strand.
TCTCGTATAGCGCTTAGCGCTTCGGGGATTTTCTTTATGACGGGCTTGCTGACAGGAACATGGAAATATCTCTGCATCAGACAAAGCCAGAAAAGCGAAGCACCGCACTATGTAAACACTGCCCACCGTGCGGCGCTGATGTACGCGTTTGCAGCGCAATTGCTTGCTGTTTTCGCCGCGACCAGTGCATTTTCTGATGGCGTGAATACCGCAGCCGTTATTCCGCCGCTACTCTTTTTTGGTATCGCCATTTTTCACTATATCAATCTTGGCTTGACCACCGAAAGCAACAACAGTATTCGCGATTCCGCGGACCAGAAGAAAGATTACCAGATTCTAAATATCCTGGCTGTCGCGGAAATCGGCGGTTTTTCAGTACTGTTGCTGGGTTTCTTTATACGGATATTTGGCTAAAAAGTTTTAAGATGCTGCCAGCGCTTGCTCCAGATCGTCCAAAATATCGTCGATATGCTCGATACCCATCGACAAGCGCACCATCTCTTGCGTAACACCGGCCTTAGCCAATTCATCCGGCGATAATTGCCGGTGCGTGGTGGAAGCAGGATGGCAAGCCAGCGATTTGGCATCGCCGATATTGACCAATCTGGTGAACAGTTTTAACGCATCTTGAAAATGTTCGCCCGCCTTGCGGCCGCCTTTTAATCCAAAGGTGAGAATGCCGGACGCACGACCATCCATGTATTTATCGACCAAGGGTTTATCTTCATGGCCATCAAGTCCAGCGTAATTAACCCAGGCCACTTTGTCATGGCTTTGCAGATATTTCGCAACTTTGATGGTGTTTTCGCAGATTCTGTCCATGCGCAACGCCAGAGTTTCGATGCCTTGCAGAATCAAAAATGAATTAAACGGCGAGATACAGGCACCGGTATTGCGCAACGGCACCACGCGCGCCCGGCCAATGTAGGCGGCAGGCCCGAGCGCTTCGGTATACACCACGCCGTGGTAAGACACATCGGGCTCATTAAGACGACGGAAGCGCTCCTTATGTTCCGCCCAAGGAAACTTACCGCTATCGACAATTATTCCGCCGATGCTGTTGCCGTGGCCGCCCAGGTATTTAGTAAGTGCATGCACGACGATGTCAGCACCATGTTCAATCGGGCGACACAAATACGGCGACGGCACGGTGTTATCGACAATCAACGGTACGCCATGCCGATGAGCAATCTCGGCCAACAATTCAAAATCGGTAATGTTACCCAACGGGTTACCAACCGACTCGCAGAATATGGCTTTGGTTTTGTCGTCGATCAAGGCCTCGAATGCATCCGGGTCGCGATAATCGGCAAAGCGCACGTTGATGCCGTATTGCGGCAAGGTGTGCGCAAATAAATTATAAGTACCGCCATACAGAGTCGAGGCGGAAACGATGTTGTCTCCGGCTTCGGCAATGGTCATGATGGCGTAATTAATCGCCGCCATACCGGATGCCAGCGCCAGCCCGGCCAGCCCTCCTTCCAACTCAGCTACGCGCTTTTCCAGGACATCGGTGGTTGGGTTCATGATGCGGGTGTAGATATTGCCGGCCACTTTCAGGTCGAATAAATCGGCGCCATGCTGAGTGTCGTCAAACGCGTAAGAGGTGGTTTGATAGATGGGTACAGCGACTGCTTTGGTGGTTGGGTCAGGGCTGTAACCACCGTGTACGGCTATTGTTTCTAGTTTCATAGGGTCCCTTAAATTCTAGGATAGCGTTGTAAACCGCATTCCCAATACGTCGTGGGAATGCGTGACATATCATTTCAAGACTTGTAGCGCTCCTGACGGGCACTGGTTAACAACGGAGACAACCTCATCTTCAATTGCTTTAGCGGTATCAATAACGAATTGCCCGTCTACCACCTTAAAAACATTGGGCAGAGATCTAACACAAACACCTGCGTGACTACATTTGTTCTGATCCCAAATGACTTGCATAAAATATCTCCTTCACAGATGGCTATTAACCTTCAGCAGTCGTCGGGTCGATGATGGTTTTTACTTGAGAAATACGATTAGCCGGAAACCCGCCTTGTTCGGCATGGGCTTTAACGGTGGCTTCATCCGGTGCGATGTATACGCAGTAGACTTTATCGTCGGTGACATAGCTTTCCAGCCATTGAATTTTTGGCCCCATGTTGCTTAATACGCCGCAGGATGTTTGTGAAATTCCTTGTAGCTCTTGTGCAGTTAATGCGCCGGCACCTGGGATGTCACGTTCAATAATGTATTTAGGCATTGCTTTACTCCTGTTGATTAAAATAAATAACGGTCGTCTTTGTAAAGCACAATAAAAAATTATGCTTTAAAAAAATCCCCCAATAAATCATCACGGCATTGCTTAAGCGGCACTGATGATTTATCAATTTTCATCCGCAACAATGCGCCCTGCCAGGTGTTAACCAATAAATCGGCCATGGCTTGCGCGGGTTTGTCGGTTCTTACCGTGCCTTGTTGTTGGGCTTTTTCCAGGCCTTGTTGTAACAAATCCCGGTAACGATCAACCGCCGTTTGCAGGGATTGTTGACAGACATCGCTGGTATCGCCGATTTCACCCATCAAATTACCCAGCAGGCAGCCGCCTTTGAAATCAGCCTTTTCCAATTCGCCGATTAACTCATTAAAATAATTTTGCAGACCGCGCAACGCATCGTCTTCAGACTTTTGCAAATGCCCGGCCAACAGCACAATAAACGGCTCGATATAATGTTGAATAACTTCGGCGCCAAAATTTTCTTTGCTGCCAAAGTAATTGTAAAAAGAACCTTTGGGAACTTTTACTGCATCCAGAATTTCTTTAAGCCCGGTACCGTGATAGCCTTGTTCGGTAAGCAACGCCACACCTTGGCTTAGCAGCTTCTCGCGATTAATAAGTTTATTTGCTTCTCTAGTCATAGCTTGATAATACGACCGGTTGTCTTAATGTGTCAATGCGGTACTTTGTCGCAGCACTGTCTAACATCTCTTGTGCGGGCCAAGGATTATTGCCGGTTCAGGCCGACTTGGTTTGGTATCATAACCGGCAACAGCCAACCTTCAGGAAACCCCATGCGCCAACAACCCCGGACCAAATCACCCGCTAGCGACTTAACCATGCATTGGCTTGTGGTTGGCTTCATGTCCGCATTGCTTCTAGGTTACATTGTGTTTTGCCATACCCCTCAAGGGGCCGCATTACAACAACCGCTCGCCGATCACGACCGGATTTTGTTGCGCACAATTTTATACGTCGCAGCCATCGTCACCATGCCGATAACTAATTTAATCCGCCATATTCAACTGCGCTTAAATCAAACCATGCCCGGCGATAAATCGGCGAAAAGCCGCTATTTACTGACGGTTATCGTCTCTATGACGCTTATTGAAAGCATCGGCGCATACGGTTTGGTCATGTATTTGCTCGGCGATGGCTATAACACGCTGTATATATTCACCATTGTCTCGGCGCTAGGCATGTATTTATACCGACCCAAAGTAAACGAATACGAAAGTATTGTTGAGGCATTGGCAGAACGATCTGAAACGGCTTGATTGGTAGGGGACGCACCGCGACCTTTTGGGCGTTTAATTACCGGAAACTCTAAAAAATGGTACGCAATGCGTACCCTACGGCTGCCCCCCAATCTACGATTTGCTGCAAGTGCAGCCCACCCATATCGCGATTGCTATCTTAAAATCTGGACAATTTTTTGACCCAAATCTTTCACTTGCTTAACTTG
>JAQTQN010000170.1 GCA_028712225.1 Methylobacter sp.
GGCATTGTCTCTAGTTTGCGCGACAAAGTGGTTGCTCACGATGTGTTCTTTTTTGGTGAGATTGGCTTAAGTGGTGAGATTCGGCCGGTTGCCAACGGTTATGCCCGATTAGGTGATGCTGCCAAACATGGCTTTAAAAAAGCAGTAATTCCCAAAGCCAATGCGCCTAAAAAGCCTTTGGAAGGATTGACCATTTACCCTGTATCTACACTGTCGGAAGCGTTGGATATTCTGTCTGAATTTGAATGAGATTGAGGGCGGGCTGAAAAAACGCCGTATTGCTAGAGAAGTATAAAAAAGGAGGATTGTGTACGAGTGTGGTTAACTTTTGGGTTACGCATTAACCAGTAATAAAGTTTAATAGCTTGCCAATGCCTGCAAATCCCTTTCCAACAAGCTACTGTCGCCAAGGTTAAGTTCAACCAGGCGGCGGAGCTCGGAAATACTGTCCAAATCAATGTGATCACATTTAAACCCCGCCGTATTGCCGATGACGTGGGCGGCGCTTAACTGCATTTGTATTAGCTGGTGCTCGGACAGTTGCAAGCTAAGGATGTAGGTTTTTTCCTGATCTTCTTTCCAGTTAAAATCAAACTTGAGTAAGCAGCCTTTTAATGACAAGTCGATGATTTCACATAACCAGGTTTTGTTGTCAAAGCTTAAGGTGGCGTCGGCTTTATATATAACGCGATGAAATTGACGATTGTCTTGATTAATTTGCTCTGACATGACGTTAACTAATGAAAAATTGCAGGGAAGTGTCACCGACAACTAAAACATCATTATCGTTTAATTGTGCGGATTTATTGCCTAATGGCTGGTCGTTTATCAGTATGGCGTGTACATGCTCTAAAGCGGAAACGAAATAGCCGTCTTTTCTTTTAACAATGGCGATGACACCTTTGTTGCTTTGCCCCAGTCGAGTCATGGCATTTTTTAGCGGGAGGATTTTGCCAATATTGCTTCCAGAGATAACCTGCAAATTGGCAGAGGGTATCCGTAAATCACTTTCAATTTCCTTATTTAGCGTGGCTACATCTCTTTTGATCAAGTCTTCCAGTTGTTGAGGTATGGCATCAATGGCTTCGGCATCGTTAAAAATGATTTGATGCTTGCCAATAGCAATTGCGTCATTGTTTTTTAGATTACCTGACTTAATTGTTTCACCATTGATGGACAATGGAAAATCATTATGCAATTGCTTGATGTTGCTCTCGCTCTCTTTAATAACAATTACTGCATGAGCTGGAGCCACTGCTAAGCTGTCGATGACAAGATCATTGGTCTCATCTCTACCTATATGCACAATGCCATTTTCAAAAAGGCGGGAATGAATTGCCTTATCTTTAAAGAATACAGTGAGTTTTGCCATTGCGTTAGTTTCAGTTAATCGCTAAACGAGTAAAGAGTATAGACACAATTATTCGTTGTTCAAGCAGGCTGGGTTTAGTTTAGGGCTAACATCTAAGTATTACTGATTTATTTTGGTAAAAATTTGACCAGCTTTACCGCGTTATTGTCGCGTTCGATGATTTCCAGCAAGTGCCCATGTAACTTAATGCCGGTGCCGGTATTAGGAATGGTTTCCATAAATTCAATAATCAATCCATTGAGAGTTTTAGGGCCTTCGGTCGGTAAAGACCATTGCGTAATTCGGTTGAGTTCTCTTAGATTGATATTGGCGTCAACCAGATAACTGCCGTCATGTTGAGCTTTTACACCGGAGTCGTCGGTAATTAGTTCGCCGACAATTTCTTGTAGTAAATCATCCAGAGTAACCAAACCTTGCACATCTCCGTACTCATCCACAACTAAGCCCATGCGCGATTTTTCCTGTTTAAAACGTTGCATTTGGCTATGTACGGGAGTGTGTTCGGGGATGAAAGTCGGCTTGTCCAGATGGTTGATCAGGGTTTGTTTGTCAAAATCAGGCCGTTTAAATAGCGCCAGCACTTTTTTTAAATCCAAAATACCAATGACCCGATCAATACTTTTTTTGTAAACCGGTAGGCGAGTATGCGGGCTCGATTCTATACAGCTAACAATACTATCAATGGCCAGTTCCATATCAATGCCCACAATTTCATGGCGAGGCGTCATGATGTCTTCAATAGTCGCAGATTCAAGATCCAGTATTCCTAGCAGCATTTTTTGATAACGCGCAGGCATTAGACTTTCAGCTTCAGCGATGATGCTTTTAAGCTCGTCTTTATTGAGTAGGTCGTGGGTAGTTTTTTTCATATCTACGCCCACCAGCCGCAGCAATAGATTTACAAACAGATTAACGAACCAGACTATCGGGTAAAAAACTTTAAGCAGCGGGGTAAATATCCAGGCGGCAATGAATGCGAGCAGTTCCGGTTTGACGGCGGCAAGTGTTTTGGGGGTGATTTCCGAAAAAATCAGCATTACTAATGTTAAAACTCCGGCAGCGATAGCGATGCTCGATTCTTGGTCGTCGGGGAAGAGGCGGATGGCGATGACTGTGGCGATAGACGCGGCAATGGTATTGGCGAAGTTGTTGCCCAGTAAAATCAAGCCGAGGATGCGGTCTGGCCGTTGTAGTAAGCGATGTGCTTTTAAAGCGCCAGTATGTTTTAGTTTAACCAGATGTCTTAATCGATAACGATTTAAGGTCATTAACGAAGTTTCAGAGCCGGAAAAGAAGGCAGAAAGGAGAAGCATTGCGGCAAGAATACCAAACAATATGCCTAGGGATAGATCGTTCAAAGAGAGTTCTCGGGGTTGTTATGACGGTTGTAGTGTCTACGCTGAGGATTTTTTGTCAAGCAGTCTAGTCCCGGCAAGGCGCCTAAACTATTAGCAATTAACATTAACAAAAATTCAAAACCACTTGATACATTTGCGGTTTGTCGATGACGGTGATGCTGATTTTAAAACGATGTGAAGTAGTTAAATAAATTACTTGAACTATAGTTACTGGCATTCTGTAAGCCCAGTGTCAGAGTTTTGACGCTGTTTTTTGAATATCTCTTTGTTAATGATGAGAATAAAACATGGCGTTGCCGCGTATTTTGTTGATTGATGATAACAAGCCAAGAGCTCAGTCGCTTGAGATAGTGCTCCGCTTTATGGAGTTTGAGATTGAAACCGTCAGCTCATCTGAATATGACGTTTTTCTTGATGAGCCCAGCCGGTGGATTGCTATTTTTGTCGGTGACGGCCTGGAAAAACAGGCGGTAGTTATCAGCGATGTTGCCGGTCGTGAGGCGGGCGTTCCTGTAATTCTATTAATCGACAAGGGGCGAGCCGAACAAGTATCTTCAGCGATAAATGCCAAGCTGTTGCAGGTGCTGGAGTGCCCCGCCACCTATTCGGACTTAAAACTGTTATCGGAAAAACTCACTGGTTTTCACTCTGCAGATAAAGTGCTGCAAAGAAGCGGAAATGATCGTAGGCAATTCGACCGGCGTCGGCAACCATCAATTGCAAGATTAAAGGGCAACAGCAGCGGCATGACTGTGATCCGCAAACTAATATCGCAAGTTGCTGAATCTGATGCCACAGTGCTGATTCTGGGCGAATCAGGAACCGGCAAAGAAGTCGTTGCCAGAGCATTGCACGATGCCTCATTACGTGCTGAAAAGCCGTTTGTACCGATTAACTGTGGCGCCATTCCTGGCGAGTTGCTGGAGAGCGAGTTATTTGGGCACGAAAAAGGCGCATTTACCGGAGCGTTGAGTGCCCGGCAGGGACGCTTTGAAATGGCCGAGGGCGGCACCTTGTTTCTTGATGAAATCGGCGACATGCCGGTGTCCATGCAAGTCAAATTATTGCGGGTATTGCAAGAACGGACTTTTGAACGCGTGGGCAGTAACCGCACGATTCATTGTGATGTGCGCGTTATCGCCGCGACGCATAGGCACCTTGAAAGCGAAATCAGAGAAAACCGCTTTCGTGAGGATTTGTTTTATCGCTTAAATGTGTTTCCTATAGAAATTCCCGCTTTAAAAGAACGGGTTGAGGACATTCCCTTATTGGTTAATGACCTTATCGCCAGAATGGAAGCTACCAATCGCGGTACCGTAAGGCTCACTCCCGCTGCGCTTGCGGTGTTAATGCAGCATGATTGGCCGGGTAATGTCAGGGAGTTGGCAAACCTGATTGAAAGACTAGCCATCATGTTTCCTAAAGGGTTAGTTGATGCTGCAGATTTACCGGAGAAGTTTCAGCATTATCCGGTGCCCGAAGGTATCGCCATAGAATTACCAAAAACCACGCATGATGAAGACGATGAAGCTGGCGCAACTATCGAAGTAGTTGGTCATTTTGATAGTTTGTCATCACCACTGGTGCAATTACCTGCGCAAGGGATTGATCTGAAAGAATATCTCAATGTTATGGAGATGGACTTAATACGTCAGGCCCTGAATGAGTGTAATGGCGTGGTTGCTCATGCCGCCAAGCGCTTGAATATGCGCCGCACTACGCTGGTGGAAAAATTGCGTAAGTTTGATGTGCAGCGCTGATGAGCAGGTCAAATTTCTGGCGGTAATTTTTAACGTATTGAAATAATTGATACTTATATCGTGGTCTGATTTTTGCTGTTCTTTAGAATGAGTCAAAAAACAAAGCATTAGCCATGAATATTCAAAGCAACGATAACGCCCAAAAAACCGAACAACTCACCGATGCCTTTCGCGCATTTAATGAATGGTCGGAGCATTTGTCAGCCTCTTACCAAGGGCTGGAAGAGCAGGTAGCCAAACTGCACAGCGAGCTGGCATTCGCGCGTAGTGAGCGGTTAAAAACCCTGGAAGAAAAAGAAAAACTTGCCAGTCGACTGGAGAGAATCCTGGCTGCATTACCCGCGGGGGTTATCGTGCTGGATGCGACCGGCAAAATCCTGGATTGCAACGCGTTGGCAATCACCTTTTTGGGTGAACCGTTGCTAGGCGTGTCTTGGTCCAAAGTGGTTGAACGCAGTTTTATTACCGTTTTTGATAACCCGCACGAACGCCGGTTAACAAGCGGTAAACCCGTTAGCATCACTTACAGCCAACTGGAAAATGACGCCGGACAAATCATCCTTCTATCGGATGTCAGTGAAATGCGCAGTTTGCAGGAATTATTAAATCAACAAAAGCAACTATCGGCGATGGGCGAAATGGTCGCGAGCATGGCGCATCAGGTCAGAACACCGCTGGCTACAGCTATTCTTTATTCCTCACAACTGGGTAATCCATCGTTAGATGAAACAAAGCGCCAACGTTTCGCCCAGAAAATTCTTGAGCGCCTGCAATACCTGGAGCGGCAGGTCAACGATATGCTGATCTTTGCCAAAGATGGCCGCTTATCCATGGAGAATTTTTCGCTGCATGCCTTATTAGAATGCCTTAACGAAACATTAAAAGATTATGTCGGTCAGGGCAGGGTGGATGTACAAATCATCAATACCGCGCACGACGATGCCATGCTGGGTAATGAAAATGCCTTGCGAGGTGCATTAATGAATGTCTTGAACAATGCTGTCGATGCGCTTGGCAACATAGGTAGTGACCAAGGACTCATTACCATCAACGTCAGCCAGCCGGATGCGCGCAATTTGAAAATTGTTATCAAAGATAACGGTCCCGGCCTTGCTAAAGAACACTGTCAGCGCATTTTTGAGCCTTTTTTTACCACCAAAACCAACGGCACAGGCTTAGGGCTGGCGGTGGTCGATAGCGTGGTTAAAGCGCATGGCGGCCAAGTTTATGTCGCCTCGGCCTTAGATGCCGGTGCAACGTTTACATTTATTTTGCCCTGCGTCATGCAGACACCCGAGTTATTGCCGGGTGGCTTTTCGGGTAAAAATCTCAATCAGGAGAATCGCCATGAAACCGTTTGATGTGCTGGTTGTTGAAGACGATTTGTCTTTATGTGAGGCCTTGTGCGATACCCTGGAAATTCATGGCTACCGAGTCATGTCCGCCCGTAATGGCACAGAAGCATTGATCAAACTGGCTTCTGGACAATTCAAGCTGGTGGTCAGTGATGTACAAATGCCGGTGATGGATGGCTTGGAGTTACTGGCAAATATTCAGCACAAACACGCGCAAACGCCGGTGT
>JAQTQN010000171.1 GCA_028712225.1 Methylobacter sp.
CATCCGTTCACCGCACCAAGCTGTTCAGTGGAAGAATTGGTTGCCAATCCCGGCGCGGCCTTGTCACGTGCTTATGACTTAGTGCTTAACGGTACCGAAGTCGGCGGCGGCTCGATTCGTATCAACCGTAGCGCCATGCAGCAAACCGTGCTGGAAATTTTAGGCATTGGCGAAGATGAAGCCAAAGAAAAATTCGGCTTCCTGTTAGAGGCATTGAAATACGGCGCGCCTCCTCATGGCGGTTTGGCATTCGGTTTAGACAGATTGGTCATGTTAATGACCGGCTCGCACTCCATACGCGACGTTATTGCTTTCCCCAAAACTCAATCAGCTGCTTGTCCATTAGTGAGCGCACCGGCTGTGGTGAGTGATGAGCAATTGAAAGAGTTAGGAATTCGCTTGATTAAAGCGGCTGGGAAAGACAAGGTTTAAAACCTTTAAAGGTAATCTGTAAAAAAGTTCCGTTCATCGTTAACCGGTAGAACGATGAACGGAACCTATTCAATCGTTAAGTCCTCTCAAACCAAAGACAATACTGTCTGCCGTTGACTGCTGTGAAAGTGTCTTGTGGGAGCGACGCCCACGTCGCGACCGAAGAAGGCTTCAAATCGCGACGAGGGCGTCGCTCCCACCCGGCAATGCGTTATTGCTTTTGCCCTCCAAAGAAACTCGCTGAATAGTTACCTTACTTTAAAACTAAAGCATGCCTAATGCTGGCAAGCGCTACAGTAGACTGTGGAGCGATTGGCTAGTCTAATTTCGGTTAACGGTTGTTGGCAGTTGATACAGGGTTGTCCTGCACGGCCGTAAACGCGCAGCTGTTGCTTAAAATAACCGGGTTTACCGGCTTCGTTAACAAAGTCTCTTAATGTCGTACCGCCTTGATCAATAGAATGTTGCAGTACTACGCGAATGCATTCTGCCAATTGTTGATAACGTGCCAACGATACTAAGCCAGCTTGGCGAGCAGGTGATATACCTGCCATAAACAGCGCTTCATTTGCATAAATATTGCCGACGCCAACCACGATGTGACTGTCCATAATGAATGTTTTAACGGGCACTGTTCGCGTTCTGGAGTTTTTGTAAAGCAAATCGCCGCTAAAGCCGGGTAGTAATGGCTCCGGGCCTAAGTCTTTAAGTAATGGATGCGTTTCGGCTGGGGCGGTTGTCCATAATACCGAGCCGAAACGGCGCGGATCGTTGTATCTAAGCACCGTATCTTCTGAAAAAATAAAATCAATATGATCGTGCTTACCTGGGGGCTGCGTAGTAGACACAATCCTTAAGCTGCCGGACATGCCTAGATGTATGATCAACGTCCCCTTACAGGTGCTCAATAGCAGGTATTTGGCGCGTCTGGCGACGGACTGTATGGTCAGCCCGGATAAGGTTTGATTGAGATTATCAGGCACCGGCCAGCGCAGTTGATGGTGTCGAATGACAACTTGCCGGATCGCTTGGCCGGTAATGTAGGGTGTAATACCTCTGCAGGTAGTTTCAACTTCGGGTAATTCAGGCATGATGGAATGACGTTGTGGCCGGGTAAAAAAAATCCGGGGTCTAACCGCTCCCCGGATTTTTGCTTTTGTTTGGTGCTAAGCGTTAGCCTAATTATTCCAAATCACTTAAGTATAAGTCTTCAATCAGTTTTCTTTCTTCTGCTGTCAACAAAACTCGAGCGTATTTTTTTAATGAGCGGCTTTGCTCTGTAAGCTGTTGCTCGCGACGATCTGGCGAGCGTCTTTCGTTGCTCCGTCTGTTGTCGACACGGCGATTAGTTTTGGGCCAGGCCAGGTAGTTTCTTTTGATATGCTCCTCCCACTCAGGGGTCCCAAAGGGGTAGGGCACTTTACGTCTATCTTCCACTCGACGAGTTTCTTGCGATCTGCGTAGTTCTTTGCGCAAATTAATTATGTTCACTGCTATCACCTTCTACTAATGATTGTCGGTACATTCTTACATACACGGGGCAGGGTTAGAAACAATTTGTTAGTTTTTTACAGGTTTTGGTACCTGCTAATGTCAAACAGACCGGCACTTTCAGGGTTTTGTTGCCGATATTTCCTGTTAAACCAATCGTAAGTCTGCCAGATCTCAGGATTAGTCCGGCGAATAGCATATTGGCTGAAGAACAAGTTTAGTTCAGCATCGGTTTGTGTGTGCTGTAAATGTTCAATAAATGCCGACAGTTGTTGTTTGGGTACGGAAAAAAATTGATTGGGATAGCTGCCGAGAAATCCAGGCACTACGGTAAGAGTGTCTTTTTCTGGTTCACGCCGTAACTTTTCCGCAAAAATAAACGATACATTCAGTAACTTTCGATTGCGAATTAACGTATAAGCCAAGTCGTTTTCAGGGTTACTGGTCAGTACACGTAGGAAAGAGACTTCCGGTAAAGCGGCAATTTGATCGCCGGTAAGGTTAGCGAGTTGGCGCATCATTTCATCGGTTTGTTGCTGTTCCGGCGTGGTGTTGAGGCGTTTGCAACTGGCTTGTAAGCAATGATTGATTAAATCAGTGTTACCGCCGGCTTTCGCTATTTTTTGTTGGAGCCGGCTAAAAAATTCTTGTTTATAATCGCTCGATTGATAGCTAATAGCGGGGGCTGCCTCACTGCTGAACGCGGGCGTTTCGAAAAAATTGTAAATTTTTAAATCGATGCCTTCATACCAGCTATCGTGCAAAATTTTGCGTTGTTTAATTGGGACGAATCTTAAAAAGTTGTTTTCTGCCTCCATACGCAAAAAGTCCATGTATAGGCGTGTAGTGACTTGATGTCCGGCGCTGCCATAAACGTTATAACCGGCGACCAGCAGGTAATGTATGCGCTCAAAGAGTGGATAATCAACGACCCAAGCGGTCAGCGGCGGTTTACCTAATAGACCTTTGATGACAGTGGCATTATCGTCATGGCGGAATACTGTTAACAGGGCATTTTCGTTTTGACCATCACCATCCCAGAGTGAGTCGAGGTTAACGGGCGCAGGCAGCTGGTTGCGGATAAATACTTCTTTATTTTTTAGATAGGTCTGTTGCAAGCCGTTAAATTCACGCCATTCCAAAAAGCCAATGTTTTCACCGTCGGATGCCGGCATACGGAGCGTATGGTGGTTATCAGCTAGAAAGCGTGTGGTTTGCTGATTAAGCTCGGGATGAGGTTTTAAGAAAGCCACCCAGAATTGATCACGAATTACATTGAGAGCCGCTTGCCCACGGCATACCGGACCTTTAATAAAGCCGGAGAAGAAGTATTGCGCGTCATCCAGTAAAAACTGGTAGCGAGACGTTGCCGGTAGCTGCGCAAAGGTTTTAAAAGGGTTTGCTGCAGAATCTTGTAGGTAGCCCGGCAGTTCGGTAACTTTGTAATCAGGTTGCCAAAACAATTGCCGCAGTCGCTGCATTTTGTTGTTACTGAGCTGATAAACGAAATGGTCTTTGTCGACAATAGTCGATGTGATGGGGCGCAAGCGATAATAAAAAATCGCCTCCGGATCGTCGAAAGGCCGCACACTTTTCAATTCGTCAATCGGCTGACCGGATGGCGTTTTGGAGCGCACCAGCTTGTAAAACTCATTGGTGGGATGTCCTGAAAAATGCAGATCGCCGATGAATAAATGCTCGTAAATATAACGGGCGGTGAGCTGTTGTTTTAACGACTTGCGGACTTCAGGAGACTTGCCGTTAAAGAAATCTTCCCATTTTTTGATTTCAGCGCTTGCCGCGGGTGATAGCGTAAATTGAGTGTCGTTGTTAGCACCTTGTTTAAGCCAGGTTAATAACGTGGCTTCTTGTTCTTGAGAAAGTGTTGGTAAACCATAGGGCATGCCCCAGAGCGGGTGCTTTTTTTGATAGCCGTCAAACTCATCCTGATTTGGGCACTGTAGCGTGCGATCCAGTTGCAGCTTTATATCGGCAGGTAATTTGCCGGATACCGGCAACGGATGGCTGCGCTTTAATTGCAGCAATCTGGCAATCAAGGAATTATTGATATTGTCTTCGGGCGTGGGATTTTGTTCGTTGATTACCGGAAAAAACTCTTTGTTTCGCCAGCCTGTAGTTGTGGTTTCATCAATGAACAGCCGAGTGGGTTCGACTGCTTTTAGTCTTTCGTAGTCATAAATGGGGTGTTTGGTTGCGCCGCGTTCCAAGCCTTCAAAAGCTGTCAGTTTAAGTTGGCAAGGGGAGTCATAGCAGCCATGACAGGCAACGCAGCGATTATCCAGAATGGGCTTGATGTCGTTGACGTAGGATTTTTGTTCGATGGCAACTGACGAGACCTCATCAGCGAAGCTGACTGGATTAGCGATTATCACTAGACCAATCAATTGAATGATAAATAAAAACCGGTAAAAACTAAGCATGTCGGAAAAACCTCAATTTAGCTGGCTAACGTTGGCCCGCCTGATTGATCGCCCTTCAAAGAGAGTCGCGGTAAGTAAATAAAGTAACAACAGCGCCGATGATAACAGTCCGGGCGGCCAGTCGTTAATAACTTGCAGATGCCGATAGGCAAAAAATATACCCACACCTAAACCGATATAAGCCAGCAAGCGCTTTACTTCATAGTTCACCGGGTAAAATACTTGTCCCAGCAGATAAGAAACCACCGCCATGCTGCTGTAACACGCCAGCGTTGCCCACGCCGAACCAACATAACCAAATTGCGGTATCCAGACGATATTGAGGGCAATGGTCAGTAACGCACCGGCGATCGATACGAAGGCGCCTAACAGCGTTCGATCAGTTAATTTGTACCAAATAGAAAGATTGACGTAAATCCCCAGGCATAAATTTGCCATAAGTAAGATAGGCACCACGTCCAGCCCGGCACGGAACTCTTCGCCGACAAAATACTTAAAGAAATCGATATACAACGTTACCAGTAAAAAGATGAATACGCAGAAAATGACGAAAAACTTGAGCACAACGGCGTAAATCTTACGTGCGTCATTTTTGTCGGCATAAGCAAAGAAAAACGGCTCGGCGGCATAGCGGAAAGCCTGAATGAATAACGACATCAGGATAGATAATTTGTAACAGGCGCTATAGATGCCCAATAACTTCATATTGGTTTGCCAGTCGTAAGGCAGTAGGTGCTTGAGTAGAACCCGGTCGAGCATTTCGTTAATAATGCCGGCAAAACCAATGACGACCATTGGCAGCGAATACCTGGTCATGCGCTTGAACAGTGCCCAATCGAATCCCCAGATGATGCCTCGTAATTGCGGACTGAGTTGTAAAAACTTAACCACGCTGGCTAGTAAATTGGCGATGAAGATATAGCCGATGCCTATGGACGGATAATAAACATGGGCGATCCATGATTGCGGATTTTCTGCGTAGGCCTTTGGGCAATAGGCAATAAAAAACAGGCTGAGTAGTACAGTAATCAGGATTTCTGTAATTTTGATACTGGCAAAGCGCATGGCTCTATCTTCTGCGCGCAACCGGGCAAAGGGCAGGGCGGCAACCGCATCGAAAATCAGGATGGCGGTAAAACACAACAAATATTCAGGGTGATCTGCATAATGCAGCGCTGTCGAAAGTGGTTGGTTAATCAGCAGAATGATCAGTAAAAAAAACATATTGATCAGCATGATAAATAGCAATGCCGTTGAATATGCAACATCACGCTCAGGCTGTTCTTTGTCTCGAAAGCGGAAGTAGCCGGTTTCAAAGCCGAATAATAACAGCACGGAAAAAAAACCCGCGTAGGCATAAAACTCCGACACTACCCCATATTCTGCCGCTGAAAAGTAATAGGTGTAGAGCGGTACCAACAAATAGTTTAGAAATCGGCCGAAAATACTGCTAAGTCCGTAGATGGCTGTTTGTGAAGCTAGTTTTTTTAAGATGCCCATGGTGATTTGGATGAGATGACTAGAGGCGCTCAAGGGATTATCAATACCTTAAGAACGGCGTTGGTTAATGACTTTTTACTTTCAGATTAACAGTTCGCCAGACGCACCCGGTTTCTACCTTCGGCTTTAGCTTGATATAGCGCTTGGTTGGCGGCATCAATCAATGCGGGCATATCTTGAAATTTAGGGAATTCAGCAATACCGGC
>JAQTQN010000172.1 GCA_028712225.1 Methylobacter sp.
CGGCATGCTCTTCAGGCAATTGCTCATGATGAATCAGCGCCATAAAATCCGCCTGCAACTCGCCGGGCAGTAATGCCACTAATTCTGTTTCGGCCTGCTTTTCTATCTGCTTGTAGGCCAAGCGAATAGCCTGGGAATGATATTTAATGGGCGTCGGTAAATCGCCGGTAATCACTTCAGTAATGTCATGATATAAGGCCGCAGTCGCCACTGCATTAGCATCGACCTGTCCGCCAAAATAGCGGTTTTTAATTAACGCCAAGGTATGGGCAATTACTGAGACTTCCCAGCTATGCTCCATGACATTTTCATCGTGGGCATTACGTTTAAGCCCCCAACGTTTAATCCATCTAAGCCGGGATAAATACGCATAAAAACTGCTAGTAAGCATGGGCTTGCTCATAAGCTATCAAGAAACAAACTTTCTGTAGAAACCAGCACACTCAATACGTTAATTATTCTCATCATTTAACCTCGTTTACTGGATTGCTTAGGAATTTGACAGCTGCCATCCTGGCAACGCTTGGCACCGAATAAATCGCCAAGATTCAACCGGTATTTAGCAAAAACCAGGTATAACCCATCAAAGAGTTGCTTCAATATTGGCCAGCCGGTGGGCGCCAATAACCAACCCAACCCTACTGCCCGATACGCCTCTCTAAATACCGGCATGCCTTTAACGATTGCGCCGTTGGGGTAAACGCCGTGAATTTCCGCCATCAACTGCGCAAACGTTTTATTGTGCAGCGTAGGATCAAAATCAGTATCGGTAATGTCTTTAAAGCCAAGCTTGCCTTGTTTGTTAAAGCGGGACAACCACGCCACTTCTTTTTTGCAAATCGGACATTCACCATCATAGAGCAGCGTAAATTGCACTTTGGGTTGTTCAGATGTTTCAGGTTTCATGCAAACTCCATCAGAATATTTGGCAGGCTGCTATGATGCACCCTTAAAAGTTAACTCTTCAACCTCCATAAAACAAATCATGCTTATTCAGTGGTATCCCGGCCATATGCACAAGGCCAGCAAAGAAGTCAAAGAGATCCTGCCGCAGGTGGATCTGGTGATTGAAATTCTCGATGCGCGCATTCCGTTTAGTAGCCAAAACCCCATGCTCGCCAGTATCCGCGGTGACAAGCCCTGTATCAAAGTGCTTAACAAAAGCGATCTAGCTGATCCCGAGCTGACGCAACAGTGGCAAAGTTACATGGAACAAGAACAAAATGTAAAAACTCTCGCCTTAACCATTGAGCATCCGGAAAAAATCAGGCAATTGCCTGAGTTATGCCACAAAATGCTGCCCGATAAAGACAATCAATCCAAATTGCTGCATGCGTTGATTATGGGTATCCCCAACGTCGGCAAATCTACTTTAATCAATATTTTGGCGGGGCGAACCATTGCCAAAACCGGCAACGAGCCAGCCGTTACCAAACACCAGCAACGCATTGATATAGGCAACGGCATTATCTTGTTAGACACCCCAGGCATGCTTTGGCCCAATCTGGAAAATAAAAACACCGGTTACCGGCTGGCAACTACCGGTGCCATTAAAGATACGGCTATCGACCACGAAGACATCGCCCAATTTGCTGCCGGGTATCTGTTACAACATTACCCGGAGTTTTTAAAAGAGCGTTTTCAACTGACTGAACTGCCTAAAGGCGATCAAGAATGTTTGGCAGCTATCGGCAAAAAACGCGGCTGTTTGCGTGCCGGCGGACGAGTTGAAATAGATAAAGCGGCAAAAATCCTATTAGCGGAATTACGGGCAGGTACGCTGGGTAGAATTACGCTCGAAACCCCAGCAATGATGGAACAAGAGCTAGCCGAGCTGGTGATCATTCGTGAAGAAAAAGCGGCCCGTAAAAAAGACCGTAAGAAAAATTGGAAAGCATCGCGTTGATTTTGTACGCATTGCGGCCTTGCTGGAGTGTTTGTTCGTGGGAGCGACGCCTTCGTCGCGACGAAGGCGTCGCTCCCACCAATTACTTTTGCACTCGCTCCCACTTATACCTTTGGGTACTCGCCGCAAGAGAACGAAGAAACCGCCTACTGAGTTTTCAGCACAACCGGTTGATCTTCGTAGATACCGGTTAATTTGCGTTTAAATTCATCGGTAATTAGTCTGGCATCTTGGCGGGTTCCAACTACGCGCGGGGTAATCAATACCACTAATTCAGTTTTGTTATTCTTTTTATTGGTGCTCCCAAACAATGGCCCGATCAAAGGCAACTCATATAAAAAGGGTATACCAGATTTATTGTCAGTGATGTCATCCTTAATCAATCCGCCCAATACAATTGTTTCACCGCTTTGCACGGCAACGGTACTGGTAATTTCCCGAGTTGCTATCGTAGGTGAATCAATATTGCTGCCGCTCCCTGTCTCCTTCACATTTTCAACACTTTGCTCAATATCCATAATGACCAAGCCATTGGCATTGACTCTGGGTTTAACTGTTAATTTCACCCCGGTCTTACGTTGCTCTATAGAACTGGTCTGAATCGGGTTGACACTGCCATTGGTATTGGTTGATTCGGAAGTTCGGATAGGCACTTCGTCACCCACTTGGATATTGGCTTCTTGATTATTCAACACCATCAGTGATGGCGAGGAAATAACATTAACATTATTATTGGTAGCTTCAGCAGACAATAACGCTTTAACAGAACCTGAGTCCTGCAGCAAAGTCAGCCCCCCTGTTGCAGTGGCTAGAGCGGCTGAAGATGCAATATCAGTAAGTTTTGCATTCAATAAATTACTAGTCGCAGTGGTATTGCCCGAATTTAGATACCATTTGATGCCGTATGCCAACTCATCCGTCAACGCCACTTCAGCTATCGTCGCATCAATCAGCACTTGTAACGGCATTACATCCAACTGCCTGATAATCGGCAAAATTACGCCGAATTCTTGCGCCGTCGCAACAATCACCAGCGAGTTATTAGCCGAGTCGGCAATAATCTTGACTTCGCCAACATTAGCAACCTTAGCATCGCCTGTTGCGGTACTGCCGCTGCTGAGATTACTGTTTTGATTGTTGCTATTGATACCGGTTGCGCCAGTTCTTTGCCCTGTTTTTGTACCAGTCGCATCAGTTTTATTGCTGGTCTGTTTGTTACTAATCGTTGTAGATTTTTTACCGGGAGCAAGCTTTGCCGATTTGCTTGAGCGTTGCCCACTACCAAAAATATCGTTTAAGGTATCAGCCAACTCCATCGCATCGACATGCTGCACTTTGTATACATTGACACCGCCGCCAGTAGCGGTATTGGCGCGATCCAGCCTAGCTATCCAGCTTTCAATATCTCTTAAGTAACGGGCTTGATGAGTGATGGCCATGACCGAATTCATACGGTCAATCGCGATAAAACGAAAAAACTCAGATTCGCCCTCTTTGGCTTTACTATCAAAAACTTCTTCAAGCTCTTTGATGACCGTATCTGCATCGACATGCGTCAACGGAAACAACGCAAAAGAACGGCCTTTTAAGACGTCAACATCAAAGGTGCTGATCATGTCCAATACCCGGCCCAATTCATCCGGAGTACCTGAAGCAACCAAAATATTGCGGGTACTATCAACATTGAGAATGGTCTTTTCCTGCACCAGCGGCTTAATCACATCGACTATGTCTTGCACGGCGACATTTCTAATGGGAATCACCCTGACTTGATAGCCCGTTCTTCCAGCGGTACCGGGAGCTGCAAAATTGGAGCTATACAACGCTTCACTGTCAGGCTCGATGTGATAAATGCTGGCATCTTTAATCAGTACGGCATTATTCATACGCAGCAGCATTTCCAAAGTGGGAATCAGTTCATCTTTACTGAGCGGATCGGTTGTTTGCAAAGTCACCTTGCCGGCCACTTTCGGGCTCAGCACATAGTTTTGCCCCAGGATGTCGCTTAATATCACTTTGGCGACTTCGCCTAAATCGGCTTCGTCAAAATTAAGGCTAAAAGAGCGTTCGCCGACAGCCGACGTTTTTCTATGCTGTTCGGGTTTATTAGGCACAAACTGATCAGTACCTGGATATAGCTCGCCTTTGGATTTGTTGGCATCGATAGTTGGTGTTTTATTCTGCAAATCTTTAAAGACATCAGGATTTTGCGGTTTTTCAACAATTTGCGTAACCGGCACCAATGGCAATTTTGCCGCTTGTTTGGGGCCTAATAATTCGCAGCTGGACAGGGTCAACCCCATAGCCATTAGGTAAGAGACAGTAGCGACTTTCTTTACATTACTCATTGGGGAATCTCAGTAGTATCAACTTCGGTTTGTTCGGGTGGCTGTTCTACAGGTGGTTCTGCAGGTGGTACTGCAGCAGGGTTAACTGCATTTGCCGGTTGTCTGATTGGTGCGGTTTTAGGTTTGGGTTTTCTTAACAGTAATTCTTTTTGCTCGCCGCCTTGGATAAGAATGACTTTATCGTTACCGATTTCAGTCAATTTCCAGCCATCAAGTTCCTCGCCGACAGTTATTCTTCGGTGCTTGATTTTTGCTTGGCTGGTTTTGGCGCGACTTATTAATACTGACTGGCCTTTATTGGACGTGTAAATGCCGTTTAATTGCCAATCGAAGTTTTCCACCGCGGCTGCCGCATTGGCCTGTTCGGGCGATGGCTCATCAACCGGCTTTCTGCCTTTAACAAATAGAGGCCTGGCCACCAAGTCTTCATAACTGGATTCAGGCTGCTCGGTAAGTGTGATTTTTGGCAATTCATCGGGGCTGCTATCCGACACTTTTGCCGTCGTCAGCGAAGTCAATAATTGCTGCTGAGCCGATTTTGCGTACAGCCATTCGCCAGCAATTACCAGCAACAGTCCCGCACAAACGGAAATCAACAAAGTAATTAGCTTAATGTTCATTCCGACTGTTTCCTCATAAAACTGACTGCTTGGAAATTGACATTAAGTTCATTACTGAGTTCAAGCTGCCGAGTTGCTCTATTCCTGACGCCGCGCATCGGCCGAATATCAATTTGATCAATAACGATTAGCGGCGCTGAAGTTTCTATGTTGTAGAGTACGGTTCTTAATACTTCACTGCTGCCAGTCATTCTGACGCTGATGGTGATTCGGGTAAATTCGCCTTTGGTGGACACCGGCAACACTTGCGTACTGCTTAATTGTCCACCCGCCTCGACGATGGTTTTTTTAATAAATTCCTGCAATTCTGCTGACGCCAAGGCGCTGGTTTGCTGGCTGTTAAGGTAGCCTTGTTCGGCATAGGCCTGCTTAATCTGTTCCACATTTGCGGCAACCTGGTCTTGGGTCGCCAACACCCGCTCATATTGTTGCAAGCGGAAGGCCAGGGCTTGTTTGCTTTCGTTTAATTCCAAGCCTTTATTGATAATGGGCATCACCACCAATAAAGAGAATACCAACAAGACTAACGCCAACAACCCCAGCGCCAACCATCTTTGGCTGAGCTTACTTTCCATCAGCGCCATCACTGCCTCCGGCTTTTTTAGTTGCGTCAGTATTGTCAGTTCGATTTTCTAACGGGACTTGGGGGTCTTCCGAAGCATCAGGTGCTTCTTCTACATTTGTTGCATCTTGCGGATTGCCAGCATCTAACTCAGCTTTTGGCTCTATTGGTGCAGGTTTAGTAGCGTCGACAGTAATCTGAAACCGCTCTAACCCGGTGACTTTGTCCTGCGTGACCGGTGAAACAAAGCGTGCATTGGCAAAATAATCAGATGCTTCCAGTAAGCTAATTAAGCCAGACGCTGACGCTGACTCACCCTGCATTTGTAAATGACCATCGGAATACTGGGCATAGGTTAATGAGGTGTCGTCTTTAATCAATGTGCTTAAGGCATTAAGCAAGACTACCAAAGGTGGGCGTGCGGTTTTTTCATCCAATAGCAACTTGGTATGCTCTGTCAGAGTATCGATCTCCAACTGCATGGCTTTTATTTTTTTTGCTTCCGGCTCCACTTCATCGATTTTGAGCTGTAACGCTTCGACGGCTTGCGATTCCAGCCACACCGGCAAGGCTATGACTGTCATTGTCAATATCAACATCAATGCCAGCAAGCCGCCGACTATCA